>CAZNAF010000068.1:0-11728 GCA_964570925.1 uncultured Anaerolinea sp.
CGCGGCCTATCTGGATCTGCTGGGTGAAGAAAACTTCACGCGTTTTGAAAACCTGCTCAGCCAGGATCTTGGATTACCCTTTTACCCGGTCAGTACGCAGACCTGCACCCGCAAACAGGACTATACCGTTCTTAGCGCGCTGGCCAGCCTGGGCGCGACCCTGCATAAATTCGCTTTTGACCTGCGCGTGCTGCAATCCCCACCCATCGGCGAGGTCAGTGAATATTTCGCCCCTAAACAGGTCGGTTCTTCCGCCATGCCCTTTAAACGCAACCCCATCAACGCAGAAAAGATCGACTCGCTGGCACGCCAGCTTTCTGCGTATCCACAGGTTGCCTGGCAGAATGCCGCCACCAACCTTCTGGAACGCACGCTGGACGACAGCGCCAACCGGCGTACCCTCCTGCCGGAATCATTTTTGATCTGCGATGAATTACTGCAAGTCGCCGTGAAAATTGTCAGCAAAATGAGCATTGATCGTGAGACCATCCGCCGAAATCTTGAGGTCTACGCACCCTTCGCCAGCACCGAACGCGTGATGATGGCCTTGAGCAAAAAGGGCGCCGACCGCCAGGAAAGCCATGAGGTCCTGCGCGGGTTGGCCATGACCGCCTGGCAGGACGTTAAAGCCGGCAAGCAAAATCCGCTGACCGGTCTGCTTGCCAAAGACGCATACATCTCCAAATGGTTGCAAAGGGCTGAACTGGATCAGTTGACTGATGTAACCTCTTATACAGGTATTTCTTCCATTACCGCCTTGCGATTGGCAGATAGAATACAGCAAGAGCTTACGTAAGTCCTTCCTTTCTACTTTATTACCCGTAAACCTTAAAATTCCAATAAACCGAAAACTTTAAGCCTAATTGTCTAGACAAGACCGGGTTTTTTAAGTTAGAATCATACATCATCGCTTCACCGAAAGGCACCTCCTCAATGAATATAAACGGCCCGGATGCAGTTTATCGTTTTGTCGTTAAATCGAAAACTGACTCCGACCCTCGCTCTCTCGGTACCCTTTCTGACGCACACTCCCTCTCTTTTCACAACATCCGATCCATTCAATGCCAGGACCTATTTTTCCTGCGTGGGAATTTGTCGCAAACGCAATTGGAACGCGTGGCAACCAGCCTGTTAAGTGATGCTGTTACCCAAAGCGTGGAATACGGACTTCTCGATCCAGCTCATTTAGAAGGAAAAAATGACTTCGTATCGTATGGCGCGGCCGGTCTGGTGGAAGTGGTTTTACGTCCAGGCGTAACCGACCCCGTGGCAGACCAGATCCTCAGAGCTACACAACTCATGGGCATTGATACGATCAACGCCGCGGCCACCGGGTCCCGTTTTTTAGTCAGCGGTGAAGACCTGGATGAAAACGCGCTGGACGACCTGGCAAAAAAGCTGTTGGTCAACAACGTCATCCAGACCTATTGCCTGGGAGAGGTCTTTCCGGTTTTCATTGAAACAACACAGAAGAACGACCACGTGGAGACAATTAGGTTGCGTGAACTCGATGAGGAAGGTTTGCTGCGCGTATCCGCGGAGAGGCGCGCCGCTCTTGACCTTACGGAGATGCGGGCGATCCAGGCTTATTGTCAAAATGAGGGTCGTGATCTGAGTGATGTGGAATTTGAAATGATCGCGCAAACCTGGAGCGAACACTGCGTCCACAAGACCTTTAAATCCCGTGTCAGCGTCCTGCAGGATACTAACGCCGAAAAACAATACCCCAAAGAATATCATCATTTGTTCAATCAGACCATTCGGGCTGCCACGCAAAAGATCAACGCGGATTGGGTGCTCTCCGCTTTTACAGAAAACGCAGGCATCGTTGAATTTGATGGGTTCAACGAGATCAGTTTCAAGGTCGAAACACACAATCATCCCTCAGCGATCGAACCCTTTGGTGGGGCCAACACCGGCATCGGCGGCGTCATCCGTGACGTGATCGGTGTCTCGGCCAAACCCATAGCCTCCACTGACGTGCTCTGTTTTGGCTTCGCCGATACCGCTGTCGATTCCCTCCCCCACGGGGTGCTGCACCCCCGACGCGTGGCTTCAGGGGTCGTGGCCGGTATCCAGGATTACGGCAACAAGATGGGTATCCCTACGGTCAACGGTGCCATCTGGTTCGACGAGGGGTACGTTTCCAATCCACTGGTGTATTGCGGCAGTGTAGGCATCGCCCCGAAGGGCTCCAATCCGCACGCCATCCGCCAGGGGGATCACGTCATCGTCCTAGGCGGACGCACCGGCCGTGACGGCCTCAGGGGAGCCACCTTTTCCTCCATGACCATGAACGCCAGCACAGGAGAAGTTTCGGGCGCTTCTGTTCAGATCGGCGCGCCCGTGGTCGAGAAAGGACTGGTGGATGTGCTCATGCAGGCCCGCGACCAGCGCCTCTACAGCGCCATCACCGATTGCGGCGCGGGAGGACTCTCTTCAGCCGTCGGAGAAATGGCCTCGGAATTGGGCACCGAGATCCAACTGGCGGATGTGCCGCTCAAATATCCCGGCCTGGCTCCCTGGGAGATCTGGCTCTCGGAAGCCCAGGAACGCATGGTCATCACTGTTCCTCAATGTAATTTGGATTCCTTGTCCTCGTTGTGCGCGCGCTATGAAGTGGAAATGACCGACATCGGAACCATCAACAGCAGCGGCAGACTTCGCATTCACTACGGGGAAAAGCTTGTGCTTGACCTGGATAATCATTTCCTGCATCATGGACTTCCCCAACGCAGCTACAATGCGCGCATTATTCCTCCAACGCATAAAACCGGAAAGATCGCCCCCCTGCCTGAAGCTGAGCGGCTTGATTTTCAGGATGCGCTGCTACGCCTTCTGGCTCATCCCAACATCGCCTCCAAGGAAAGGGTCATTCGGGATTACGACCACGAGGTACAAGGTGGAACGGTGGTTAAACCGTTGTGCGGCATCCAACACGACGGTCCCTCAGATGGTAGTGTGATCAAACCCGCCGCGGGGCGCACGGAACACGCCTTTGTCCTGGCCAATGGACTAAACCCTGAATACGGCAAACTGGATGCCGCGCAGATGGCCTGGCTCGCCATTGACGAAGCCTTCCGCAACGCCGTTGCCTGCGGTGCCGACCCTTCGCGCGTGGCCTTGTTGGATAATTTTTGCTGGGGCGACCCAAACCGTCCCGAAATCATGGGAGACCTGGTCAGATCCGCACAGGCTTGTTTCGACGCGGCGGTCTGTTACCGGGCGCCCTTTATTTCAGGAAAGGACTCGTTCAACAACGAATACCTTGGATCTGACGGCAAAGTGCACGCCATCCCTCCCACGCTGCTGATCTCCGCGTTGGGCTGGATGCCCAGCTGGAGGCAGGCCGTCAGTGCTGATTTTAAAAACCCGGGCAGTCTCATCTATCTCGCCGGTTGTTTTCAACCCACCTTCGGGGGCAGCCACTATAACCTCACCAATCCTTCAAGAAAGGTTGAAGAGGGGTTGCCGATCTGCCAACCCGAAAACCTCAACACCTACAAAGCCTTCTATTCCGCGGTACAAAAAGGGCTGGTGCTAGCTTGCCACGACCTCAGTGAAGGCGGGCTTGCCGTAGCGCTTTCTGAATTGTGTCTGGCCGGCAGGCTTGGCTGCGAGGTGGAACTCGCCAGCGGAGATCACCCCTTGCGCGCCCTGTTCGGAGAGACCGCCGGCTGCCTGCTGGTGGAAGTCGCGCCGGAAAACCGTCAGACTTTCGAAGCCTGTTTCCTTCAATTACCCTTGATGAAAATCGGAACGGTTGTAATCGAGCAATCGATGACCGTCAAGCATGAGGGTGGATCTCTCATGAGCGTACCCATATCATCGATGCTGACTGCCTGGCAAGGCTGTGGAGGGAAGGCATGAAGACAAAAACCCTGATCCTTTTTGCTCCAGGAACCAACCGCGACGGGGATGTGGCCCTGGCGCTTGAACTGGCCGGTGCCGCACCATCCATTGTGCCGCTCAGCGATCTGCGCGAAAAGCGGGTCAATTGGCTGGACTATCAAATGTTGGTTCTGCCCGGTGGTTTCTCCTACGCTGACGCCCTGGGAGCGGGCAAGCTGCTAGCCCTTGACCTTTCCCATTATTTCCTCGACGAGGCTACCTCCTTTGTCGCGGCCGGTAAACCTGTGCTCGGCGTTTGTAACGGTTTTCAGGTCCTGGTTAAAGCAGGAATTCTGCCCGGGAACCAGGCCAAGGACGAAACGCGCTTTTCTACCTTGACCTATAATCAAGGCAATCATTTCGAGTGCCGCTGGGTTACCCTAAAACCATTGTCGCAAACTTGCCTTTGGACAAAAAACCTCGAGACGCTCATCGATTGCCCTGTGGCTCACGGGGAAGGCAACTTTCAAACCATTGACCCATCTCAGGCGCAAAACCTGTTCACACGCGACCAGGTAGCCTTGATCTACACCTATGCGAATGGTCAACCAGCTTCCGGAAAGTACCCGCAAAACCCGAATGGTTCTCTCTTTGACATCGCGGGGATCTGTAACACGGCCGGGAACGTATTGGGTCTGATGCCCCATCCAGAGGACCATGTCTTCCCCTTTCAAACGCCAGATCGTTTCCGTCGTTCGGGTTTTTCAGGATTACCTCTTTTTGAAAACGGTGTCCGGTTTGCCGCCGGATTATGAACAAAAAGGAGCCTAAAATATCGTGCTGACTGTTGATGAAATCATCCCTGTCCTCGCCTGGCCATTTGAACATAGTGACCTGCTGCTTCCCAACCGCATGGAGGGCAAGGTCAGGGATTGGTACGACCTGCCGCAAAACCGCCGACTGCTCATTACCACAGACCGTCTTTCCGCTTTTGATCGGAACCTGTCCATCGTGCCCTATAAAGGGCAGGTACTCAACCAGCTTTCCGCCTGGTGGTTCGAGAACACTCAAGACATCATCTCCAATCACTTGCTTGGGATCCCTGACCCGAATGCCGCGGTGGTTAAAAAGGTCACGCCCTTCCCCGTTGAAGTGATCGTGCGCGGCTACATCACCGGTGTCACAGAGACCGCGCTATGGCGTCGTTATGAACTGGGAGAACGTGATATTTACGGTTACAGGTTTAAAGAAGGCCTGCAAAAGAACCAGCAACTGCCCGAACCGATCATCACACCCACCACCAAAGGAGGGGCTACCGGTCACGATGAACGGTTGACCTGCGCTGAGGTGGTGAGCCAGGGATTTTTGGACGCCCATATATGGGAGCGCGTCCAGGCTGCAGCTCTGAATATCTTTAAACGAGGAGCGGAAATCGCTCACAAGGCTGGCATGATCCTCGTGGACACAAAATACGAATTCGGACTGGCAGAAGATGGACGCATCCTGCTGATCGATGAAGTTCACACTCCTGATTCCTCACGCTTCTGGAAGGAAGATACCTACGCGCAGCGTTTCAATACAGGCCAGGAACCGGAAAATTTCGACAAGGAATTCATCCGCCGCCAATACGCGGACCTCGGTTACCGAGGTGAGGGCGAACCGCCTCAGGTCGATCCAGATCTTTGGGTGAAGGCGTCTCAACGCTATATCAAAATCTATGAATTGCTAACCGGCAAGCCTTTTATGCCCGCTGCTTATCCAGTCGGTCAGCGCTTGATCGAAAACCTCAAACGGGAGGGAATCCTCGCATGAAGCCTTTGTTGATCATCCTCATGGGGTCCAAAGCCGATCTGGCACACGCAAAAAAGATCGCCGATGCCGCGGAACCCTTTGGCTTTGAAGTGCAACTGCGCATCGGTTCGGCCCACAAAACCGCCGCCCACGTGATTGAGATGTTGCGCTCTTATGAAGCGGATGCCCGCCCCAAGGTCTACGTTACCATTGCCGGACGCAGCAACGCCCTTTCGGGTTTCACGGACGGCTGCGTCAGCGCACCCGTCATCGCATGTCCGCCTGTCTCTGATTCCTTCGCCGGCGCTGACGTATTCTCCTCCCTGCGTATGCCTTCTGGCATCGCTCCGGCGGTCGTGCTGGAGCCCGTGAACGCCGCCCTGCTGGCTGCCAAGATCATCGCCGTTTCCGATCCGGGCATGCGTGAACGGGTACAGGCATTTCAGAACTCCAATCAAAACATCATCCTGGATGATGATGAGAGTCTTCAAAGCCGATGATTCACCTTATGGAAAGTTAACCGGGTGAATCGAGGGCGCAAAAAAGTATAGAAAGTGACCTGTAATGAGTTATTTGGATTCTCCCAAAGAAGAATGCGGGGTTTTGGGAATTTATGCCCCCGGCGAGGATGTGGCCCGCATGGCCTTCTTTGGCCTTTTCGCCCTTCAGCACCGCGGACAGGAAGCCGCGGGATTGGCGGTTTCTGACGGCCAGATCATCCGTCTGCAGAAGGATGTTGGGCTGGTCTCTCAGGTTTTCGATCCCTTCTCCTTGTCAAAAATGCAGGGTGATTTTGCCATTGGGCATACCCGTTATTCCACAACCGGGTCGCCTTCGGCACGTAACGCCCAGCCCTTCATGATCGATACACAATACGGCACCATCGCCCTGGCGCACAACGGCAACCTGATCAACGCCGCCGAACTGCGCAGCAAACTTCTCCACCAGGGCATCGGCATGTCCTCCACCTCGGATACAGAAGTAATGGTAATGACTCTGGCCTGTTCCAAAGGCAGCACCTGGTTCGAACGGCTTAGCGACGCGATCGGTCAATGGCAGGGCGCCTTCTCCCTGGTCATGCTTACACGTGATCAGGTGTTTGCCGTGCGCGATCCCTGGGGTTTCAGGCCCCTGAGTGTGGGCATGCTTCCGCATGGCGGCGGTCACGTGGCCGCCTCGGAATACGGAGCGCTGCGAACCCTGGGCTGCGAAGCTTGCCGCGAGGTCAAACCCGGAGAGATCATTGCGCTCAGCAGTAACGCCCTCAAGGTTTTCCAACCTTTCACCTCTCAACCACAACCCTCCCTATGTACCTTTGAACATATCTATTTCTCGCGTCCTGACAACACCTGGGGTGGCAGGAATGTCCATCACGTGCGCCAGCAGTTAGGCGCGAACCTGGCGAAAGAAAGCCCGGTGGATGCGGATGTGGTCATTCCCATCCCGGATTCTTCCATTCCTGCAGCCATTGGATACGCCACCGCGTCCGGTATCTCCTTTAATGACGGTTTCATCAAGAACCGCTACATCGGACGCACCTTCATCGAACCAACGGATTCATTACGCAAACAGGGTGTGGCGCTAAAATACAACGTCATCATGGAAAACGTGTTGAACAAACGCGTGATCATGATCGACGATTCCATCGTCCGCGGCAATACCACCGGCCCGCTCCTCCAGCTGCTTAAAACCGCCGGGGCCAAAGAGGTACATGTGCGCATCACCTGCCCGCCCATTAAACACCCCTGCTACATGGGTGTGGATATGGGTAGCCGTGATGAACTGATCGCGGCCAAACACAGTATCGAAAAGATCCGCGACATGGTCGGTGCAGATTCGCTTTCCTACCTCTCACTGGAAAGCATGATGGACGCCATCGGGGCGCAGGATGGATACTGCAATGCCTGTTTCACCGGCCGATATCCCCTGTCCATCCCCGATGGTGTGAACAAGAACGGGTTCGAAATTCCTCTCGAATATCAACAAGGAGCCAACGCATGAAAGTCATTCTCATCGGGTCGGGAGGACGCGAGCACGCCATTGCCTGGAAACTGAAAAATTCTCCCTTACTGGAAAAACTGTATATCGCCCCCGGGAACGCGGGTATGGCCGGCTTGGGGACCCTCGTTCCGCTCAAAGTGGATGACGCCGAAGGAATGGCAAAATTTGCCAGCGAGAATAAGGTCGACCTGGCTGTCATCGGTCCGGAAGCAGCCCTCGCGGCTGGCGTCAGTGACGCCCTGCGGGCTGCCGGTATTTCCGTGTTTGGCCCGTCGCAATCTGCCGCCCGCATCGAAACCTCCAAGAGCTTTTCCAAAGAGTTCATGCAGCGCCATAACATCCCTACCGCGCGTTTTTCGGTTTTTCAGGATTATCAAAAGGCCTGTGATCACCTCAAAACCTGCGCAAGCCCCATGGTCATCAAGGCTTCGGGGCTCGCGGCAGGCAAGGGTGTCCTCCTCCCGGAAACAATCGATGAAGGACTAACCGCTTTGAAGGAGATTATGCTTGATGCAGAATTCGGGGATGCCGGAAGTGAGGTGATCATAGAAGAGAGATTAAACGGGGAGGAAGTATCCCTGCTTGCTTTCTGTGACGGCAGGAACCTCTCGCCCATGCCGCCATCCCAGGATCATAAACGCCTGCTTGATCAAGATAAAGGCCCCAATACCGGCGGCATGGGCGCCTACGCGCCCGCGCCCTGTCTGTCGAAGGAAATGGAAAATGTGGCCATCAAGACCATCCTGCAGCCTGCCGTGGACGGTCTGGCTGAAGAAGGGATGCCGTACGTTGGCGTGCTTTATGCGGGGTTGATGCTCACAGACGATGGTCCGAAAGTGCTGGAATTCAACGCCCGTTTTGGAGATCCCGAAACCCAGGCCATTCTCCCCTTGCTTGAAACCGACCTGTTGGAGATCTTTACCGCCTGCTGCGTCGGAAACCTGCACAACCTGCCTGTCCGTTGGAGTGACAAAACAGCCGTCTGCGTGGTGCTCGCCTCTGCAGGCTACCCGGCCGATCCAATGACGGGGTATCCTATTCTGGGTCTCAACAAGACTCCCTCCCACGGCGTGGTCTTTCACGCCGCAACACGCTCTGAAAACTCCCGCGTGGTGAACGCCGGCGGGCGCGTCTTGGGAGTGACCTCATGGAACGATTCCCTGCGTTCCGCTATTGAATATACCTACCAGGCTGTTACCGAAATTTCTTTTACCGGCATGCAGTATCGCAAGGACATCGGTCAAAAAGGGCTTCAATTCAATCAATCACCCTCTACGTACGAAAGTGCCGGGGTGGATATAGAAGCCGGAAATCGCGCCGTGAAATTGATGAAAGAAGCCGTGGCTTCCACCTATAACGACAGGGTGCTGGCCGGGTTAGGGTCTTTCGGCGGGTTGTTTGAAATATCAAACCTCGGGAAAGACCCCGTGCTGGTGGCTTCCACGGATGGTGTAGGCACTAAAGTGGACCTGGCCGCCCGGCTGGGCAGGTTGACCGGTGTGGGGATGGATATTGTCAACCATTGTATCAATGACATTCTCGTGCAAGGCGCCCGCCCTTTGTTCTTCATGGATTATTTCGCCACTTCCCACCTTAAACCTGAAATGGCGGCGGAAATCGTAAGCGGCATGGCAACGGCTTGCCGTGAGGTTGGCTGCGCACTCCTGGGCGGGGAAACCGCGGAAATGCCGGGGGTTTACAGCACCAACGCCTTTGATGTGGCCGGTACGATCATCGGCGTGGTGGAACGAGACGCCATATTGCCAAGGCTTCAGGATATGCGTGAGGGCGATCTGCTCATCGGCTTTTCATCCAGTGGTCCTCACACCAACGGGTACTCGCTCATCCGCCGCATCTGCGAAAAACAGGATCTTAAAGTGTGGCGTAAGGAATTGAAATCCAGCCTGGCGGACGCATTACTGCAGCCGCACCGTGCTTATCTGGATGTAATTCAACCTCTCCTGCCCCGCGTCAAAGGGCTGGCCCATATCACCGGAGGCGGCTTCATCGAAAACATCCCGCGCTGCCTGGCTGAAACGCTTCAACCCTTGATCGACCTTTCCTCCTGGCCTGTCCCGCCCATCTTCCAGTGGTTGCAGGCACAGGGAGGCATTGAGTTGGAGGAGATGTTCCACGTTTTCAACATGGGAATAGGACTGGTGGCCGTCATCGACCCGCAGGATTTTGCCACGCTGAAACCCTCCCTGCCGGAACCCCCATGGGTGATCGGTCGTCTGCAAAAAGGATCCAGGCATGAGGTGATCCTGCAATGAAAACCGCGTCCATGGTGGTGTTGATCTCGGGCAACGGCAGCAACCTTCAGGCACTCATCGATGCCATAAAGGGAAACAAACTTCGAGCCGAGGTCAATGCCGTGATTTCCAATACCAAAGAAGCCTTTGGACTGGAGCGCGCCCGAGCCGCGGGTATTCCGGCCGTGGTCAAACTAAAATATAAAGAGACCGACCGTGAAGCGTACGATGCTGAATTAGCCGACCTTGTCATGAAATATGAACCGGATCTGGTCATTCTGGCCGGTTGGATGCGCATCCTCAGCATGGCCTTTATCAAACACTTTCCCAAGCGCATCATCAACCTGCACCCTGCCCTGCCCGGCACTTTCGCCGGTACCCATGCCATAGAACGAGCCTGGCAAGCCTTCCAGGACGGGGAAATCACCCATACCGGTGTGATGGTACACCTCGTCCCTGATGAATCGGTTGACCTCGGTCCCGTACTTTCCAGCCGCAAGGTCGATATCCTGCCCGGCGACACACTCGAAGATTTGCAACTCAGGATGCATACCTGTGAACATGAGCTCCTGGTTGAAACCATTGCACAATACATTTCACAATTGGAGGAACAATATGCCCAAAGCGTTAATGTCTGTCTACGATAAATCAGGGTTGGTGGATTTTGCCCGCGGTTTGATCGACTTGGGATGGGAGTTGCTTGCCTCAGGAGGTACTGCGAAGTTGCTGAGCCAAAACGGCATTAAAGTCACCGAAGTCTCAGCGTATACTGGCTCCCCTGAGATCCTGGGCGGACGTGTAAAGACCCTTCATCCGGCCATTCACGGCGGCCTGCTCGCCCGTAACACGAAAGAAGATTTCGAGCAGCTTGAGTCACTTGGCTGGTCACCCATCGATCTGGTTGCAGTGAACCTCTATCCTTTTGAAGAGACCATCGCAAAACCCGACGTCAGTCTCGCGGAAGCCATCGAACAGATCGACATCGGAGGGGTTGCCTTGATCCGCGCCGCGGCCAAAAACAACGATCGCGTCCTTCTGGCCAGCGATCCCCAGGATTATCCCTTGATCTTGCGGGCGATCAAAAATAACACCCAGGACTTGAACTTACGGTCCAAGCTTGCCTTAAAAGGATTTCGCCTCACTTCCCATTACGACCAGGCCATCGCCGATTACCTGGAGGGCAACGACGTGGAAACCATGGCACTGTACCCCGTTCAAAATTTACGCTACGGAGAAAATCCGCACCAATCCGCCGCGCTTTTGGGATTCAGGCACGGAGAGACTCCCCTGGGCGGGCAGGTTTTGCAGGGAAAGGAACTCTCGTATAACAATCTTCTGGACCTGGATGCTGCCTGGCGTGCAGTGGTCAGTTTTAAGAAATCAAGCATCGTCATTGTTAAACATCTTTCGCCTTGCGGCATGGCTTCAGGTGAAAATCAATCTAAAGTCTACAAGGCCGCGCTGGCAAGCGACCCGGTTTCGGCCTTTGGTGGGATCATCGCCTCCAACCGTCCCATTGAGGCCGCCACAGCAGTGGCGATCAGCGACCTGTTCGTGGAATGCATCATTGCCCCAGGTTATGAACTCGATGCTCTGACCGTTTTCGCAAAAAAGAAAAATTTGCGTCTCGTGCAAATGCCTGATCTGGAAGTGGAGCCCCGAGTGGAATACCGCTCCGTAGTCCGCGGATTGCTGCGTCAGGATGTAGATTTTGGCGACAAGACCCAGGAAAATTGGAAGGTGGTCACAGAAGCCAAACCTTCCGAAGGAGAAATGCTTTCCCTCAAATTCGCCTGGACGGCCTGCCAGCATGTAAAATCAAATTCGATCGTATTTGCCAAAGGGGAAGCCAC
>CAZNAF010000069.1:0-11499 GCA_964570925.1 uncultured Anaerolinea sp.
CCGTCAAAATGCCGGTCTCCCACCCAGCGTGGATCCCCATCCCAAATTTCACCTAACAAGTATGCGTCAGGATTCGCGCTCTTTACCACTTCACGGAATCTGAACCAGAAATCATCATCATCAATTTCGTTCGGCACATCCAGACGCCAACCATCGATCCCGTGTTCGATCCAGTATCGGGCGACACGCAAGATGTATTTTTGAACATCGGGATTGGAGGTGTTAAATTTTGGCAGACTCTTGTACTTCCACCAGGCTTCATAGGTGGTGGCTTCACCGGGTGAAAAAGCATCCACAGGAAACTTTTTAATGTGAAACCAATCCAGATAAGGTGAGTCAGCCTGGTTTTCAAGGACATCATTGAAGGCAAAAAAGCCGCGTCCACAATGGTTAAATACACCATCCAGGATCACCTTCATCTCATTTCGATGAGCGAGGTCAAGCAGCGTTAAAAATTCGACCTTTGTGCCCAATTTTGGGTCGATCTGGAAATAATCGATAGCGTTATAACGGTGGTTTGAAGGCGAAAGGAAAATGGGATTAAGGTAGATGGCATTGATGCCCAGATCAAGTAAATAATAAAAGCGGTCGATGATCCCCTTCAGGTCTCCACCATGGAAACTCATATTGGTGGGCAGTGAATTCCAGGGGACAACCGAGCGCGGGTCATTTTCGGGGTGACCGTTCGAAAAGCGGTCCGGAAAAATTTGGTAAAAAACGCTGTCTTGCACCCAGGAAGGAACGCTCATTCACTCTCCCTAATCCACTCCATAAGTTTCTCCGGCCGGTTCGCAAAATCTTCTTTGTGGATCTCCCCGCCAGACATCCTTTCCAAAAGGACACAAAGGCGATGATTGACCGGGGTTTTTATATTGTATCGTTCAGCAAACCTTACCACCGCGCCGTTCAGATACGATACTTCACTGAGCGTTTTCCCGGCATAGAGGTCGATGTGGAAGGAAGGCATTTTCGCCCCTCTTCCCTTTGCCAGGGGGATGCCGATTAAGAATCTGGAAAGATCCGCCGGTAAAGCCCTTAACAAGGTCATCAAGCCGATCACAGGAGTCCCCGGCAGGTTAACCAGGTGGATGTTCATAGCCTTCATTACCGCCAGGGTCTCACGAATCTGCGCCAATTCAATGTTCCAGGTGCGTGAATCAGAAAACACTTGTTTGGGTGTCCAATTCAGGATGGCAGCAGTTGCGTTGGCCAGCAGATTCGTCAGCATCTTGGACCATTTCATATCCGCTCTGGAGTTATATCCCCTTGCGCGTAAACCGGCCAAATTGAACCACTCGATCAATTCAGGTGAGAGAACATGATTTTCTTCGATGCCCACACCGCGTAATTTTTCGAGTCGAATGCTCCCCAATCCGGAACGGCCAACCGCGCTGGTGATAGTGCCTCCGATCACGGACCCCGTGCCGAGGTTCTCTTCGATCAGTTCTTCATTCTCCACGCCGTTTTGAAGGCAAAGAATGGGTGGAAATGACCCTTGTGCTTTGGTGATCATTTTTAACACGGAAGGTGTGTCGAAAGATTTCACTGCCAGCAACGCCACATCGAATTTTTCATCCTTTAAGGCAGCGCGCAAGTCAGAAGTGATCTTTACGTTCTTTACCTTTAGAATCTCGCCGCTAATTTCAAGAGTGATCTCGGGATGTTGGTTACCTTGAACAAGTTCCGGTTTTTCAATATAGGTCACCTGAGCCCCCTGGACTGCCAAGCTTCCTCCTATATAAGTGCCGATGGCCCCCATGCCGAAGCATAATACTTTTAATGATTTTGTCATACCATTTATCCGCTTTATTATTTTGAAACCCAATTCTGGGTCCCACGCAAGAAATCCGCTCCTGACATCCATTTTTTACCCGCCGGCTGAACTTCCAACAATTTAATCCAGGCATCCGGCGTACTGATGGCAGGAACTTTATCTATAACACTTCGAGAGCCGGGATGTTGCGCGTCAGCGCGGAGCACTTCGATCTTCCTGACCTTGAGAAGTTGGCCTTCCTGTAAAACACAAAAGGTTCCCGGCCAGTCGTTCAGGGCGCGAACCTTGCGGTCGATCATGATGGCAGGTTGTGAGAAATCCAGAAGACCCTCTTCCTTGGTCAGCATGGGTGCATACGTATCCCCTTCTTGAGGCTGGGGGGTTGCCTGGAGTTGGCCGAGCAGATAAGGCTGCAAGGCCTCAAGGAGCAAGCCGGCGCCCAGATCAGCCAGTTTCATCGTGAGAGATGCCTGGGTTTCATCGCGCGCGATGAGAACTTTGGCCTGCAGTAACACTGGCCCCGTATCGATGCCGGCATCCATACGCATGATGCTGACCCCTGTACTCTCGTCTCCATGCAGGATGGCAGCCTGGATCGGGGCTGCACCGCGCCAACGCGGTAGAAAAGAGGCATGGACGTTGACACAACCGAATTTCGGCAGATCCAAAACATTCTGGCGCAGGATCTGCCCAAAAGCAGCCACCACGATGACAGCAGGATCCCAACTTCGCAGTTGTTCCACGACACCAGGTTCCCTCAATCGCGAAGGTTGGATGACAGGAATACCCTTGGACACTGCAAATTCCTTTACAGGTGGAGGCGTAAGGTTCCTGCCTCTCCCCGCCGGCTTATCCGGTTGTGTGACCACTCCTACGACATTATATTTTGTTGTCAAGGCATCGAGGATCCTGACCGCAAAGGAAGGAGAACCCATGAAAACGATCTTATAAGTCATGAGGTGATTTTAACATAATCCTAATATCCGAAGACCAAATCAAAGGTAAAATTCTTCTATGCAAGAAGAATCACCACAAAATGAACTTCAAAAAGCCTATGAAGCCCGGGCTAAAGGGAATGAAGGAATGGCAAGGGTGTTGGCTAGGCGCGCGGCAGGGTTGGCTGTTCGTTATCATCTGCTGGTTAAAAATAAGGTCGTGCCGGTTATGTCACTCAACGCCATCTTGCATGATGAAAGCATCCGAAATCTTTTACCGCATGAGACCCACGCCGCCCTGGAAAGGTTATGCACGAGAGTTAATCCGCAATACCAACTTCCATTTGAAGAAGATCTGCTCGTTGATTCACAGATGATCATTGATACACTTTTATAAACCGGAGAGTGAAATGGCTGAAAAGATTAAAATTTACGCAACCAACTGGTGTGGAGACAGCCGAAGAGCGAAACAGTTTTTTATGGACGAGAGCATTGACTTTGAATGGATCGATATCGACCAGGATAAAGAAGCCGCGGAATTCGTTAAAAGCGTAAACAATGGGTTTCGGAGCGTACCTACCATCGTCTTCCCTGATGGGTCGATGTTGGTTGAACCCTCCTCTTATCAACTAAAGGAAAAGTTCAAGTCAGGTTGATTCAGGTTTTTTGGGTCAGTTTCTTAATTTTTTTCGCCCTGCCGATCAGCCAAATGGTCAGCGCCCCTGAAAACAAACCCACCGCGAGGATCAATAATCCCAGCCCCTTTTTGGAACTTTCTACGATAATCGACGGTGTGTAGGCTAATTTCTGTTTGAGCGTATTCAGGAAAACAGGATCAGGTTTGACCGGTTTAAGGATACGCGAAAGCTTGTCTTCCAGGCCAAAAAAAGAATTGTTGTTAAATTGGTTTGCTCCAGTTTCCATAATCATTCCTGTTCTATTCGGTCCATCCTTCAATTTTCTGCATTTCTTCTCTGAGAGAGATCAACGCCCGATGATAGAGACTTTTGATCGCGCCCTCACTGCGACCCATGATGAGCGCGATTTCGGCATTCGAAAGGTCTTCGAGATATTTTAGCAAGATCAACTGCTGTCGGTCTGATGTAAGCCTACGTATTGCTTTAAGAAGAACTGCCATTTCCTGATTCTTTTCGAGCATCTTTTCAGGCATCTCTGACCGGTGGGGAAGATCCAAATGGTCTTCCAGAGGCACTTCTTTCCGGCGCATATTATCGCGGTGCCAATTCGCGATCAGGTTATGAGCGATGCGGTACAACCAGGCTGAAAAAGGCACTCCTTTTTCTACATAGTTTCCGATGTGACCAAAGGCACGATAAAAAACCCTTGAAGTTATATCCTCCGCGTCGTTGGATGAACCAATGCGAAAATAGATGTAATTGTAAATACGCGTCACGTTCTTCTCGTACAGATAACTAAAAGCCTCGGGGTCACCCTTTGAGGCTAGCGTAACCGCGTTTTCGTCAGTGATGGCCTTCAGGTCACTTTGATGCATCTTTTTCAACTTGTTAAAACCCTTATCGTATTCATTCGTTACTAGCCGCCTGAGTATTTTCATCTCTCAAGGCGGTCTCAACCGCCTGATACGCGTCCAGAATACCAAATCCGACGACGTCATTGGGTTCTCCGCAGGTTGGTATACTTCCATTATACGGTTTTGTTGAGTTCCTAAGTATTTGAGAAGTCTTCTCCACATCACCGATCAAATCAGGGTTTGCCGACCACATCAGAGCCACCACCCCGGAAACATGCGGAGCGGCGAAGGAAGTACCGCTTACGTAGGAATAACCGCCTCCAGGGTAGGAAGAAAAGATATCATCGCCCGGAGCCAGAAGGTCGGGTTTGTGACGATTCGAGCCATCCACAATGACTGGACCAAGGGATGAAAAATCCGACAATTCACTATTCCTATTGATAGAACCGACAGTGAAAACGTCCGCGTATATAGCGGGCGGGTCGCTGATCGTATTGCAGCCAAAAATTCCGCTGTTCCCCGCGGAGACCGACATGAAAATGCCGGCCCGTTTGAGTGCCTCGACAACGGATGCAAATATCTGCGCGTCACAGCCCTCCCCCTCTGGGCAGCCCCATGAATTATTGATGACCATTGCCCCGCGAGCCGGATCACCATCCTTGAACGGATCACCATCCTGGGGAAATGGGGCAAGCATGAATTGCATACAGTCCAGATAATAAGCCGGGTTGCCAAGATTCCTGACCAGGTTCGCGCAGCCTATCCACTCGGCATCAGGCGCAACGCCGATGTTTTCACCCAAGACCACACCGAGTGTCAATGTGCCGTGACCGGCTGGGTCCACCGGGAAAGCGCTTCGGTACCACGGGTCGAACCAGTTGTAGTCATCCCCCGAGACTGCTCCCCGGAAACTATTCATTAATTCCGGATGCTTGCCGTCCACCCCGCTATCCGTTTGTCCGATGATGATCCCGCTGCCGGTAATTTTAAGAACTTCCTTTACACGATCAGCGCCAATCAAGGTTAGGTTCCATGTCGCACCAGCTGGGATCGTGGTGATTTGGTCAGACGGTAAAACCGGTTTTTGGGGCAGAGGACGAAGTTGAGGGGATTCCAATATTCGGTCCACGGAAGGATGCGTTTGAAGCCGCCATTTCAGCCACTTGCCACCCTCCACCTCAACGGCATTAAACAAGTAATAAGGGGTGTACTTGACCTTCATGTCCTCCAGCTGTGCAAGGAGAGGGGCTTGGGTTTCTTCAGCCACTCTTACCAATTCTTTGTAAACAAGTTTTCTTTTTGCTTGATAATCCAAATCGGATGTAACTTCAGAAAGATCAGCCTGCGGCTTGAGAACCACAAAGAGGTGATCTCCAAAAATACCAGGCTGACCCAGTAAAAAATAGGATAGAAGAACCCCGCTGAGGCCTGTAAACGCAAGAAAAAGATTAAGTCCTTTTTGAATTACGAGTTTCTTCAGAGTTGAAAAACTAACCACGGCCAGGATCACATAAACCAACACGCCCATGAATGTTGTGAAAGCGGCTTTGTTCGCCCACATCGAGATCTCCCCTTCACCGCCGAAAAGCATTAAGAGTTCGTCCATATCAAAAAACGCGAGCGGTAAAGACACGGCCAACCCCAAAAATAATGCGCCTGCCAGTTTTGCTTTGAGGGGATTGGATTTGCCCAAATGAATGGACAACGCAACAAGCCACGCGCTGATCGGTAAGGTAAAGACCAGCATTTCCTGCGATCCATTCACACCCAGTGCAGAAGTGATCACAACGAGAAAGACGGTATAAACCAGGCCATCCAGGATGACATCCCGAAGGTTATTTTCTTTGATTTGTACTTGTGAGTTGAGTCTTGAAAAGGAAGCCATGATATCGATCAAGACTGCTGCCAATAAGATGCCCAAAAAAATCACCAACGCAGTATCCAACAGAGAACCCAAGGCTCCCCAGAGAACCCAGGGCAGACTCATCAGACAAGCCAAAAAAAATACCCAGCCTGGGATCAGACCGAGAGTACCCGATGAGCCGCTTTTAGGAAGCCGTTTTTTGAATACCCGCCACAGCAGTATAATAAGCAAGACTGCCCAAAGTTGGAGGAAGATCGTTTCGTTTTGAGAAGAAAAGAATAACAACCTGACCGGTGTGGTCAATAAAGAGAAAAAAGCGCCAATTGACCAGAGTGTTAATATCTCTTTCACCCGTACATGCTTGATCAATAAGGCTCCTATTAGGCATACCAGGAAGATCAAAAAGGCAATTATCAAATGCGTCATCCACCTGGAGTCGACAAGGATGGCTGAAGCCTGTACCAGGGTTTGTTCAAGGATCCAGGATGAAAACAGGTCGATTGCGCTAAGGAAGGCAACCCACAATGCCGTCAGGATGGTTAGAAGGTAGACGCCAAGATTGCTTTTCTCTTTTGCAGGAAATGTTGTGTTCTGGTATTGATTTGTCATCGTTTTATGTTTCGTTAATTCGGTCATCTTTGATAAAATAAACATGTTCCAAAAATGAACGGAATCGATCCGGTCACCTTATACAGGATATTTATATCACGATAACTCAGAGATTTACCTCGGAGGAACCCCATGCAGCATACAGAATATTATTGGACCAGTTCGGACAACCTGAAAATGTACGGCCAGGAATGGAAACCGGAAGGAAAACAAAAGGCCGCGGTGGCATTGATCCACGGCCTGGGGGAGCACTCGGGCCGCTACCAGCATGTGGCGGAAGCGCTAACCAAAGCGGGTTATAGCCTGACGGCGTTCGATTTGCGAGGACACGGGAAATCAGAAGGGGTGCGCGGACACGCAATATCCAATGCAAGCCATTTTGCTGACATTCAAAAGAACATAGAGCTGACAATGGAGCACTTCCCCGGTGTGCCCGTTTTTCTTTACGGTCACAGTCTGGGTGGCAACCTGGCCTTGATCTATTGTCTGACCCAAAAACCCGACCTCAAGGGTGTCATTGTAACCAGCCCCGGACTTGGCACCACAAACCCTGTACCGCCGCTTAAACTTGCCCTGGGCAAAATGCTCTATTCCATCCTGCCGGCCACGCAAATGGAAAACGGCCTGGATCGCAGCGGACTTTCACGTGACCCTGAAGTGGAAAGAAAATACTCGGCCGATCCCCTTGTGCATTCCAAAATATCTGCGCGCATGGCGCTGGACCTTTTCAAAAACGGTGATTACATCGTCGCGCACGCCGCCGAGTTTCCACTCCCGTTGCTCCTCATGTATGGTTCCGGTGACTATATCGTCAATCCTGGATTAATTAAGGAATTTGCCAAATCCGCTCCCCTTTCAAAACTCACCTTTAAGGAGTGGGAAGGGTTTTATCACGAGTTACACAACGAACCTGAAAAAGAGCAGGTATTTAACACCATGCTCAATTGGATGGCCGTAGAATTGAAATAAACTCTTGATTTGAGTTCTTGTTCAAAAGTATTGACGAACTGCAAACATTTTTTTCATATAAATACTCCGCCTTTTTGGTCACAGGCGGAGTACTTTACTTTTTACGCATCACAATTCAGGACCAGGAAAAGGATTTTTCACTGAGCATAACTTTTCATCATAAAAATGGGTGTTCAAATTTACTTGACCAGCCTAAAGGCATGCTCTCTCCTTTAAACTTGACCCTGCTGTCTCTTCAGGCTAAAATAAAGTATCTGTATTAAATCAAGTACTTCCATTACATGCCAGGTTAAACCGAGTTGCGAATGAGGGAATCCCGATTTCTACATAACCACCCTTCGGAGGACGGAAAACAGTCATCCCAAGGTGGTTCTTTAAGTTGTGATCTTGATCAGCCAGGAGAATTCTGATGACGGACTATTTAATACGTGGTGGCCTCAGCGACCTTGATCCTGAAGTTCAAAAAATGATCGAGCATGAAACAGAACGCCAGTTTCGGAAGCTGATCATGATCCCATCAGAAAGCACAGCGCCAGCAGCTGTCAGGGAATCCCAGGGATCAGTATTTCAAAACATCTACGCGGAAGGATATCCGGATGAAGACACACGCTGGATGAGCGAAACGGAAATCGCGGATTACCCTGCCCGGCTTGCCCATTACCGCCGTCACGCAGATCCTCGCTATTACAAGGGTGTGGAATACGCTGACCTGATCGAGGCACTCGCCCGCCGACGCTGCGCAGAAGCGTTTGCCAATGACGTGGTCAGCGCAGACCAGATCTACGTAAATGTTCAGGCGCTATCAGGGGCTCCCGCGAACAACGCGGTTTACAACGCCCTCATCCAACCCGGTGATGTCATCCTAGGTATGAATTTGCTGCACGGCGGCCACCTGACACACGGATCCTCCGTGAATCGTTCAGGCAAGCTTTACAAGGTCTTCCATTACAATGTGGACCCGATAACCGAGAAAATCGATTATGACAAAGTAGAAGAGATCGCAAAAGAATGCATGCCCAAGGTGATCATTTGCGGTTATTCCTCGTATCCCTGGGTGCCAGACTGGAAGCGGTTCAGAGACATTGCGGATAAGGTGGGCGCCTATCTTTTGGCGGACGCATCACACATCGCGGGCATGATTGCCGGCAAAGCGATCCCCTCGCCGGTGGGTGTGGCCCACGTGGTGACCTTCACCACGCACAAAACCCTGTGCGGCCCGCGCGGTGCCTGCATCCTTACCACTGACGGTTCCCTCTCCAAGAAGATCGATAAAGCGGTCTTTCCCGGTGAACAGGGCGGCCCGCACGTACATGTTTTTGCAGCCCTGGCCACGACCTTTAAGATCGCGCAAACCAAAGCTTTCGCCGACCTGCAAAAAAATATCATAAAGAACTGCGCGGTTCTCACAGCCCGCCTGAAAGAACGCGGTATGCGCATTCCCTTTGGAGGGACAGACACGCACCTTCTTAACCTGGACTGCAAAACCGTCGTTGGTCCTGACGGCACCACCCTGACCGGTGACATGGCTGCCCGGATCCTGGACGTGGCCGGACTGGTGCTCAATCGCAATACCATCCCGGGTGACAAGACAGCCCTTTACGCCTCCGGCATCCGTTTTGGCACGCCCTGGATGACCCAGAGAGGCCTGAATGAAAAAGACATGACCGGCCTGGCGGATATTATCGCGGATGTGCTTCAGGCAACCACCCCTTATTCCGTTGAAACGAATCATGGGATCAGCCGCCGTGCCAAGGTAGACTTCAAGGTCCTTGAGGATGCCAAACTACGAGTGAGAAAACTCTGCGAGAAAGCCGGCGCTGATCTTGAATATCACAAAACCGGTTATCCACATTTCTTCTACCTGGATGATAAAGCCGAGACGTCTTCCAAACTGGCAACTTTAAAAATAAAAGGTTCCAGTTTACGCCAATTTGTTACTTATTGCTTCAGTTCAGACGTCGAGACACTCGATCCCGGCCAAAGCCAAAATACTTCCCTGAGCACTCCCACCGGCCTGGTGGAAGGGGCGATCGAACTTACAAAATCTGCGGAATATCGTTTTTCATTTCCGTCCGAAAAATTTGGTCTGGCGGCGACATTTTTGCGCGACCTGGCGGACGGGTACATCGCTTTTGATCAAAACCTGCCCATCCGTATTCCGGGAACCATCATCGTGGAAGAAGACCTCACAGGTCAGCCCGTCTCCGCCGAAGGACCTGCGCGGGTCAGCCGTAAGCCTTATTTCATCGGACAATCCGATCAGCCTGCGGAATCCCTGCCGGCCTTCCAATGGGTTGAAAAAGAAAACGATGCATTAAAGAGAACGCCGCTATTCGAAACCCATCAAAAATTAGGGGCGAAGATCATCCCCTTTGCCGGATGGGAAATGCCGGTTTGGTATTCCTCCGTGGTGGAGGAACACCTTGCCTGCCGGCAGACGGCCGGCTTGTTTGATGTCACACACATGGGCGTGTTCCAGGCGGAAGGGTCACAGGCATCCATGTTCCTTGAAACCGTTTGCGCCAATGACATCAGCCTGCTTTCGGTCGGTGAATCCTGCTATACTCACTTCCTTGACCCGGAAGCCAACGTGATCGACGATACACTGGTTTACCGCCGATCCAAAGACCAATACCTGGTGGTCGTCAATGCCGCCAACGAATCAAAGGACTGGGCCTGGTTAAACGCGGTTCGTGAAGCAAAGGTCCTGATCGACACCAAACGTCCTTGGATCCACACCTTTGGCGTTGGGGTAACGCTCAGAGACCTGCGCGATGCTAAAGAAGGAAAAGACCGGCTGGTGGATGTCGCCCTTCAGGGACCCAAATCAAGAGAGATCCTGCTCGCGATGGGATGCGATCAAGAAAACACACAAAAGATCAAATCGTTAAAACGCACCCAATTGTGTGAGGCCCAGGTCGCGGGGTTTGACCTGGTCGTTTCACGCACCGGTTATACCGGTGAAAAAATGGCTTTTGAATTGTTCGTGCATCCTGAGAAAGCCGCGGCACTGTGGACTGCCTTGCTGAAAGCCGGAGAAGCGTTTGGATTAAAGCCCTGCGGATTGGGCGCGCGAGATTCACTGCGTACCGAAGCCGGTTTGCCGCTTTATGGACACGAGTTTGCAGGCCCCGAGAACCTGGGTGTCGCCGAAGGCGGATTTGGTCCATACGTTAAGGTTTACAAACCGTGGTTCATCGGACGTGAAGCCTTCATCGAAAGAGAAAAAGGCCGCAAAGGGATGGTCGCCAGATTCAGGTTCACAGAGAAAGGCGTTCGCATGTCCCACCAGGGCGACCCGGTGCTTGACGTGAAGGGTAAAACCATCGGAAAGGTAACCAGCTGCGCCATCGACAAAGAAGGCTATCTGACAGGTCAGGTTTTTCTGGAAAATAATTATGCTGTGGAAGGTACACCCATTTTTGTTTATGCGGGTTCCGAAAAAATGGAGGAAATTGCCCCTTCAAATCTCAAAATAGGCGAAAGGGTTGCCATACCAACAGCAGCCCTTGTGGTCAGTCGTTTTCCAGTTTCATAATCCAAATCAGGAAAGGAAAAGGAGCAGAATCCAATATGCAGACTCCATGGGATTATCGATACGCACAAAGGACGCAACGCATGAAAGCCTCGGCCATTCGGGAATTGTTGAAATTAACCGAACAGCCTGACGTCATTTCTTTTGCTGGCGGCCTGCCGGCACCAGACGTTTTTCCGGTGGAAGAATTTCAACGCGCGTGCAATTTCGTCTTGGAAAACAAGGGAGCTCAGGCTCTGCAATACGGCACCACAGAAGGCTATGTACCCTTGCGAGAGATGATCGCGCGTTATACCAATCGACTGGGTATCGGGGTCAGCG
>CAZNAF010000070.1:0-11484 GCA_964570925.1 uncultured Anaerolinea sp.
CCTGAATGCTGTGATAAACCATTTCAGATTCATACTGGGCACCCACACCGGCCAGAAATTTTTGTTCGGCTTCAGGGATGCCAAGTTTGTCAAAGGTGTTTTTGATGGTATCGGGAACTTCATCCCAACTGCCGCTGGATGCTTCCGCGGGACGCACGTAGTAATAAATGTTTTCCAAGTCCAACTTGGAGAGGTCAGGCCCCCAAGTTGGCATCGGGCGTTTTTGAAAATGATCAAGGGCTTTTAAGCGAAAATCAAGCATCCATGCGGGCTCCTGCTTCATCGCAGAAATCTTACGCACGACGCTTTCACTCAAACCACGTTCTGATTTATAGATCGAGGTATCCGGATCGCTGAATCCGTATTGATACTCATCCATCTTTTCGAGGAAATCTTCAGGCTGTTCGCTACCCATAAGGTTCTCCAATAGCTGCATTTCTAAGAGGCAGCAGGAACTCCGTTTTCATATTTTTCACGGACCCAATCATAGCCGTGTTCTTCCAGGTGAAGTGCCAGGTCGGCGCCACCAGACTCAACGATGAGTCCGCCCATCATCACATGGACAACGTCCGGCTTAATGTAGTTCAACATGCGCTGGTAGTGCGTGATCAACAGCACTCCCACGTTCTCCTGCCGGAGAAGGTTGACCCCTTCTGAAACGACTCGCAGTGCGTCAATATCAAGACCTGAATCGGTCTCGTCAAGAATGGCTATTTCCGGTTGCAAGACGGCCATCTGTAACACTTCAGCACGTTTTTTCTCACCACCTGAAAAGCCTTCGTTCAGGTAACGTCCGGCGAAGGAATGATCCATTTTGAGAATTTTCATTTTTTCCAGCAAAAGCTTGCGAAATTCAGGGATCGCAATACCTTTATCTTCCGGGTTGAGGGCTTTACGCCGGGCGTTAACCGCCGTACGCAGGAAATTCGCGACCGTCACACCGGGTATGGAAACAGGATATTGGAAAGCAAGAAACAGTCCAAGCCTGGAGCGTTCATCCACGGGCAGTTCCAACAGATCCTGCCCTTTAAATCTTACCTGTCCTTCTTCAACGGTATAGGCGGGATGTCCCATCAAGGTGTACGCAAGGGTGGATTTGCCCGTGCCATTCGGTCCCATGATGGCATGAACTTCACCCTGGGGGACCTTCAGGTCCACCCCGTTAAGAATCCTTTTCCCATCAATACTCACTTTTAAGCCAATAATTTCAAGTTCGGTCATGTTAAGCTCCAGCGTCAAACACTTATTATTCTATATATTTATCATATTTTTCTATTTTATGCGCTCAGCATAAGAATTATATCATAATCAATAAAACCGGTCAATATTTACGATATTTATCTATAATATTAATAATTCTTGTTGTGTTTTTTATTATAAGTATGAAATTATTGACACTTATTATTCTCTATGGTATTATTTTTTAATATTGCTTGAAGAATCATGGGAAAACATATGAAAAGTACAAGAGAAAGAATCCTGCACACCTTACTGGTTCACCCCACCGCGACCATCAGCGATCTCGCTGAAGCCGTTGAGATCAACACGATCTCCGTGAGGCACCATCTCACGAATCTGCAAGCAGAAGGTTTGATCCAGGCCAGTGAAGAAAGGCACGGCGTGGGCCGACCTCGGCTGGTATATTCGCTCACAGATTCCGGACAGGAAAAATTCCCCACCCGCTACATGAGCCTGGCCAACAGGCTGCTTGTGCAATTAAAAGAGACTCTTACTCAGCAGCAATTGAATGAAGTGTTCGTGCGCATGGCCAAATCCCTGGCCGAAGACCAGTTGGAAAAGATCAAAAAACTTCCCATTGAAAAGAAACTTGAAGCTATAAAAAAGAATCTCGGTGAAGAGGGATTTATGATCGAATGGGAAAAGGTCAATAACGATGAATACCATATCATCGAAACCGCCTGCCCGTTTTATCATGTGGGTCAGACTCACCCCGAGGTCTGTATCATGGACCAAACGCTGATCTCCACGCTCCTCTCATCTCCGGCGAAAAAAATCAAATGCGTGCTCAAAGGGGACGCACACTGCACCTACGCGGTCAATCCCTCGGTAAACAAGGACAACTGACATGACTGAACAAACAACACCAGGCAGCAATCGTCCCGATTGGGAAGCGGAAGCCACACACCCCAAGCAATGCGAAGAACTGCGCAAGGGGTTTAGCGAGATCATGGATCCGGAATTAGGATTGAACATCATGCAGCTCGGCCTGGTAAGAAACGTGAAGATCGATAACGACGGGGCGATCGTAAAGATGATCCTTACGACCCCTTTTTGCCCATACGGACCTGCCATGCTTGAATCCACGCGTCAAAAAGCGGAACAAATCCTCGAGAAACCGGTTGGCATGGACTTTGCCATGGAGAATTGGGATTTTTCGATGATGGAAGAAGGTCTGGGGGGCGATTGGGGCATGTTTTGACAGATCAAAAATAAATGGAATCAAGTAATTAAAAAAGGATTTTATTCTGCAAATATAGGATAAAATTCTTTTTATGATCCGCTGTGCCGTTTTTGAAGGTGCTCAATCTCTTCGCAAGACCAATTCCATAGATGAGATCAAAAAATCCCTTAAATCAAAAAAGGGGTTTATTTGGGTCAGCCTTGAATCCGCACGTGAAGAAGAGATCAACCTGGTTCTCAGGGATCTTTTCAATTTTCATCCCCTTTCCATCGAAGACAGCCTCAGCTACGGTTATCAGGTTTCTAAGGTGGATGATTTTATCGACTACATTTTTATCATCGCGCATGCGGTCAAATCAAAACAAGACTTTAATGATATTGAAACCAATGAATTAAATATTTACCTGGGAAAAAAGTTCCTCATCACATGTTCCACTGAAGCGGAAATGAACCCGGTTCAAAAGGTGTGGGAGCGAGTTGAAAAGGATTTCCGATTTTCCAAATTTGGTCCCGATTTCTTGTGTCACGCTGTTCTGGATACGCTTGTCGATGAATACATGCCCCTCATCGATCAGATGGAAACAGAAATTGACTGGCTTGAGGATCGGGTGCTTGAAAAACCCACCCCTGCGACCCTGGAACGCCTGTTGATGTTGAAACACACCATCATGTCTTTGAGGCGCGTCATTGCCCCGCAGCGAGAGATGATCAACCGTCTCGCGCGTGATGAATTCAGCCAGATCGATCAACAGAGCCGTTATTATTTCAGAGATATCTACGATCACCTCGTCAGGATCCAGGACCTGGCCGATACCATACGCGATCTGGTTTCGGGAGCGATGGACATCTATTTAAATTCCACGAGTCTGCGCTTGAACGAGGTGATGAAAGCGCTCACCATTGTATCAACCATTTTTCTGCCTTTAACATTAATTGCCGGGATTTTTGGGATGAATTTTGAGTACATACCGGGGAGTTCACTCCCGCTGGGATTTTACTTCCTGTGCGGTTTAATGGCCCTTCTTGGCCTGTTCATGTTAGTGTATTTCAGATGGAGAAAATGGTTTTAACGAATTTGGATAGAGGAAAATTACATGGTAAAAATCATCGCAGATAGTTGTTGTGACCTTAGCCCCGAGCTGATCGAAAAATTCGAAATCGAAATCATCCCTTTATCCGTTTTTATCAACAATCAAAATTACCTTGACGGCGTTGAAATCAGCGCGGCTGAGCTTTTTGAAGCCGTTAGGAAGTCGGGCAGCCTGCCAAAAACATCCGCCCCACCTGTGGCAGCTTTCTGTGATGTTTTTCAAAAATATCCCGAGTTTATATCTTTCAGTATCAGTTCCAAATTATCGGCGAGTTATCAAAGCGCTTCCAAAGCCAAACAAGCACTCCCCAACGTTAAGGGCAGCCTGATCGACTCGCTCAGTCTGTCCACGGGGATCGGTCTGTTGGTGATTGCGGCGGCTGAAATGGCTCAGAAGAATGAATCGTTAGAACAAATCACGGCCAAGGTCAATGCCTTGATCCCCAAAACCAACGCTTCTTTCGTGATCGATACGCTTGATTATCTATATATGGGTGGAAGGTGTTCTTCCATGGAACACGTGGTGGGCAGTTTGTTGAAGATCAGACCGGTGATCGAGGTTAAAAAGGACGGTACCTTGGGTGTCAAGGAAAAAGTAAGCGGCAGCCGTAAGAAAGCCCTCAACCTGATGCTGGAAAACTTTGCAAAGAACAAGGAATCCATCGATCCCACGCGTGTGTTCATCACCCATTCGGCTTGCCCGAATGACGCCGCGTTCCTGTATGATGAAATTAAGAAAATAATGAACATCCAAAATCTGCACATTACTGAAGCGGGTTCCACCATTGCCAGTCACTGCGGCCCCAACACAATCGGTATTCTATACCTGAACAAGTAAGAAAAAGAAAACCCGGAGCTTAGACTCCGGGTTTGGTTTCAGATCAGGCCGATCTCTTTGCCAACTTTCGCAAACACCTCTAACACCTTTTCCATTTGCTCATCGGTGTGGGTGGCCATGTAACTCGTACGTAGCAATTGATGTCCGGCATTGACTGCCGGTGAAATGACGGGGTTCACGAACACGCCGTTATCAAAAAGCATCTTCCAGAACAGGAAGGTTTTTTGATCATCCCCAATGATGATGGGGACTACGGGTGTGGTGGACTGTCCGATGTCAAACCCCAGGGATGTAAATCCGCGGCGCATTTTTTCTGCCACGGCCAGCACTCTTTCGGCACGCTCCGGTTCATCGCGCATCACCTGCAAGGCAGCCAATGCGGCCGCAGCGTTGGCAGGCGGGATGCTGGCGCTGAAGATCAAGGCCCTGGCCATGTGCTGGATGTAATGCACGGTGTTTTCGTCACCGGCGATGAATCCACCCAGAGAAGCAAATGATTTACTGAAAGTGGACATGATGAGATCAACGCGGTCGGTTTGGCCCAGGTGAGCGCAGGTACCATGACCTCCACCCAAAACACCCATGCCGTGCGCGTCATCCACCATGAGCCGGGCACCGTATTTTTCGGCCAGCATCGCCAACTCAGAAAGGGGCGCGAGGTCTCCCTCCATGCTGAACATTCCGTCCACGACAATGAGCTTGCCGGCTGAATCCGGGATGCAGGAGAGTACCTTTTCAAGGTGATCCATGTCATTGTGTCGGAAGCGTTCGATCTTGCCGTAACCCAGGCGTGCGCCGTCCACGATGCTGGCGTGATCGTCCTTATCGAGGATAACAACGTCATCACGGCCGACCAGCGCGCTGACCGTACCCAGATTGGACTGCATGCCCGTGGAAAAAACGAGTGCGGCTTCTTTTCCAACCCAGGCAGCCAATTCGGCTTCAAGCTGCTCGTGCATGGCCAAGGTTCCATTCAGAAATCGCGATCCTGTACAGCTGGTGCCGAAGCGTTTGATGGCTTCGATGGCAGCTTCTCTTACTTTCGGATGCGTTGTCAGGCCAAGATAATTGTTGGAGCCGCACATGATCAACCTTTTCCCCTGAAAGATGACCTCTGTGCCTTCGTTTTCGTTTAATGGAATGAAATATGGATAAATTCCCAACGCTTTTGCTTCTCTTGCTGTGGTGAAATTTCGACACTTCTCAAATAAATCCATGAAATCCTCTCCGCAATGAAAAAATGATAAAAGCATTATATTTTTAACACCGCAGTCTTGTAAAGGATTTAGAAAGGAATGATTTTTTAATATTTATACGGTCGCGCTCCCAGATGAGGTATGCTATGATTTCAATATTCTACATCAAGGAAAAGAAAATGACCTGGTTTGGCGGCATTGAAGCTGGAGGCACCAAATTTAATTGCATCATCGCACAAGATCCTGAAAACATCCTCGCGGAAATCTCGATCAAGACTGAAACTCCCGATAAAACCATCCCTGAAGTGATCCACTTTTTTAAGCAAACCGAAAAAAAACACAGCATCACACTTGCAGCGATGGGCATAGCCTGTTTTGGGCCCGTCAATCTTGATCTCAACGATCCCCTTTTCGGCAGCATCACCTCCACACCAAAAGTAAAGTGGCAGAATACACCCCTGGTCTCGCTGTTGAAAACCTACTTTGATCTACCCTTTGGGTTTGATACAGATGTTAATGGAGCAGCCATTGGAGAAGGAACCTGGGGAGCGGGCAAAGATTTAAGCGATTTTCTTTACGTGACCATTGGCACCGGCATCGGCGGCGGCATTATCACCAACGGACGACCCATTCACGGGCTCATTCATCCGGAAGTTGGCCACATGCTCATGCATCAGGATATGGAAAAAGACCCGTTCGAAGGATGCTGTCCGTTTCATCGTAACTGCCTGGAAGGGCTAGCCAGCGGTCCGTCTGTGAGCAAGCGCTGGGGAATTTCGACCTATGACCTGCCCGACGATCATCCTGCCTGGGACCTTGAGGCTGACTATCTTGGCCAGGCCGTGCACAACTGGGTGTTATCTTATTCACCCCTGCGCATCATCCTGGGCGGCGGGGTGATGAAGAAAAAGGGATTGATCGAAAAGATCCGCAAAGTAGCCCGCGTTTCGTTGAACGGATATGTGGATTCCAACTTGATCAAAGAAGAAAACGACAGCTATATCACAATGCCAAAATTAGGTGACCGGGCGGGTTCTCTTGGAGCCATCGCTCTGGCGTCTCTGGCTGCCAAATCTTAAAAAAAGATCGGAGTTAACAAAAATGCTCAATAAACGCACCTGGTTTGCCATCATTATTCTCGGATTCCTGGGTTCATTAGCCTGGGGAGTTGAAAATCAATTCTTCAATACCTTCATTTATAACAATATTTCACCCGATCCCCGCCCGGTCTCGTGGATGGTGGCTGCCAGCGCAGTAGTGGCCACGCTTTCCTCAATCTTTATGGGAGCCTTGAGCGACCGCATCCGGCACCGCTGGGGACGCAAACCTTTTTTGTTGATCGGTTACCTTGGCTGGGGCATCACCACCGCCCTCTTCCCCACGGCCGCGCTGTTCCACAGCATCGGCATCGCGGTGTTCATGGCCATCCTGTTCGACTGCATCATGACCTTTTTCGGTTCAAGCGCCAACGATTCCGTTTTTCATGCCTACGTGGCGGATATCACCACGGTGGAAAACCGCGGCAAGGTGATGGGAGTTTTGGAGATCCTCACCTGGATCGCCCTGTTGTTCGTGTACGGCGGCGCAGGGCTCGTGATCGACGCGTTAGGGTATTACGCCTTCTTTTATCTGGTAGGTGGATTGGTGTTCGTATTGGGATTGGTCGCATCTTTCCTTTTGAAAGAACCTGACCTGCCCAAAGAAGGACCGAAAGGAAGTTACTTTTCTCAGATCGCAGAAACTTTTCGCTGGTCAACCCTGAAACAACAATCCAGTTTCTTTAGACTTTTACTAGCCATCACCCTGTGGGGTGTGGCACAAAATATTTTCTTTCCTTACCTGATGATCTATATCAGCACTTACCTGGAAAAAAGCACCACGGACGCTGCGATCATTGTCTTTTTTGCCATCCTGTTGGGCGGGATCGCCACGGCCTATCCACTGGGACTGCTGGCGGACCGTTGGGGCAGAAAGCAGGTGGCTCTTCTGGCGGTGGTGGCCGAAATGGTCGGTTTGATCGCCTTCTCGCTGGCGCGCAGCACCCCGGCCCTGGTACTGACCGGCATTTTGTGGCTTGCCCCCATCAGCGCCTGGACGATCGCCGTCGGAAGCTGGAGCAAAGACCTGTTCCCCGAGGATAAACGCGGTCAATTTGGCGGTTATGTGATCCTTTTTTCCGTGGCACTGACCATGATCCCCGGGCCGCTGCTGGGCAGCAAACTGATCACGGAATTTGGAATTTCCACCATCATTGACGGCAAAGCCGGTTTCATCCCCACGCCCCTGATCTTTCAGGCAGCCGGCGTGGCCACACTTCTGGCGGCCATCCCCTTGCTGACCATCAAACAGAGCGCGAAATCAAAACCGGCGATCAAGGAGGAATAGTTCATGGCCATTCCTGAATTTGTCTTGAGAAAACTGGTGGTACCGGGCAGTTTAAAGAAAACCGGAAGCGGTTTCTCTTTCATCCTACTAAACACCTTCGCACCGGCAACGATCACAAAATTTGAATTGATCAACAAGGTGAATCCGATCCCCGCCCAGTCGATCACGTTCTCGTCTTCTGTCTCACCCGCACAAAAAGCGGAAAAGATCACCGCTGAAAATCCGGTTTTAACGCCGGTGGGCGTGGAGATCCTGGTTTCCGTGGAGGATCAACCCCTCACGGACGCCATCATCGTAAAAGCCATGACCAAGGAAGTAGGTGAGATCGTCTTTTCATTGGCAGAGAAAAAAGAAAAGAAAAGTCAAAAAAAGATCAAACCCTATCTGATCAGCCGCTTCGCTCCTGCGCAAAAGGCGCATCTCCACATTAATCCCGGCGAGGTTGCCAAAATTCCGGCTTCACCTTTTGTCTTGGGGCAATTCGTAGAGCATTTGGAACGCTGCGTGTATGACGGGGTCTGGAAGTCAGACGGGTCTGAATTGAGGCAGGATACGTTGGACTTGATCCAGCAGTTGAACCCGCCCATCATCCGCTACCCAGGCGGCAATTTTGCCAGCGGATACCACTGGGAGGATGGGATCGGCCCCAAAGACAAACGCCCTGCACGCCATGATGCGGCCTGGCAGGCTGAAGATTCCAACCTGGTTGGAACGGATGAGTTTCTGGCCTTTTGTGAATTGATCGGTACCGAACCGCTGCTGGTGGTCAACGACGGCTCCGGGACAGCGGAAGAGGCCGCGCGCTGGGTGGAATATTGCAATGGCTCCGCCGCCACGGAAGGTGGGAGACGCAGAGCAGCGAACGGACATGCGGAGCCTTACGGGGTTAAGTATTGGGGTATCGGAAACGAAGTCTGGGGCGCCTGGCAGATCGGCACCACCTCGGCCAAAGAATACGTCCTACGCCTGAAACGCTTTATTAAAGCCATGAAGGCCGTCGATCCGAGCATCGTTTTGGTGGCGGTTGGAGACCTGCCCCTTACGGCAGACGATAACGATCCGGCCGCCCTATGGAATCAAGAAGTACTATCCAGCGCGGGCGATCAATTCGATTATCTCTCCTGGCATATCTATCAACCGGACACAGAAGGCTGGAAAGAAATGCCTGATGCCCTGGAGGTGTTCAAAAGCATTTGCGCGGCATCGGTGGATATTGAAACCTATATTCAACGCATCGAGAAAGAGATCGCTGATTTTTCACGTAATAAAAAGGTTCTCCAGGCGTTGGATGAGTGGAATGTATGGCTTCCTCCGCTGCCCGGCGCCAGGAGCATGCACCAGGTGACCTATACAATGCGCGATGCGATCTACGCGGTGTGCGTTCTAGCTGCTTGCTATCGAAACGCACACACCCTGGGCATGGCAAACCTTGCCCAATTGGTGAACGTTTTACCCTTGATCATGACCAACGAACATACAGCGATTGGTTCAGCGTTGTTCCCCCCCTTTATCCTTTTCAATCAAATGGAAAGAAATGTGGTCTCATCCAGTTACGAGGGTCCGAACTATGACAGCCAGTCCATGGGGCCAAACATCCACGCTCATAAAGATGTGCCTGTATTGGATCATCTCTTGACCGTCAGTGATGACGGTAAACGCTATACACTCCTTTTGATCAACCGGCTGGCCGAGAACAGGCTGGAAGTACGTTTTACCTTTGACGCGATTCCAGGCGAGAGCGCCGAGATATCTGCCGCACATCCGCTGGCAGCAAACACATTCGAACACCCCGACCGGGTTCGGCTGCAGGACAGCCTCAAACCCAAAAAGGACGGGGATGAATGGAAGATCACCGTGAAACCAGCATCGATCGTGATGCTTGTATTCAATAAAGGATAAAGATGCCCAAACCGTCATTGACTTTCTTCTGCGAAATGGACGGAATCGCGTTGGCAGCCCTGTTCCAGGATGGGCAGGTATTAACATCTCTAAAAAAACTTGGCGCCAATCTTAGTCTGGGAATGCTCGATCTTTCCGAGAAAAGAGCCGAGGTGGTCAAGAAATTGAACAGGGCCGGTGTGCCCGTCACCGCATGGCTCCTGCTGTCAAAAGAACGAGGCTATTGGACCAGTCTCGACACCGTACAGGAAACTGCCCAACAATACGGCGAGTTCAAACAATGGCAAGAGAAATATAAACTTGCCTTCGCTGCCATCGGTCTGGATATCGAACCAAGGATCGAGATAATGTCCGCCCTATCCAAAAATCCAGGCAGAGAAACGCTTTCCCTGCTTAAGCGGTTCATTGTCTCCTCCGATCCACTCGATTTTGAAAATGAGGCACACGCATTAATCGATCATATCCGCTCGGACGGATACGCGGTTGAGACGTACCAATTTCCATTAATTGTGGATGAGCGCATGGCCAGGTCTCATGTTTTACTGAAAACGCTGGGGCTACCCTCGCTCAACAGCGATCGTGAAGTTTTGATGCTGTATTCGAGCTTTTTCCCGGTTCAAGCTGACTCCATTTTGTGGAGTTACGCAAAAGAAGCCCAGGCGGTTGGTGTGGGCAGCACGGGAGGCGGGGTTGAGATCGCGGGGATGCCGCCGCTAAAAACATTACGATGGATCGATCTCAAACGAGATCTACTCCTGGCATCCAAAGCGGTCAAGCATGTTTACATCTTCAGCCTGGAAGGGTGCGTGCAAAACCGTTACATGGATCGCTTGTGTAATTTAAACTGGCAAACCGAGGTGTTACCGCCCGAGAAACCTGCCGCCGGTATTTGGATCATCCGAAGGTTGTTCCAGGGTCTTATGTGGGCGTTCTCCCATCCCTTCGACGCGATCTTAGGAATTCTTCTTGTCAATACAGTCTGGAATTTCTTACGCAGGATCACACGGGCATGAAAAAACTCCGGCAATAATGTCGGAGTTATTCGATCTATCCATAAACCTTCTTATTCCATAAGGCCATGCAAGGACAAATTTTGCATGTCGATGCGTAAAACCCTCCTGCCGCGTGCTTCCAGCGCCTGATAATCTCCCAATGCCTGCGCCATGCAGAGGGTGCCAAAGGTCAACCCTTCTCCGGGAATATCAAAGTCCTCTTTTGGCAGAGCAGTCAGTTCGATGAAGACGCCCTGATCCGGGCCGCCCTTATGCAACTGGCCGGTGGAATGCAAAAAGCGAGGTCCAAATCCCAGGGTCACGGCAACGGCATATTTTTCGGCAAGCGCTTTTCGCAGCGCCTGCAAGTTCTTTTCCATTTCAGGTGTGCGAGGCAAAAAGGCGTTAAGGGCGATGTAATCATGCGCGCGTAATTGTGAGGAAATAAAATGATGCAGCGCATCGGGAAGCGTGTCGACCTTTTGCCAATCCAGTTTTTGGTTTGAATACAGAGTACCGAACTCCATCGCTGCCACAGGGGTTCCATAGTCCAATTTCCCGGTCTCTTTGTAGGCTGCGATGCCATTCAGGGTTCTTGTTTTTGCATCTTGAACGTCCGGCTGATCAAAAGAGTTCACGCCAAGAATGGAACAAGCCGTAGCG
>CAZNAF010000071.1:0-11070 GCA_964570925.1 uncultured Anaerolinea sp.
TGATAACTGATGGTCTTGATTCAAACGGAATCGAAATACTGAAAAAGTCCGCTGAGGTGATCGAAAAGCCCGGCATCACGGCGGAAGATCTGCTTAAGGAAGTGGGTGAGTACGATGCGCTGATCGTGCGCGGACGAACCAAGGTTATTCCGGCAGTCATTGAAGCGGGCGCGAAGTTGAAAGTTGTTGGTCGTGCCGGCGTGGGCGTGGATAACATTGACCTGGCGGCCGCCAAGAGCAAGGGCGTGACCGTGGTCAATTCGCCTTTGGCAACCACCACCGCTGTGGCCGAATTGGCCATGGCGCTGATGTTGAGCGCGGTGCGTGAGATCGCGCGCGCGGACTCCTCGATGAAGGCCGGCAAGTGGCTCAAGAAAGAGTTCGAAGGGGCCGAATTGTGCGGTAAAACCCTGGGTGTGATCGGTTTTGGACGGATCGGAGCTGCTGTGGCTAAAAGAGCCGCGGCCTTTGACGTTGAGATCCTGGCCTACGATCCGCTTGTGCCCGCGGATGAGATCGCAAAGCGAGGGGGCAAACCCGTCAGTCTGGATGAATTGCTGGCCAAGGCCGATTTGATCACCATGCACATGCCGCTCAACGCAGATTCAAAATCAATGCTCAACGCGGATGCCTTCGCCAAGATGAAAAAGGGTGTTTATATTATTTGTGCCGCCCGCGGCGGAGTGATCGATGAAGCCGCGCTTTTTGACGCTCTTAACAGCGGCAAGGTGGCTGGCGCCGCGCTGGATGTGTTTGTCGCGGAACCTCCCGGTCTCACCGACCTGGTTGCCCACCCCAAGGTGACCGCCACCCCGCACATGGGCGCCCAAACGGTTGAGGCCCAAAGCCGCGCTGCCAACGATATCGCTGAAGAAATACTGGCCTCCCTTAATAACCAGCCTCTGCGCTGGAAAGTTGCATAAAAGCTTAACTTCTATGGATCAAAAATTAAACCGCTTTAAAAAAATTCTTGCCGAGGTCGCAGACCTCGGCAGGACAGAAGCCCTGCTCAGCTGGGATCAGGAAGTGAACATGCCCAGGGGCGGCACCGAAGACCGCGGTAATATTTTGGAAACTGTCGCCGGGCTGAAGCACGAAAAATTCACCTCTCCCGAACTCGGTGAACTTATCGAGGACCTCGTGCCCTTCGCTTCCGGCCTTGAGGCAGGCTCGGATGACGCCTGTTTGATCCGGCGCATCGCGCACGATTATCAGAAGCAATTAAAGGTGAGCACGGAATGGGTCGCGGAGATGGCCAAGGTGACCACGCTGGCCCAGAGTGTATGGGAAGAAGCCAGGGCGAAAAACGACTTCGACCTTTTTAAGCCGCACTTGCAAAAGATCATGGACATGCGCCGCGAGTATGCTGATTTCTTTAGACCCTGGACGCATGTGTATGACCCTCTGCTTGATGATTTTGAACCGGGACTAAAAACGAGAGACGTTCAGGAAATCTTCGGAAAACTGCGTCCGCGCCAGGTAGAGCTGATCAGAGCCATTGCCGAAAAGCCCGAGATCGAAGATTACTTCCTTAACGTCCCTTATGATGAAAAGCTGCAATGGGATTTCGGCGTGGACGTGATCACCCGATTTGGCTTTGACTGGAACCGCGGCCGGCAGGACCTGGCGGTCCACCCCTTTACCACCGGGTTTGGCATTGACGATGTGCGCATCACCACGCGCTTCGACCCGGAACGCGCTGCCTCGGCACTTTTCAGCACCCTGCATGAAGGCGGGCACGCCCTCTATGAACAGGGCGTCAGTCCTTCCTTGCGCCGTACACCCCTGGCAACAGGCACGTCCATGGCGGTTCATGAATCACAGTCACGCATGTGGGAAAACCTGGTCGGACGCTGCAGGGCTTTCTGGGTTTACTTCTACCCCAAACTGCAAAAGGTATTTCCTGCCCAACTGGATGGCATCAGCATGATGTCTTTTTATAAGGGTATCAACAAAGTGTCCCCTTCCATGATCCGTGTGGAAGCGGACGAGGCCACCTATAATCTGCACGTGATGCTGCGATTTGACCTTGAAACCGCCCTGATGGAAGGTACCCTGCAGGTAGCCGACCTGCCTGAAGCCTGGAACAAGCTGATGCAGGATTATTTGGGGATCACCCCCACGACCTTCCGTGACGGCGTGCTGCAGGACGTACACTGGTCCATTGGCAGCGTGGGATACTTCCCCACCTACGCGCTGGGCAACCTGATCGCCTCGCAACTGTGGGAAAAGATCCTCTCAGAGATCCCCACCCTGGAGGAGCAGATCGAAAAGGGACGCTTCGACGAACTGCTGGCCTGGCTGCGTGAGAAGATCCACCGCCATGGTGCGAAGTTCGAACCCCAGGATCTCATCCGGGAAGTAACGGGAAGCGGCATCACCCCCGAACCTTACCTGCGTTATCTCACCTCAAAATATGGTGAGATCTATCAGCTCTAAGCAGTTCACTGTGCCTTTACACGGAATGAAGGAATCACTCTTGAAGCCGACCCTCACCATGCTCTTCATTGCCCTGACACTTTTGCTCGGCCTGGGGGGCTGCGCGAAAGCCACAGAATCCCCCGAGGAGGTTTTCACGCCGCCGGCTTCGGTGTTGACGGCGCTTCCTGTGGTCACGACCGCGCCGATCACACCGACGGTTCGATCAACGGCAGCCAGCACTTTGCCGCTTGTGGTGATCACCAGGGAGGGTACACCCCTCGCGCCGATCGTTTTTACCCCCATACCGCCCACCGAAACGCCCTCACCTGAACCGACCATCAATGAGACAAACTTTCCGGACGCCCTGATCCAGATCTTGCAGCCGGGCAACCTTTCGCAGATCTCATCCCCCATGAAGGTTGTGGCCAGCGTTTATCCGGGTTATGGCAACCTGGTTGGTATGCAGCTGGTAGGCGAGGATGGCCGCCTGATCCACGACCGATTGCTCAAGATGGTGGAAAGTGAAACGGGCTGGGTGAACATCCTCGAAGAGATCAATTTTGAAATCCCCAGTGCGGGTGAATCTGCTGTATTGGTCATCACCACGCGGGACGAGTTCGACCGGCGTATCACGCAGAGCGTGCGGGAACTCTTCCTCATCCAGATCGGTAAAAGTGATATCGAGAAAAAGGTTTTTGTAAAAGAACCTTACGTAATAACCACCCCCAAAGAGGAGGCCGTGGTTAAAGGTGGTATCGTGCACGTGGAAGGTTTCGTGCATGCCTTTAATACCAACCCCATCATTCTGGAACTCTTGACCGAATCAGGCGGGGTGATGGAAACCCTGATCATCAAGCTGCCGCGCGGGGCCGAGGACCAAAATTACGTGCCCTTCAGCGGGGATATCCCCTATGATGTAGACATACGCACACCCGTGCGGCTGACCATCCGGCAGCGTTCCACCCTGATGCCGGCCTATGATATCGCCCTGTCCAGCCGATTGCTGGATCTGCTGCCCTGACCTGTCTTTCAAGGAAAATGATCTTTCAATTTAAGACATAATCCCCGCCTTATACTGCGGGGATTCTATTGATTCTGTCTGCAAGCTGGAGAAGCGGAGGTCAGGGAGTTTCAGGCAGGCCGTGCGTGATCTCTGCCTGTGCAGCTTTACCTTGGGCTGCATCCATATTCATGATCGTTGGAATGAAAAAAGTGCTCACGCCGATAAGAATGGTCAGAATTCCTCCCACCCAATACCAGATCCTCAGACCCAGCAATTCTGCCACAGGCGTCATCACCAACATGGAAACAGGCATCATGAAGGTCATTAAGCTGTTGGTGCTGCCCATCACCCGTCCCTGCATTTCGGGGGTAACCCTGCTTTGGATGACGGCCAAGAACGGGCCGCCGCATATGGATTGCATGATACCCAAGAGCAGAATAGCTGATGCTCCTAACCAGAAACCTTGCGGCGAGGCAAGCCCGAAGAGCAGGGTGGCAACGCCGCTGCCGATGGCACCCACCGAGATGGTGACAACCTTGTTTTTAAAACCACCCCAGACTCCGAGAATTAGTCCGCCTGCTACCAGACCAATGCCAAAAGCGGATTCGATAAAGCTCAGCTCCCATACTCCTGCTTTAAAGTGTTCGGTGACCATCAACGGGATCAGGGTAAAAGCCGGTGTCATGAGAAAATAAAAAAAGGCGGCGATCAAGGTCAGCAGGAACAAACCCTTCCAGTTTTTCAGGTACCTGAACCCTGCGACAACATCTTGCCAGATCACCCGCGGGGTAACAGCTTTGTCTTCATCGCTGCGCACGGGTTGAGGGATGCGGATGAAAAGGAGAGGCAGAATGGCCAGGAAGGCAGTCACCACGTCCACGGCGATGACCTGATAGAACTGTAAAAGTCCCATTAACAAAGCGCCCAGGGGAGGCGCGGCAATATTCAGGGAACCGTGAAGGGCGTGGGTGATACCCGCCACTCTGGAGAGGTGTTTTTCAGGGACCATCAGGGATGTGGAGGACTGCATGGCCGACCAATGGAAGGAACCTCCCAAAGAGCGCAAGAACATCACCACGAATATATGCCAGATCTGTGCGACTCCCAGTGCGAACAAAATGGCCAAGCCGAGGGTAAAAAGGGCCACCAGACCATCTGCGAGGATCATGATAATTCGTCGGTTGTAGCGGTCCACCAGTGCGCCGGCAAAGGGGGCCAGCAGCACTTCGGGCAGGATCGCAACAAAGGTGCCGATGCCCAGATAAAAGGCGGAGCCGGTCTCTTTCGTGATCCACCAAACCAGAGCGAACTGCACCAGTCCGCTGCCTAAAAGTGAAAAGATTTGCGCGACCCAGATGGGGATAAATTTCCCCATCCAACGCTTTTCTATGGTGTAAGAGCTGTTATTCATTCTCCCTCAATCAGGAATATAAAGTCTGCCGGTTGGACCCGGCGAATCGAAAGGTCAGTTCTATATACGCTGGGATCGTTTATTCGATGTAAATTTCGACGTGTTCGTTCTCTTCGTCGTCAAAGATCTCCATAATGCGGCCCGTCCTGCCGCTGTTCAGGGCTTCCGCCAATTTGACGGGGTCCAGACCTTCCACCTCGGGGGCGAAATGCATGCCCATGCGCAAACCTGCATTGACCATGCCCAGAGGCAGGCGCACGTTCACGCGTGTGTGATTTGAATCCTTGTCAGTGATGCGGATACGGAAGAAACGCCCGCTGCCGCGCGGCAGGGTGGTGGAAGGCCCCTCCTGGCGGTTGTCTGTACGGCTGCTGCTATCCAGGGTGCGCAACAAGTCGGCTGCCATTTCAGGAGTGATCTTGCCCTCCTGAACCATTTTCAATACCAATATTCTCTCTTCACTGCTGGTCATCAAGTTTCCTTGTTTAGGGTTCCTACTGGAATTATCCGATTGATTTTTCGCCTCGAAGCCTGGCCTGGGCTTCCTCCCAATTGATCTTGCCCTGGTCGAGGTCTTCCAGGATCGCCCGCCTTTCTTCAGGTGTGAGGTTGACAGGCGCTTCTTCCTTACCCGGTTCATATCCGAGTGCGCGTACGATGTCGACCAGGCGGCTTCGCAGGGTGGGGTAGGAGAGTTTCATCTCCTCTTCCATGCGGTTCAGTTTGCCCTCGCAGCGTACGAAAACGAGCAGGAACTGCATTTGTTCGGGAGTGAGATTGGCAAACGGCGAGCTCTCAGCTGCAAAGTGGCCTTCAATGGTCGTATCGCAGTTCACACAATAATAACGGGTTACGACAAGATCTTCTTCACAAACGGGGCATTTATTCAGGGATTTATGGATCATCTCTCACTCACCTTTGTCTAATACACACGAAATTTGTTTTGGCAAGTCTTTCTATTTTACCAAAGGCGCGGTTCGCTTTGATGGTCGTCGTTGTTCCTCTATCATATCATACGATTAAATAAAGTCAATGGTTTTATTAAATATATTTAATAGTGAACATAAAAAAATTAATAATATTTATTCTTCACTTGGATTTTCTGCTGAAGCAGGTTTCCTTTCCCCTTTCAGGATCCATTTTCCCTTACGGTCGTCGCAATCATCGGGAGCGCGGTCGAAATAGAGTTCGAAGATCCTTCCGCCCTCCACGACGACCCTGAAACAGAACCTGCCTACCCCCCAGGACCCTCTTGCCGCAGCCGTGGAAAGATGTGCAGGCTGCATGTTGCGCGCGGCCTTGCCCCGCCGACTAAAATCCACCCATTCTTCCAGCGTTTCGAGGACGGTAAAGTTCTCTCCGCGCCAGGTAAATCCTTGCGGACAAGGCGGGCTCTTCTCATAGGTTGGCGGAACAGTGAAACTCACCTCGATGCGCTCATCAAAAAAACGGAACGGGATGGTTTGCATGGCTTAATCATACCCGTAATTGGCTTGGGCATGGAGGCAGGGGACTGAAACGGTCATCCATTGTTCCTAGTTCATTGACCCATCAGAAAATCAATAGTCTCGTGGTCAGACCATTCATCGGCCGAGATGAACTTTTGTTCATCGTATTGACCAAGGTACTTCCACGAAGAGACCTCTCGCCCCAGGCCGTTGACCTCAAATTCATACAACGTGGGCAAATAGTCTCTGGACCAATACTGATGCTCCCAGGTATGGAAATAAAAATAACGTTTCCGATCCCCGGTCATTTCTTCAAAGATCGACAAGCCTGGGAAATCCGCATCAATTCCGGTCTCGTCGGCGATGGTCTTGGGAATATCGCCCAGTGTGACGGGCGCGTCTGAGATTTGAAGCGCTTCAAAGCGCTGCCCCGCTTTTTTTGCTAGCAGGAGAGGCTGTCCGTGGTGCGATAAGGGGAACGTAGAAAAGCCCAGCGGTACCAACCCTCCATGATCCCCCAGGATGAAAATCACCGAGCTGTCGTAAACACCCGCACGTTTCATTTCGGTCAGCAGATTTTTCACCACAAGGAGAGCGGCCTCGGCCTGTCCCAGATAACCACCGTTCTTCCATTCCAGGTTGCCATCCAGTTGGTAGGGCGCGTGCGCTCCCGAAAGATGGATCAGCTTGAATCTGGGGGCACCAGATTCTACCTCCACTTCTTGTGCGCGCGTATTGAAGGTGACCAGGTCTTGATGGACGTAATTAATTCCGTTGTAATATCTGGCAACAAAAAATGGTTTCAAAAGCAATGGAGAATAGCGGATGCCCGAGAGGATCGTTTGTTGGATCGCGTTGGAGAATTTTTCTTCGGCGGGCATCGTATCCGTTTGGTTGTCGTAGATCGAAGAAAAGAAAGGCTCGTAGGAATAACTCTCGATCTTGTACCCCTGCGTTTTGAGTTGGAAAGAGATCGTATCCTCCACGAGGCCTGCTTCGTATTCCTGAGTGGGTATTTGATTCTTATAAAAACGCCCGCTCAGGAGGTAGGGGATGGATGGCTTGGTGGAGGTGTAGCCGCCCAGCGCATCTTGAAAATAGATAAAATCCTTGAACGACTCACTGTAATCAGCAGACTCCTCCAAGATCGTCTGAAAGGCCGCCGATTCGAAATTATCGAGGATGATGAGGATGACATTGTTCTCTGAAAACTTGAACTCTCCGGTTTTATCCAGGTAGGTGATCTCAGGCAGGTCCCGATCGTTATATACCAGGATGAGCACGTTGGGGAGGGTCAATAGCAGGAAAAGAAAGGTCAGGAGGAAATGGTTGTTCTTGAGCAGTTTTTTTCTAAAAAGGATCACCAGAACGCACAAGACCCCCCATGCTAAAATTTCGATCCAAAGGAAGCGCAGGGATTCTGACCAGATGATCTGATGACCGTCGAGTTTTCCCAGCGGGTAATTGATAAAGCTGCCCTGGATCCACAAACCAGCGAGGACGGCTGTCAGCATCAGCGGAAAATATTTTAGTCTTTTGGAGATCAGCAAAGTAAACAGAGAAGTGACAATGAAAAGCAGGAGCGTGAACAAAAGCAGATCAGGCAGGATATCGAGAAATGAAAAATGATTGCTATCGATATTTTGAACATAAACTGATAGCGGCATGAGCAAAGTGAGAGAGACTGAAAAAAAGAAGGGTGCGATCAGCAGCTTCAGGATCTTTTTTTTATGAGCCATGGCTAGTTTGTGCCCTTATCGGTAAATTAACAGGTGGCTGTAAATATTTTTGTTGATTATTTAGACGACCAGCGCAACAAGCCAGCAAACCGGACGATGACAATTTTGATTTTTTGATTCATGAAATTGCTACTCCTGTATGTAAAGGATGATCATGCAAGGGAGGAAAAAAGTTTTGTCAAGGGAGAAATCCTTCAAAGAACAGGGCGATCCTGTTGTAAAGCGCGGGATTGTTGATTAGGAACCTTTCTGCGCCGCCCTGCATGTTGACGAAAAAGCTGAGCAGCAGGCTGGCAGCGCACAAAAGTACCGCTGCGGTTAACAGCGAACGCCGCAGGGCCGGACTGGACAGCCTGTCATAAACCCTCCAGACCAACACGGCTGTGTAGATCACCAGCAGGGGGGTGAAGTCGGCCAGGTAGCGCATGGTGGTCATGACGAAGCTGAACGAAAAAACACATTGCACCAGCAAGGTTCCGCCCAACAGCAGGGCGGCCCATCTGGGCAGGCCAGCGGCGGAGGGGCCGGAGGCGGCTGCCGAGTCTTCGTTCACCCAGCGTATAAAACGCGCCGCACCCCACAACGGCAGCAGCAGTAAAGCCCACAAAAAAGGCACCATGGCGAAGATCCCCGCCACAGGCTCCCCGGAATAAAAGGTAGCGGGGCGGTGGATGAAATTAGGCCACATGGTATCCAGCACGTAGGGAGTGGAGACAAAGGGAAACACGCCCGGGGTGGTTTGCAGCGGCCGAACTAAATCCGAGTAGGCGTTGGGCAGGATGTAGCCCGCCGAGTAGATCAGCCTGAAATCTTCTGGCAGGGCGTCTCCGGTAAGCTGGTAGCGCATACCCGTTTCGAAGAAGCCGCCGAACCTGGCATAGTTGAAAAGCAGCAGCCCCGCCGTGATGGCGGCCAGGGGCAGGGCGAACGCTAGCAGCGCGGACAGGCGCCGGGTTTTATAGCGCGGGCTGCGTAGAAGCTCAAGACCGGTCACGAAGCAGGCAAATAGCAGCGCCGGCGCGTAGGAAAACCGCGAGGCCAGGCTGGCCCCCAAGCTGAGGCCCGCCAGCAACAACCACCCGCCGGGACGTTTCGACCCCGCAAGGGCGCGCAGGATGGCGTAAAGGCCCAGCAGCAGAAAGCACTGCGCGGAAGCAATGGCTGTTTCATACACACCCGGGCGGTTGGCCAGGTAATAAACGGGTGCGGCCAGGGCGGCCGTGAGGGTGAAGGCAAAAACCGTCCAGGCCGGTGTGGCGGGGAAGAAGCGCTCACGCAGCAGGCTGAAAATGGCCGCCAGCGAGACGCCCATACCGGTGAAGAAGATGAGCAGCAGGGTCTGGTCTTCCACCCGGGCCGCGTGCACGAGCTTGACAGCGCTGGAAACCAGCGCGGGGAGCGGCCCCCAATAGAGGTAGAACCTGCCCTGATAATACGAAACGTCCCACAAATAATTGATGCCCTCGCGCTGGTGCCAGTCATACACATCCTCTAATTGCGCCAGTTCGGGGGCGGGTTCCTCCGGCAGGCTTAACTGGCCTGATAGAAAACCATCGGCCTGCCGGTCGAAGTAATTGGAATAGGGCGTCCAGGTCGTCAGCGTGCCGGCGGTGAGCAGCCACAACACGGCCAAAAAGACTACCAGCCCTCCGGCCGCGGCCCACCAGCGCGCGGACCTTTTGCCCCCAGGACGGATCGGACGTCCAAGCCAGATCGCGAGGCGGGTTTGGCTGTATTTCCCGCGAAAAACCGCCCACTTTTCAGCCAGCTTCCATTTAGATGCCAGGGCAGATAGGGCACTCAATAGAAGGGGAGTGAAAACCAATACGATCCCCAGTGCGATGAGCAGCCTGCGTTTGGGGCCGATGACGGCGTTGTTGTCCAACCCGAGGGGGTAGGCGAAAACACTCGCCAGCACCGCGATCACACCTGCGATGACAAGCAAGATTTTAGAAAAGCCGATGACCTTATGCTTTCTCATTGCGGCTTTGCACCCCGGATTCTGATATTTTCGGACAACCTGATTTTAGTCCAAGGTGAGGAGTTTTGCCACACCTAGAAGTCGAGGCTGACGGTCACGCCTTCGGCAATCGATCTCTCGCAGGCTTCGATCACCTTTTGGGCGGTGACGGCGTCTTCCATGCTTGAAAGGGGCTGGCCGCCCTCTCTAACCAGTCTGGCAAAATACTCGTCTTCATTGTTGATCGTGGCCTGGTAGGCCGTGTAGGTATGGGAATGCGAGAAACCTTTCTTGATCTCCACCCAGTCCTGGTAGGTGTAACGCACGGTGCCGGCGGTGCCGATCACTTTGATCAAAAAGGTCCACGGGTCGGCGGAATAATCGTCGGCGGCGAAGCTGGCGCACAGGTGAGCGATGCCGCCGGATTCCAGCTCCACGAGTGCCATGGCCAGGTCTTCCTTTTCCAGCTTCTCGTAATGGCGGATGGATTTCATGGCCGACACGCGGCGAGGCTGCCCGGCCAGGTAGAGCATGGTGTAGACGTTGTGGGTCAAAATGTGGCGCACCGTGCCCGGCAGGGTGGCGGCGCGTTCCTCGGAATGCTGGATGTTGTAGAGCACGTAGCACGAGACGATCTTGCCCAGGTCCCCGTTCTGGATGAGACCGCGCGCGCGCCGGATCGAGTCCTCGTGGATCATGTTGTGCCCGGGCACGCACAGCAGCCCCTTGCGTTCTGCCAGGGCTTTCATCTCTTCGATATCGGCCACGGTCGCGGCGACCGGTTTTTCGACCAGCACGTGCTTGCCTGCTTCGAGTGCCATCTTGGTGTATTTCAGGTGCGTCTCCAGGTTGGTCAGCACGAACACCGCGTCGATCTGCGGGTCGGAGACCAGTTCCTCCGCGCTGGCATAAGCGCGACAGGAGAATTCATTTTCCCTTAGGGCAGCCTGCGCCGGGTCAATAGTCCAAAAGCCGGCCAGGTGGGCGAAGTCCCCGTTACGGATGGCTTTGAAATGTAATTGAGAGATCTCTCCGGCTCCGATGAATCCGATGCGTAGCGGTTGTGACAAGATTTCCTCCTCTGCCTG
>CAZNAF010000072.1:0-10644 GCA_964570925.1 uncultured Anaerolinea sp.
GCACGGTTCACATCCGTGAGGTCCGTAGGTTCGAGCCCTATCGCGCCCACCTTTTCAAAAATCCGCCATTGGTGGATTTTTTTTATCGAAAATGCCAATTATGTTTTATTTGGTTCTCGTGTAAATCGGAGTCCCCACAATGATTAAATCGTTTCTATTTTTCCAGCAGCTCTCTATTGATCGATTGAATCGGTTTTTGATCGACCAGACGGACATCATATTGTCAAATCCAAGATTGTGGTTCTGCTGTAAAATCAAATGAATTCGTGGTTCTTTGGGAAGTTATGAAGAATAAAATTGATAACCCAATAAAATGGTATGCCGTCATTGGCGGATGCGTCACTCTTGTCATCCTAGGCTGGATTTTATCCACGCCATCCTTAACCCAAAATCCTGCGCTCTTTAATTTTTCTTCGCATCGATTGGTTATGGCCGGTCTGATTTTTTTTGCTTTCCTTCTGTTCGGTATTTTATTACTCCTTAATAAAAAAACAAAAACGAGATCCTTTATTGATAAGTTATGGCGATCAAAATGGACTTTTTATGCTGCATTCGTTTTGTTGTTTACCTCGTTGCTGACACTTCTTGCTGTGTTCTTGAAATTTGCTGGAAAGTGGTCTTTGATTTTAGAACGCGTATTGCCTCTCGTCGTATTTTTATTTTTAATCTCCTTCGAAACACTTGTATTCCATTTTTTTTCCACTGAAGAAAAAATGAGGATTACAGAACCTCTGGAAAAGTTACAACCGTTTTTTGTTCTTGAAACCCGAAGTGGACCAGCAACAAGAAAAGATATCTTTTTTTATCCATTTTTAGCCTTATTGCCAGTGATCCTAACGATCATCCTGGTGACCATTAACGGATACCGAATGGAGGATTTCCATCCCGCTGAGATTGACGAGATCGTATACCAACAGGAAGTGTCTACCTTTGTCACTCATTCTTTCAGAGGGGGTTATTTTTCAATAGATGAGTTGGTAGCAAAATCAGATTTTTCTCCTTTTGGAGCACACGGTCCAGTGTATGCGGTCTTCTTGGGTGGACTGGGAAAGATTTTCGGTTGGCAGGTGAACTCGGCCCCATCCTACAATCTGGTTATTTTGGCCCTATCCTTGGCAGGGTTTGTCCTCTTGGTGAAGCCCAATGTGAAACAGACCATCCTTTGTATTCTGATCATCGGCTGCTATTGGCCTTTGCTCTATTACATACCCAGTATCATGCAAGAGACCGTTCACTTTTCTTTGGCAATCCTCTTCAGCGGATTGTTCATCCATCTATCACGCGGACGGGACAATTCCAAAACACTGGCAAGCCTATTCGCGATTCTTCTGCTCGTGTTAGCGACGTCTTTACGGTTCACATGGGCCCTTTGTTCCTTCCCTATCTTTTACTTGATACTGAAAAAACGTGGATTAAAATCGATCTTGTTAACCCTGCTGGCTGGCGGTTTATTTTCCATCGGGATGTTGTGGTTATATACCTGGTGGACAAGCCCCTACCAGGTGGGATTTCTCTATAATTTCTTGAATCAGGATTCACTTTTTGGAAGCTTGATCTTGATAAAAGATCATTTTTTCGAAAATATACATCTATTTTTCAGGACCACGCAAATCACCAAGCTGGAAATCTTTTTCCATTTCCAATTCCTGATTATCCTGCTGCTTTTCCTTTTTAATCGGAATAAAAACAATATTTTGGCATCCGTAAACCTTTTCATCCTCGCATCGTCCTTGCTGGTGAATCTAATGTTTTATGATTTTTTCGATCTGAGAGATTTCAGGAATCTATCACCATTTTTATTGATTAGCACTCTGTCGCTTTGTTTTTTCAATTACAGGGGGATTTATAAACTGATTCAACCTGTATACATCCTTTCTTGTTTATTGGCGGCAGGGTCTTTCTATCAACTTTATACAAATAATATCAACGCTCATTTTTCAAAAGACATTTATGTCATGAATGAAAAATTTCTAGATCCCATTGAGGCATTGGAGTGGCAGGAAACAGATTCGCGTTGGTGTAATGCTCTTCTGGCAAGCTATCCTTTATTTAACGAGGTGCGTTTGCTGCCGCCAGGGATCGGGATCAACATCATGCTCACCAACCCTGAGGATTTATTTGTAAAATCTCGCTATGTTTACGTTACACGGAATCTGTTTGAAAAGAACGCGTCCCTGGCCTCCTGTGAAATTGTTGCGGAGGACGCGGAACGGGTATTTTGCCTTCAACCCAACCTTCTTTGCGACTGATAAAGGAAAGCGTCTTAATATTTTCAGTTTTAATAAAGGAATTGGGACTGTTTATCCAAAACGGCCGGTGATGTAATCTTGAGTGCGTTTGTCTTTGGGGTTAAGGAACATTTGTTTCCCATCTGAGTACTCCACCAGTTCACCCATCAGAAAGAACGCGGCGTAATCGGCCACGCGGGCGGCCTGCTGCACGTTGTGGGGAGCCAGGATGATGGTGTATTTCTCTTTCAGCTCAATTAGCAGGGATTCAATTTTTGAGGTAGAAACGGGGTCCAAAGCCGAGGTAGGCTCATCCAGCATGATGACCTCTGGTTCAAGGGCGAGCACACGCGCCAGGCAGAGCCTTTGTTGCTGTCCACCTGAAATGGCATAGCCGGAATCTGAGAGGCGGTCATAGACCTCATCCCACAAGACAGCCTGACGAAGCGCATTCTCTACGGCCTGGTCGAGTTTTTTCTTGTTACGTTCACCGGCCATGATCAATCCATACGCCACGTTTTCATAGATGGAAAGCGGCAAGGGAACTGGCCGTGAAAAGACCATTCCGATCTTGCGTCTCAATTCAATGACGTTGATTTTTGGATCCAGTATGTTTTCGCCATTAAAAAGTACCTGACCTTTTACTTCCTTGACATCGGCGAGGTCATTAAGGCGATTCATGACCCTTAAAAAAGTGGATTTTCCGCCCCCTGCGGGGCCGAAGAGCACCGTGATGGCGTTGGCCTCGATCTCCATATTGATCCCGCGCAGGCTTTCATTATCGTCGGAGTATCGAACGCTGAGGTTGGTAATGGAAAACTTCTTCATGCGGTCACCATTGGCGTTTGGAACGCGCCCTGCTGCGGATGAGGGTGGCTACCAGGTTCATGCCTAAAACAAAAATAAGTAGAACCAATACCGTGCCGTATTGGATCTTCACCGGCATCCCCGGAACCTGGGTGGAAATGACAAAAATATGGTAAGGCAGTGCCATGGTCGAATCCATGATGGAATGGGGCAGTTCGGGCAGGAAGAATGTGGCACCCGTAAAGAGGATGGGGGCAGTCTCCCCGGCAGCCCGTTCCAGGCCCAGAATGACACCAGTAATGATCCCGGGCAGGCCTTGGGGAAGGATGACTTTCCAGATAGTTTGCCAGCGAGAGGCCCCCAGTGAGGTGGAAACCACTCGAAATGAATTGGGTACGCTGCGTAAGGCTTCTTCGGTTGTGCTGATAATGACCGGCAAGGTCATTATGGATAGTGTCAAGGAGGCCGATAAAATGCTGGTGCCAAAACGCATGAATATGACGAACAAACCCAGCCCAAAGAGGCCGTAGACCACGGAAGGGATGCCGGCTAAATTGATAATGGCGATACGGATCAGGCGAGTCAGTCGTGTATCTTCTGCATATTCGGCGATGTAAATTCCAGCTGCCACACCAAGGGGGACTGAAAAAAGGGCTGTACCGAGAGTGAGGTAAAGAGTACCGATGATGGCCGGTAAAATTCCTCCCTCGCGCATTCCGTCATAAGGGACGTTGGTAAGGAATTCCCATGAAAAAGCAGGAGCGCCTTTGATAACTATGTATCCGACAAGTCCAAAAATTGGCAAAACAGTAAAGAGGGTGATCAGCCTGAGAAAATTAAACCCAATAATTTCAGAAATCTTTTCTTTACGTTTGGTCTGATCGGCAGAATTCATGAGAGGATCCGTTCCGCGCGTTTACGCTGCTTGGTGCTGACAGCGCTGGCAATGATGTTTACCACCAGCGAAAACAAAAAGAGGAAGATACCGATTAGGAATAAAACCTGATAATGCTGGCTGCCAGTGGCTACCTCACCCATTTCTGAAGCGATCGTGGCGGTCATGGTTCTGATGGGGCTGAAAAAGACAGAGAGCTTGTCTGGCATTACAGGAGCATTACCGGTGACCATCATCACCGCCATGGTTTCACCCAGTGCACGGCCGACCCCAAGCATTACAGCCGTTAATACGCCTGTTTTGGCTGCCGGAAGGGTCACTCCCCATATGGTCTGCCAGCGAGTAGCCCCCAGCGCCAATCCGGCTTGTCGGTATCCAGGGGGTACGGTATTCAACGCATCTTCTGCAACAGAGACAATGGTGGGAATAGATATCAAACCAAGAAGAACCGCCCCTGTAAAAGCGGTCAGTCCGGTGGGGAGGCCTAAATACTTACGGAAAAATGGTACCACCACCAGTATGCCAATGAAACCCAGCACGACTGATGGGATACCGGCCAAAATTTCCACCACAGGTTTGAGAAATTCCTTGATCCAACGCGGGGCAATCTCCGAAATAAAGATCGCCGTTCCAACACCAAATGGTAGGGCGATCAGGGTAGCAAAGATGGTCACGATCAAGGTTCCAAAGATCAGCGGAAGAACTCCAAAAAAACTTTCGATCGGGTACCAGCGGATGTTGAAGAGTGATTTAAGGGGTATATCTTTTAGGGCAGGCAATCCTTCTTTAAGAAGGAAGATCAGGATCAGCCCAACAAACAGGATGCTGGAATAACCGCAGATCTTGATCACACTCGTTATGAAAATGTCATTGCGCTGCTTTTTATGCGGCATAGTATTTACCTTATTCACTCAATATGGGAACAAATCCGAGTTCCGCAACGATCTCTTGAGCTTCTGCAGAGTGGATCCAGTTAATGTATTCCTTGATGATCCCCGTGGGCGCGTCTGGTGTATACATGTACAGATTACGGGAAATCAGATATGTGCCATTGGCTACACTTTCCACCGATGGTATGACAAAAACGTCAGGGTCCTCCAATGAAGAGATACCCACCATTTTTACCTCGGAGGTTACGTATCCGAGCCCGTCATAGCCAATTGCGTTGGGGTTTTCTCTTACCTCGGCGATGATACCTTCAGAAGAGGGGAGGAGAAGGGTGTTGGCTGAAAAAATGGTCTTGTCTTCGCTGCTGCCAAGTCGGACGACAGTTTCAAGGAAGAAAACATGAGTTCCGGAATTCGTTTCACGCGACAATCGAACGATCGGCCGGTCCTCACCACCCACTTCTTGCCAATTGTTGATCTCACCACGGTAGATAGCGGAAAGTTGCGTCAAGGTAAGATGGTCGACCGGATTTTCCGGATTCACGATGACGGCGATAGCATCACGTGCGATCACGAATTCCTGCGGGTTCAGACCGACGGATCTGGCGGATTCGATCTCTTCTTCCTTGATCTGGCGAGAGGCATTGGCAATGTCTACTGATTTGTTTATCAAGGCGGTTAATCCTGTTCCGGAACCTCCGCCTGTTACAGAAATCCGGACATCCGGATGTAGTTTCTGGTATTCTTCCGCCCAGGCAAGTGCCAGATTAACAATCGTGTCAGAACCTTTGTTGTCGATATAGCCGGATTGCTGACCCTCATTGATAATCGAAGGGGGATCGGATTCTTCGGATATTCCGCAAGATGTGATCCCAATTAGTAATACGCACAGAATTAAAAAAAACCTATACCTCATACTGATTATTATATTCGAAAACGGGCTCGTCCTTGGTAAAAATCGACTCATTTTGCTTCTTTTTTCTTAAAAAATTTCTTCAATATGGGTAAGTCCCTATGAGGTATAATTGATCGGTTACTCTTTTTGTGAAGGATTTTAGCTATGGATTTCGGCACTATTCAACAAGTTGATATCGACGAACAAATGAAATCTGCCTATCTGGATTACGCGATGAGCGTTATCGTGGCCCGGGCGTTGCCTGACGCAAAAGATGGGCTGAAACCTGTTCACAGGCGGATTCTCTATGCCATGTATGATATGGGAATACGTTCAAACAGCGCCTTCAAGAAATCAGCCCGTATCGTGGGTGAAGTCCTGGGTAAATACCATCCGCATGGTGATGTTTCCATTTACGATTCAATGGCCAGGATGGCTCAAGATTTTTCGATGCGCTACCTGCTTGTGGACGGCCAGGGTAATTTTGGCTCCATCGATGGCGATCCGCCTGCCGCGATGAGGTATACCGAAGCCAGATTGCATGCCGCAGCCGAAGAGATCCTTCAAGACATTGATAAAAATACCGTGGATTTCATTGATAATTTTGACGGTTCGTTAACCGAGCCTCTGGTTTTGCCTGCCAAACTGCCTAATCTGTTGCTCAATGGATCTTCAGGTATCGCGGTTGGTATGGCAACAAGCATCCCGCCACACAATCTGCGAGAACTTTCAGATGCCATTTCTTACGTAATTGACCGATTTGACACCATCGATGATATCTCGGTGGAAGAGTTGATGAAATTTGTCAAAGGTCCTGATTTCCCGACAGGGGGTGTGATCGTCGGGCGTGACAGTGTGCAGCAGGCTTACAGTACCGGCCGGGGCAGGCTGGTTGTACGGGGCATGGCGCACATCGAAGAGATGAAGGGTAACCGTTTTAAAATCGTGATCACTGAAATTCCATTTCAGGTGAACAAAACCGGTTTAATTGAACGAATTGCTGAACTTGCCCGAGGGGGCAAACTGGACGCGATTTCGGATCTACGGGATGAATCTGACAGGCGCGGTATGAGCATCGTGATCGAACTCAGAAGAGGCGCGCAACCCAATCAGGTGCTCAACCAGTTATACAAATACACATCCCTGCAAACAACCTTCAGTGTTCACTTGCTTGCCCTCGTGGATGGTCAGCCGAAACTTCTTTCATTGAAGCGTGCCATCCAAATCTATATCGAACACCGGCAGGTGATCATCACCAGGCGGTCACAATTCGAATTGGAAAAAGCCCGTCACCGAGCGCATATTCTGGATGGTCTGTTAATTGCCCTCGCGAACCTGGATGAGGTGATCAAAACTATTCGTGAATCAAAGGATCCTGAAGTCGCCAAAGAGCGCTTAATGAGTCGTTTCAAGTTAACCGATATTCAAGCCCAGGCAATCCTGGATATGCAGTTGCGCAGGTTATCTGCACTTGAAAGACAGAAGATCGAAGATGAACATCGTGATGTGCTGGCACGGATCGAGTATCTTGAAGATTTACTTGCCAACCCCAAGAAAATGCTGGTATTGATCAAGGAAGACCTGCAAAGTCTCGCGGAAAAATACGGTGACGAACGAAGGACAAAAATAATTGCCGAAACTCACGAAGAACTCAAGGAAGAAGACCTTGTTGCAGATGAACCTGTATTGATCACTTTCACCCAGCGTGGATATATCAAACGGGTGGCGGCCAACCTCTATCGCACGCAGGGCAGGGGGGGCAGAGGCGTATCAGGGCAAACTATACGCGATGAGGACGAGGTCGTCTTGCTTGTTCCGGCCAGATCCCTGCACACGTTATTGTTCTTCTCGGATAAAGGCAAGGTTTATTCAGAAAAAGTTTACCAGATCCCTGACGCGAATCGTACGGATAAGGGAATCCCCATCGTGAACGTTTTGGCGATGGAAGCCAATGAAAAGATCACCGCGGCCGTTTCGGTGCCAAATTTTGAAAATGGCTCCTGCTTCACCATGGCGACCGAAATGGGTCGCGTCAAGCGGGTGGAATTATCTGAATTCTCAAGCGTGAGACCATCAGGGTTGATCGCGATCAATCTGGATGATGATGACAAGCTTGGGTGGGTGAAATTGACCTCGGGTAAAGACGAGATCATCATGGTCACACGCGGTGGTCAGGCTCTGCGATTCAAAGAAACGAACATTCGTACCATGGGCAGACAGGCAGCAGGCGTGAGTGGGATCAAACTCAAAGAAGGTGACCGGCTGGCATCCATGGACGTGATCGAACCGGGTGGCAAGCTCCTGGTGGTGACAGAGAATGGGTTTGGAAAATGTACGAAACTGGAGGAATATCCCAGTAAAGGACGCGCCACAAGCGGCGTAGCGACCATCGACCAAAAAAACCTGGCCAAGATCGGGAAGATCACGGACGCGCGCGTGGTGCAAGATGAAGACGATGTCACCATGATCTCCTCTTCAGGAATCGTTTTAAGGCTGAAGGTTAAAGTCATTTCAGTGAGCGGTCGGGCGACACGCGGGTTCAAGGTCATGGACCTGGTGAAAGACAGCATTGTTGCATCCGTGGCCAGGATGGCAGCCAAAGACATGGCCGCCAGAGTGGAACCAACCAAGGGAGCGCAACTTGTTTTCAAGCAGCCAGACATGCTCTCATCGGACGAGCCTGAACCTGAAGGCGAGCCCGAATCTGAGGACGAGCCGGATATCATGGAAGACCAGGAAGAATAATACAAACGGTGAAGGTTTATCCTTCACCGTTTTTTCTCGAAGTCTGTGAAAAATTAAATGGGCGGGAAAATTTTTTCCGAAGCGATCAATATAAAGATACCTGCAATCGCGACCAATATGAAAATGAAAAAGGTAATGATAAAGCGTTGGCCTGCGGTCATGCCCATAAACGTTTTTTTTCTCTGTTTGGCAGTATTTTCATAAACGTATTCATCGGATGTCGATTGTTCATATCCGGAATCGGCAGAATTACGCAAGTCGTCGAGCATGATCTTTTCCGTTTCTTAAGGCGAGGTTAAGGGACGCAGGTGCAAATCTCCTGCTTCGATCATTATTTCTTCGTGTGCTGGACCGATGATCACGAGATTACCATCTCGGTCAATTCCTTTTTCAATGCCTATTATAGAGTTTTTTTCAGATTTCACAATCATGACCTCCTCACCCACATAGGCCAGGTGTCTTTTCCAATGAGTAAAAAATGTTGGAGATCCGACCAATGGACGCCATTTCGTGATCTGGTGTAAAACAGCCCTCAACACCTCAAGTCCATCCACTTTTTGGTTTACGGCTTCTTCCAGACTTGTCGCGGGGTAGAGGCGGTTTTCAGAAGGCGGCAGCGAGTCACGCGTGATGTTAATTCCGATACCCATGACGAGCCCTTTCAATACATCACCGGTCCAGACCGATTCAACCAGAATGCCGCAACACTTTTGCCGTGAGATCAGCACGTCGTTAGGCCACTTGATCTGAACGTCCAAATCAAACAATTCTGTCAACGCATCTCTGACCGCGATACCGCACAGGGGGGCATATAAAGCGAGATTGGGGTGGTCCCCAGGGTGCGGCCTCAGGATCAAACTGAAGGCCAGACAAGCACCCGGTTTCGAAATCCAGCGGCGATCAAAGCGACCTCTCCCGCTGGTTTGCTCTTCGGCGATCACCAATGAAAAATCAGGCGCCTCTTCATCAACCCAGGCGAGTGCTTCGTCATTGGTTGAGCCTATGGATTTGAAAGCCCGCCAGGTTTGCACACCCGACGAAACCAACATGTTTTCCAGGGTATTTTTTTGCATGTCCTCATTTTATCTTTTTAAACAACAATTCGGGCAGGATTCCTGCCCGAATTGTGGAAGAGTCTTCCTTATTTCGAGGAGATCTTAATGGTCTTGGGTTTGGCTTCTTCTGCTTTAGGAATATGAAGGGTCAGGCGGCCGTCCTTTAGTTCTGCCACAATTTTTTCGGAATTGATGGGGTTATTGAACTCGATCGAGCGGCTGAATTTTCCGATGGGTAATTCAGAAAGATGCACATCATAACCTTCAACCTGGTTTTCGGTGTATTCACCCTCCAGCGTTAGTACGCCGTTGTTAAAGCGGATGTTGACGGAATCGGCGTCCAACCCGGGCACAAAAGAGGTCAGCAAGTATTCGTCCTGGTTGGATTGCAGATTCAACGGAATACTGAAGACGGGTTCATCGGATCGGTTCTCATTAAGAAAACGATTCATCAATCTTCGGCGGGCTTCCACCATGGATGCGGGTGTTGAAATGTAGTAATTCATTTGATCCTCCTAAACAATTCGTTTATTTAGGGTTATTCTAATTTTTCAGTATAAAAGAAGAGTTAACACTTTATCAAAAGATTGTCAGATTTCTCCTTATAAGTTTATGAGAATTGTTAACCTTAGACAGGTTCCAGAATACAGTTGGGATTGTGGTATTATCTTGCGTGGAGAAAGCAGATGGAAGACAAGATCACCATTATTGAAGGGCCGCCGCCCGTTTTTGAATCCATTGACGACGCATGGGCTTTGGGGTTGAATGAAAGCCCGGCGGTGTATTACACCGCCCTGACCAGGCTGCGCACATATAATGGACCTGCCCTGGTGGAACGATGCCATCGCATGTGGACCAAGAAAAAGCCGATTTACCTTCATTATAAAAACACGATGGGATTGGAAGAAAAGGTCCCCATCCTTGCAGCGAGATCCAGCGAGACCAATGACGGACAAATGCTATTTTTATGGATCAGACGAAATATAGAGGATCTTGAACCTGAATTCGACTTTCCAGATGACCTTGAAGATTAAATAATAATGCGGGCAAAATACTTGCCCGCTTTTTGTTTAAAATAAGATAAACACCTGGGTGAGGGGGGCACCCAAGTGTTTATCTAACCAAAGTATAC
>CAZNAF010000073.1:0-10602 GCA_964570925.1 uncultured Anaerolinea sp.
TTTTGGTCCCTGGTCAACTGGGGTTTCGTGGAAGGCGAATATCAGAAATCGAGGTAAGTCTTTGAGACTCTTTGACAGAACGTGAGGCAGTTTGCCATCTCTCTCCGGTTCTGCCTAACAAGGGGGAAGCGGGCAAACCAAAGAACAAACCAGGTAAACTCGACGCGTCCCTGTTAAAGCAAACTCAATTCTTCTCCCCCGCCACCTGGCGGGGGATTTTTTATGTATTTTTTCAGGAACATTGTCAATAGGAAACCTCATTTTATTAAGGTAAAATTTATAGCCTGTTAAGTTTATCAAATGGTCTTTATCAATTCCTAAATAGTCTGCAAAACGGAGAATTCTTCGATGTTGATTGACTACCTTCCCCTGATCATTTTACTTATCCTTTCCACACTGGTCGGACTGCTGGTTCTTTTTCTGGGGCGTTATTTCGGGCCTCACAGACCCACAGAGAAAAAAGGGCAGCCCTACGAATCCGGCATGATCCCTTACGGGCCGGGTACACGCCAGATGTCGGTGAAATACTATCTGGTGGCAGTGCTGTTCATCCTTTTTGATGTTGAGGTCGTCTTCTTTCTTCCCTGGGCGGTGGCCTTTAAGAAACTCGGGTTATTCGGCTTGATCGAGATGTTCATTTTCGTGATCATCCTGTTGGTGGGCTTCATTTACGTCTGGAAAAAGGGAGCATTGGAATGGGAATAGAGCAAAAATTAGGGAATACCGGTGTGGTGACCACCACCCTCGAAAACGCTGTAAACTGGTCGCGCACCAACTCCATGTGGCCGATGCTCTTTGGACTGGCGTGCTGCGCGATCGAAATGATGGCCGCCCAGGCCGCCAATTATGACATGAGTCGTTTTGGTATGGAACTGATGCGTGCCAGCCCACGCCAATCTGACCTGATGATCGTCGCCGGGCGTGTATCACAAAAAATGGCCCCCGTGCTGCGCAATCTTTATGACCAGATGCCAGACCCAAAGTGGGTGATCGCCATGGGAGATTGCGCCGCTTGCGGCGGTGTGTATAACAACTACGCTATTTTACAGGGCGTGGATGAGATTGTTCCAGTGGATATTTATGTAGCCGGATGTCCGCCGCGCCCTGAAGGGCTGATCAACGGTGTGGTGGCCCTGCATAACAAAGTCAAGGGCGAGCGATTCGCCAAGTGGAAATAAGGTCAACCATGAACGAACTTCTTACCCCCGCTGTAAATGAGATTTGTAAGCGGTTCGACGGAAAAGCATCAGAATTCCGCGGCGATGTGACCGTTTTGCTGCCTGCCGACAAGGTCGTACAGGCGGCCGCGGTTTTACGCGACGAATTCGAATTCGATATGCTTTCTGCAGAAACCGCCGTAGATTATTGGCCGCAAACAAGTCCGCGCTTTCACGTGGTCTATATTTTCTATTCAACTAAAAGCAAACTCTATCTCACCTTCAGGGCGCCCTTGGATGGAGACACCCCAAGCATTGCCACGATGGAAACGGTTTTCCCCAACGCGAACTGGCGTGAACGGGAGATCTGGGATCTGATGGGCATCCGTTTCGAGGGCCATTCGGATCTTCGGCGCATCCTCATGCCGCCCAACTGGCAAGGACACCCTCTGCGCAAGGATTATCCGCTCGGTTATGAGGAAGTGCAGCACACCTTCAACCTGAAAGAGATCGATCTGCGCAAGCCGAAAGGGGTGAGATAGATGAGAGAGATCCAGGAATTCACCCTTGAAGAACTGAAGCATCTCTTCACCCCGCAGGCGCTGACCGGCGAAACCATGGTGCTCAACATGGGTCCGCAGCACCCCAGCACGCACGGCGTGTTGCGTCTGATCCTCGAGTTGGATGGCGAAACGGTACTTAACTGCGTGCCAGATATTGGTTACCTGCATACCGGGATAGAAAAGAACATGGAAGCCAAGACCTACCAAAAGGCCGAAGTGTTGACCGACCGTATGGATTACATGTACACCATGGGTAACAACCTGGTGTACTGCCTGGCGGTTGAAAAATTGACCGGCCTGAAATCCCCTCCGCGGGCGGACGCCATTCGCGTCATTTTGGCGGAACTTTCACGTCTGCAATCGCACCTGCTGTGGATCGGCACCTCGGCCCTGGACCTGGGCGCCATGAGCGTCTTCCTTTACGCCATGCGTGAACGTGAAATGATCATGGATATCTTTGAGTTGGTCTCAGGACAGCGCATGATGACCACGTACATCCGACCGGGTGGATTGTGGCGCGACGTTCCCGCGGAATTTGAAGGGGCGCTCAGAGAGATCATTAATATCTTCCCGAAACGCATTGATCAGTACGAAGCCTTGCTCACAAAAAATCCCCTTTTCATGAGCCGCACCAAGGGGATTGGCGTGCTCTCTTCGAAAGATGCCCTGGCCTGGGACGTAACTGGTCCGACCCTGCGTTCCACGGGCGTCGCGCATGACATTCGCAAGTCCAACCCCTATTGCGGTTACGATCAGTATGACTTTGACATTCCAACCCAGACCACCGGCGACGTCTACGGACGATACCAGATCCGGGTGGAAGAGATGCGTCAATCCGTCCGCATTGTGGAGCAGGCGCTTGATAAACTGCCCTACGGCCCGGTGCGCGATAACAACCGCAAGTATGTGCCGCCGCCGAGGTCCGAGATAGGCGTGAGCATGGAAGCCCTGATCCACCATTTCAAACTATGGACGGAAGGCTTCACCCCGCCGGCCGGATCCGTATATACCACCATAGAGTCACCGCGCGGCGAAATGGGTGTTTTTCTTGAATCCGACGGCGGAACAAAACCTTATCGTGTGCATTACCGCACACCGTCGCACACCTTGCTGCAGGTTCTGCCGTTGCTCGCCAAAGGCTGTCTGGTGGCCGACCTGATCGGCATTATTGGCAGCATCGATATCGTCCTGGGAGATACAGACCGATGAACCAGTTGCTCAAAAAGTACCCGGATGAAATAGAAAAGATCATGACCAGGTATCCGAATGAACGCAAGCGGGCGGCCGTGATGCCCCTGCTGCACCTGGCCCAGGCTGAAGAGGGTTTTGTCTCACGCGCGGCCTTGAAAGAAGTAGCCGAGATCACCGGGATCAGTGCCACGGAAGTCGCTTCTGTGATCGGTTTTTACACGCTCTTTCATGATGAGCCGGCTGGCAAGATCAGATTGCAGGTTTGCACGGATGTGGCCTGTGATCTGCGCGGCGCCAAAGAGTACCTGTCCGACCTGTGCGGCCAATTGGGTATTAAACCCGGAGAAACCACCGCGGACGGCTTGATCACCATTGAAGAAGTAAAATGCCTGGCAGCCTGCGACAAGGCGCCCATGTTCCAGGCGCAGATCGGCGATGACGTGGAATATCACGAAAACCAGACTCCCGCGCGAACGCTGGACTGGCTGCGTTCCATGTCTGCGGCGCTGGGTGGATCACCACTCAAGACTGGCGGTGAAAAAGCCGGTCAGGCGCAAGAAGGAGGCGGCCATGAGTGAGAAGATCCTCCTGCGCCATCGAGATATACAGGGGTTGAACCTGTTGAAGGTGTACGTAGAGAATGGCGGTTTCGAGACCTGGAAAAAAACCGTCAAAAGCGGTAAACCCGAAGACCTCGTGAACCTGGTAAAGGCCTCCGGCCTGCGCGGAAGGGGCGGGGCAGGTTTTCCAACCGGAGTGAAGTGGTCCTTCCTGCCCAATGATATCTGGCCGCATTACGTGGTGGCCAACGCAGATGAATCCGAGCCGGGGACCTTTAAAGACCGTGAGCTTCTTGAATTCAATCCATACCAGTTTCTGGAAGGACTGATGCTGACCGCTTTCACCGTGCAGGCGAACGACGCCTATATCTACTTCCGCGGTGAATTTGCCCAGATCGCGCGTAAATTTGAAGAACGCATCAGTGAACTGACGGCCAAAGGCTACCTGGGCGACGCCCTCTTTGGCACACAATATAGCCTGCGTGTTCACACCCACTTGGGCGCGGGCGCCTATGTCTGTGGCGAAGAGACAGCCCTGTTGGAATCAATTGAAGGAAAACTGGGCCAGCCGCGATTAAGGCCTCCCTTCCCGGCTGTGGCGGGCTTGTTCGATAAACCTACCGTTATTAATAACGTCGAAACTCTGGCGAATATTCCCTTTATTTTCGCCAAAGGTGCAGACGCTTTTCGCAAGAACGGCACAGACAAAAGTCCCGGTACCAAGATCTTTTCGCTTTCAGGCCGGGTGAAGAAGCCCGGCAATTATGAGCTCCCGTTGGGGACTACCTTCAGGGAATTGATCTTTAAACACGGCGAAGGCATACTCAATGATGCCAAAATTAAAGCCATCATGCCTGCCGGAGCCTCCTCCACGTTGATCGCGGCTACGGAACAAATACTCGACACCCCCATGGATTACGAAGCCACGACCGCTCTGGGTGCGCCGCTCGGTTCAGCTTCGGTGATCGTTTTGGATGAAACGGTCAACGTGAGCCGACTGGTGAACAGCACCACCCACTTTTTCAAGCACGAATCCTGTGGCAAGTGCACTCCCTGCCGTGAGGGTACGTATTGGATGAGTCATATCAGTGACCGCATCGAAGCAGGGAAGGCGAAAAAGGAAGACATCGATTTGTTGAAAAGCGTAGCGGCCCAAATGCAGAACAAGTGCCTGTGTGCCCTGGGAGAGTTTTCGACCATGACGGTGATCTCAGGACTTAACAATTTCCGAGCCGATTTCGAAGCTCGTCTGGAGAGCTAGCGGATGGATAAACTAGTGAATTTGACCATTGATGGACGCGTCGTCAGCGTCCCGGCCGGGATGAACCTGGTGGATGCCGCCAAGACGGTGGGCATTTACATTCCGGTCTTTTGCCATCACCCCAAACTGAAACCGGCCGGTATGTGCCGGGTTTGCCTGGTGGATGTGGGGCGTCCGCAAATCGACAGAACCACCGGCAAACCTGCGCTCAACGAAGACGGCTCTCCGCGCATCGTCTTTGGACCCAAACTGGAAACCGCGTGTACCACCCTCGTATCTGAGGGAATGGTAGTGTGGGGCGCCACTGAAAAGGTGATGTCCGCGCGCAAAGAGATCATTGAATTTTTGTTAACCTCTCACCCACTGGATTGTCCGGTTTGTGACAAAGGCGGTGAGTGTCCGCTGCAAAACCAGAGCATGGAATTTGGTTCTTCGCAAAGCCGATTTATATTGGACGAAAAACACCGGGCTAAGAAGCACCTGCCCTTGGGTGATTTGATCATGCTGGATCGCGAACGTTGCATTCAATGCGCGCGCTGCATCCGTTTTGAAGAACAGATCGCAGGGGATGCCGTGATCGGGTTTTACAATCGCGGCAGAGACCTGGAGATCATCAGTTATTCAGAACCCGGGTTCGATTCGATCTTTTCTGGAAACACCACCGATATCTGTCCTGTAGGGGCGCTGACCACCAGCGATTTCCGCTTTGGCGCGCGAGCCTGGGAACTCGACCATAAACCCTCCTTGTGCAATCTGTGCGCAGTGGGCTGCAATTTGACCTATGACGTTCGGCGTGAGGCACGCAGCAAGGGCAAGGTGGTGATCAAACGCACCATGCCCAGGCAAAACGAAGAGGTCAATGAAATCTGGATCTGCGATAAAGGCCGCTTTGCCTATTCCTACGCTGAAAATCCTCAGCGCCTGACAAAACCTCTGTTGCGCAAGGGTGATGAATTGGTGCCCGTCGAATGGGAGGAAGCCCTGCACGTCGTCTCGGAAAACCTGAAGGCGGCGGGCAAAAAAGTGCTCACAATGGTAAGCGGCAAGTTAAGCCTTGAAGATCAATGGGTCGCCAAACATCTGGCGCAGAAGCTGGATGGCAAGGTAGCCCTTTACAGCCGCATGGGTGGAGGGGAATGGGTCAGCCGTGTGGGAATGTGCGCTGGTTCTGATCTCGGCAAATTGGAAAAAGGCACCACCATCGTCGTCTTTGCGTCTGACCTGCATGAAGAGGCGCCTTTGTGGTGGCTGCGTGTCAAAGGAGCAGCCGAACGGGGTGCGAACCTGGTCACGGTTTGCGCGCGCAAGACACGTCTGGACCAATACGCCACGCATACCCTATCCTACGGGTATGGCGATGAAGAAAAAGCGCTGCGTGAACTATTTGAAGGAAATTCCGCCATTACGAAATCGGTCACCAAGGCAGAAAACCTGGTCGTGTTCATGGGAAGTGACGGCCTGGGGCTCGAACAAACCACCGCGCTGGCCGGTTTGATCGCCGAAGGGCTGGTGAAAACCGGACACTTCGGCCGTCCCAACAACGGACTGATCCCGGTTTGGCCGCGTGGCAATGACCAGGGCGCCTTTGAACTGGGAATCCTCCCTGACCCCGCATTGACGGAAAGCATGAGCGACGCCATGGGCTTGTATATCATCGGTGCTGACCCGGCAGGGGATGACCCGGCTTTGAAAGCCGCGGTGCAGAAAGCCGGATTTATGGTCGTGCAGGACCTCTTCCTGACGGAGACGGCCAAACTTGCTGACGTGGTACTGCCCGCCCAGGCAGTGATGGAAAAAGACGGGAGCATGGTTTCAGGGGAAAGGCGGCTTCAGAAATTTGCCCGTGCAGTCCCCGCGCCCAAAGGAACAAAACCTGATCATGAGATCACCCTGGCCTTATTGAGTGACCTTGGCGTTGATTTGAACGGCGGCGCGGTGGAGTTATTGGAAACGCTCACCGAAAGCGAAACGGTTTTCAAGGGCATTTCCTATGAAAAGCTTGGGGTCATCCGCGAACAATGGCCAATCATTGGCCGCAACGAAGTTTATTACGGCGGTACCGGATACGATAACCAATTTGGTCTGGGCCTTATATTGCCGCTGGCAACCGGAGAAAAGGACCTGCCGCGCAAGGCTCGCATGCCTGAGCTTATTAGAACACCGCGCAATTTCTGGCCTGCGTATCCTGTAACCAAACTGTACGCAGACAGCCAGCCTGTGAAAAACAGCTTACTGAAAGACCGCATTGGCAAGACGATTCACCTCAACGATCTCGACGCCGAATCCCTTAAGGTAACGACTGACCACCCACTGACCTTGCGGTTGAAAGGTGAGGACTTTAGCGGTGAGGTAGAGGTGTCGGCCGAAGTTCCCAGGGGCAGGATCCTGGTCACCCGCAACAACGGGGTTCCGGTCTGGCAGCCCGAAGCGGTAGAGGTCGTGGTCAATACTCTCCCAAGCGAGCGAGGATCACTATGACATTTGGCAATTTCTTGGAATGGTTCATCAAATCACTGGTGTTGATCCTCTCTCTCACGGTTGGGTTCGCTTACGTGACGTTGTTTGAGCGCCGTGTCTTGGCCAGGTTTCAAGTGCGCATCGGCCCGAACCGTGCGGGCAAGTTTGGATTGCTCCAACCCGTGGCGGATGCCCTGAAGTTGATCTTCAAGGAGGAGTTGATCCCTGCCAAAGCGGATAAACTCTTGTTTGTCATCGCGCCGGTGATCACCATGATCCCCGCACTCATCATCACCGGTGTTGTGCCCTGGGGACCGCCCATTACACTTTTTGGTAAGACCTTCACCTTATCCGTGGCTGATATTAATCTGGGCGCACTCTACATCTTAACCGTGACCTCCATCTCCATTTACGGGATCACCCTGGCGGGCTGGTCTTCGAATAACAAATACGCCACCATGGGCGGTCTGCGTGCCACAGCACAAATGATCAGTTACGAACTGGCCCTCGGATTGTCCTTCATCGGGCCGATCCTGCTGGCGGAATCGATGAGCATTAACGACATCATTGTGGCACAAAAAGACCTGTGGTTTGTGGTGCTCCAGCCTCTTGCCGCGGTCATATACATGACGGCGGCCATTGCCGAGATCAATCGTTCACCTTTTGACATGCCTGAAGCGGAGCAGGAACTGACCGCCGGTTACCATACTGAATACTCAGGCATGAAGTTTGCCCTCTTCTTCATGGCCGAATACATCAAGATGATCGCCATCAGCATGATCGGAGCCTCCGTCTTTTTGGGAGGTTACCAGGGCCCCTTCCTTGACCAGGCCCCCTGGCTTGGACCGATCTGGTTGTTCATTAAGGTGATCGCGATCCTGTTCTTTATTGTCTGGCTCAGGGCGACCTTGCCACGTATCCGTTATGATCGTCTGATGGCTTTTGGCTGGAAAATCCTCTTTCCGCTGGCGCTGTTAAACGTTATGGTCACCGCTCTGGTGGTCACCCTGACAGGAGGATGAGATGCTGAGAGGATTCTTAACCACACTTAAAGCATTTTTCGAAAAGCCGGTTACCATTCAGTACCCCGAGCAAAAACGACCGGTTCGCCCGCGTTACCGCGGAAGGCATGAACTGAAACGATATGATAACGGGTTGGAAAAATGCATTGGCTGCGCCCTGTGCGCGGCAGCCTGCCCGGCTGACGCCATCTTTGTGGAAGCTGCCGAAAACACGGATGAAGAACGCTACTCACCCGGCGAACGGTACGCCAGCACCTACGAGATCAATTTATTGCGTTGTATCTATTGCGGTTTTTGCGAAGACGCCTGTCCGACCGAAGCCATCGTCTTGGAGCACGATTATGAACTGGCATACCCGGACCGCGCCTCGGCAATTTTCACCAAGGAGCAATTTCTGGTAAAGGTTCCTGAAGGCGGCAGTCCGACCCCGCAAAAGACGGAAGCGGGTCTTTACACCCGCTCGGTGCCCGAGATGAAAGACCCCGAGGATTAGGGAGGGATGATGACCATCAATCTATTGATTTTTATTTTTTTGGGCGTGGTCGCCATCGCGGCTGCCGCAGGATTGATCCTCAGCAAGAACACCGTTTATTCTGCTCTGTTCTTGATCGTAAATTTTTTGGCCGTGGCAGTCCTCTATTTGATCATGGGCGCGACCTTTATCGCGCTGGCACAGATCACAGTATATGCTGGCGCGATCATGGTGCTCTTTTTGTTCGTGATCATGATCTTGGGCACAGAAAAACTACAGGAAAAAGAACAGATCAAATGGCAAAGACCTCTGGCCATCTTGCTGGCCTCGGCCGTGCTGATCGAAGCGGTTTATGTGCTCATCACCCGCGTGGCAACGAAGGCTTCAACAACAGTTGCTTCGGCGGCTCTTTCTGACCCCAAGAACCTGGGGCTGATCCTGTATAACAAATATTCCCTGCCCTTCGAGATCGCTTCTGTCATCCTGCTCGTCGCGGCCATTGGAGCCGTGGTTTTGACCCAAAAAACCAGGAAAGGCACAGGACAATAAGATGTTACCCATTGTTTATCCCCTCTCCCTCGCAGTCATCCTGTTTTGCATGGGCATTCTGGGATTTTTACTGCGCAAGAACGCTATTGTCATTTTCATGTGCCTGGAGTTGATGTTTAACGCGGCCAACCTGGCTTTTATCACTTTTGCCAACCATTTTCAGATCCTCGACGGTCAGGCCATCGTGATCTTTGTCATGACGGTTGCTGCCGCAGAAGTCGCCGTAGGGCTGGCTTTGATCGTGGCGGTTTTCCGCACCAAGAACAGCATTGATATTGATGCGATGAACAGCCTGAAAGGATGATGGAGCCGCTTATGGAATCTGCACTTTCATTTAACCTGGCACCCTGGGTGGTGTTTTTACCTCTGATCGGGCTGGTCATCAATCTGTTGCTCGGACGGAAATTAGGGGAACTCTTTTCAGGAATCACTGCCAGTGCGGCCGCCGGACTTGCCTTTGTGGTATCCGTCTTTCTGGCCGTGGCACTGGCAGAACATCCTGAAGGGGTGACTGTTCCCCTCGTGGATTGGATTTCCATCGGCGAACTGAGCGTACGCTGGGCTTTTCGCGTTGACACTCTTTCCGTGGTGATGATGCTGGTCGTTTCCGGTGTCGGAACGTTGATCCACATTTATTCCATTGGTTATATGCACAATGACGTCAGGCACAACGGCGATGAAGGACGCTTTACGCGATTCTTCGTTTTTATGAACCTCTTTATCGCCGCCATGATGATCCTGGTCAGTGCCGATAATTTCTTGATGATGTTCGTCGGCTGGGAGGGGGTGGGCCTTTGTTCCTACCTTTTGATCGGTTTCTGGTATGAAAAAGGGAAGGATGGGATCGGCAACGCCATCGCCGCCAAGAAAGCCTTTATTACCAACCGAATCGGCGATTTCGGCTTATTGATTGCCATGTTTCTCATTTTCGTCAACTTTGGCAGTTTCCAGTTTGATGAAGTGTTCAGCCAGGCCGCGCAGGTGGCTGCCGCGAAACCAGGTGTTATGCTTTTGATCACCCTCTTCATGCTGCTGGGTGTGACCGGCAAATCGGCGCAGCTGCCGCTTTACGTTTGGCTGCCCGACGCGATGGCCGGCCCGACCCCGGTTTCAGCCTTGATCCATGCTGCCACAATGGTAACCGCCGGTGTTTATTTGGTGGCGAGAAGTTCCGCGTTTTACACACTGGTTCCCGAAGCGCAGACGGTTGTAATGTGGGTGGGAGCGGCCACGGCCATTTTTGCCGCCACCATCGCCGTTGGACAATACGATATTAAAAAGGTTCTTGCCTATTCCACCATCAGCCAGTTGGGCTTCATGGTGGCCGCCGTGGGCATGGGGGCGACCGTCGCCGGCATGTTCCACCTGGC
>CAZNAF010000074.1:0-7426 GCA_964570925.1 uncultured Anaerolinea sp.
GGGGGAGGATCAACACCAACCCCGGTCCAACCAGATAAGGGTTGACCGTGGGGTTCGCCGCCCTAATCGCGTCGGTGGTGATGCCGTGGTTTGCGGCGATGGAGAACAAGGTTTCACCGGCTTTTACCGTATAGGTCATCGGGGTTGAGGTTGGCAAGGGAGCCTCAGTCGCGGTGGCCTCTCCCGGTAGAGTGACCGTCGCTGTGGGGGTCAAGGTTTGCGTAACGTAAACAGGTAATTCCTCCTCATCAAAAAGGGATGGAACCTGCGTGGCGTCGCCCTTTTGACAACCGCCGAGAAGGAAAATGCAAACCAGGAACACACCAAAAATTCTCTTCATTCTCCGCATTATACCTGAGAATCGCGCTTGCCCGCCCTACCCGGCTATGTTAAACTGAAAGTATCTTTCGTAAGGATACCAATCTCAAGAGATCCAGAATCTGAAAAATTGCGAAAAACTGACCTGCACCTCCTCCTTAAACAACGCCGCCGGGATCTTGCGAAGAGATCTGCGAGAAACCGTGTATTTAAAGTACCTTTGGCGATCGGATTTTTATCGGTCTTGCTCGTTCTTCTTGCTGGCGGCCTGTTCGCCGGAGGGATGCTTTACGCCAGGATCACTATTGAATTGCCCACCCTGCAATCCTTACCGGTATTGCTCAATCCTCTCGATGGAGAGTTGCTCAACCCAACTCAAATTACCGACCGCAGCGGTGAAACCGTATTATTGACCCTTGAAAACCCGGGCATCGAACGCCGCTACATGGCAGTAAACCCCGAAAAACAAGACCACTTCAGCCCTCAGTTGCTGCGCGCTGCCGTGGCCACACTCCAGCCGGAATTTTGGACAAGCCCAGGCTATTCATCAGAAAACTGGCTTGATCCGGAACCCGCGACCATTGCTGAAAGGCTGGCCAGCGAACTGCTTCTATGGGACGAACCGCGCTCCACCAGGCGCGCCTTACGTATGCGTCTGCTGGCAGGTCAGCTTGTCACTACATATGGCAGAACACAGGTGCTGGAATGGTATCTCAACAGCGCCTGGTTTGGTCATCTTGCTGTCGGAGCGGAAAGTGCTTCCCGGCTTTATTTTGAAAAAAGCTCAAGCGAGTTGTCATTGGCAGAATCCGCCATGCTGGTGACGGCCATTGAGGCACCCGCCCTTAACCCTTTGGATGCCCCGACCAACGCCCTGGAAATGCAACGGCACTTACTGTCTGAAATGGCCATGTCGCAGATCATTTCAACTGAAGAGTTTACGCAAGCGATCCACGAAACCGTCCACCTGCGTGAAAAAATCTCTGATCCATCCTCCCTAGCGCCGGTTTTCACCGCAAGCCTGCTGGAGAACCTGCAGAATCAATTTTTTGAAAACAGATTGCAACGCGGAGGGTTGGTCGTGGTCAGTACTCTTGACCTCGACCTGCAAAACCAGTTGATCTGCACAGCGAGTACACAGATGAAACGCCTTCAGGGTGAGAGTTCCGCCGAAAGCACACCGGATTCTGAATCCTGTCCCAGCGCATTACTTCTGCCCACTCAGGTTTTTCAGACCACAAACGAGTTCAACCTGGCAAGCGCCGGTTTGATCCTCGATCCGCAAAGCGGTGAGGTTCTGGCTTACATGGATCCAGCTCTCTCTAATGGTGAGTTATTGGATTTGTCTGGATACGAACCGGGAACACTTCTCAGCCCCTTTATCGCATTATCCGGCTTTGCCCGCGGCCTTTCACCAGCCTCTCTGCAATGGGATATTCCGTCCGACAAATTATCAGAGAATAATGATGCCCACGCCTGGCAAGGCCCGGTCAGCATTCGGTCGGCAGTGGCAAATGATTATTGGATTCCGATCCTGGATGTACTGAACCAGGCGGGCGTTGCTAACACCTGGAAGATGTCTTCCACTTTAGGATTCAACTCTTTACTCAAATACAACGACTCCACTGCCCCGCTGGTCAGCAGTTCGCCTGTTTCCATGCTTGAGATCGCCTCAGCGTATGGAACGCTTGCAAATTCAGGGGTGCGCAGCGGCATTCAGAACCCTTCCACCGGCGAGATCGAACCTAAATTCGCCATGAGTGTGGATACCTCCTCTGGCAGATCATTCTATGAAAGCACACAACCGGATACAAGCGCTGTATTAAGTCAGCCCCTGGCCTATTTGATCAATCATGTCTTAAGTGATGAAAGTGCGCGGTGGGAAACCCTTGGTTACCCGAACGTGCTTGAACTTGGCCAACCCATCGCAGCCAAAACGGGCAAGGCGGCTGACGGCAAGCAGGTTTGGACCGTCGGGTACACGCCCCAAAGGCTGGTGTTGATCTGGATGGGAGACACGCGCACAGGCGATGAGGGATCTCAACTCAACGCTTTGATGGCGGCAGGAGTTTGGCATGCGATCATGCGAGAAACGGTCAAGGAAATTTCAAAACCAGGTTGGAGCACACCGGAGGGCATCGTGCAATTGGAAGTGTGCGTTCCTTCGGGTATGCTGCCCTCCGCGGATTGTCCCTCCACGTTACAGGAGGTCTTTCTAAGCGGAAACGAACCCACCTTGAGAGACACTCTCTACCAAAAAATAGAGGTCAATCGTGAAACCGGCCTGCGGGCAACCGTTTTCACAGATCCGGCTATGATCGAAGAAAAACTTTTCATCAACGTGCCAGCTAAGGCGAGGCAGTGGGCTCTGGACTCAGGTCTGGCGGTGGTGCCCACCGGATTTGACGCCATCCCCTCTGTACCCGCGGATCCTGACCTGCATATCTCTTCCCCGGTCATCTTTTCTCAGGTTTCCGGAGTAGTCACCATAAAAGGAATGCTCAACACAAAAGACCTGGCTGCCTGGTCGCTGCAGGTTGGTGAAGGCATCAATCCATCTTCCTGGTTGATGGTTGGCGAGGGTTCTTCTGCTGTCAAAACTGAAAACAAACTTGCTTCGTGGGATACCACTGGCCTCGAAGGACTGTTCGCGATCAAGCTAACGGCGATCAATGAAGAACAAAGCGCGCAAAGCACCGTCATCCAGGTCACCGTGGATAACACCCCTCCCTTGGTCAAGATCGTCTATCCTGAAGAGGGACAGTCCGTTGAATCCATCGGCGAGTTTGTTACCCTGCAGGCTACCGTGGAAGACAACGTGGCATTGGACCGGCTGGAGTGGATGCTGGATGACAAGGTTGTTTCAACCGTAACCGAGCCGCCCTGGATCTACCTGCTTCCTGCAAAATCCGGCAAACACACCCTGCAGGTAACGGCTTACGATAAAGCCGGCAATGATACGGTTTCAGAAAAAATAGATTTTGTAATAAAGTAAAGGCTCTAACCCGGGGTTGTGAGGAACACCTCGCGTAATTCAGTCAGGTCGCGTAAAACCAGATCGGCGCCGGCTTTATACAATTCCTTTTCGGTACCAAACCCGCATAACAAGCCAACCGTCTGCGCGCCGGCAGCCTTGCCAGCCAGGATATCCACTGTGGTATCCCCGATCATCACACATTGATGGGCCTGAAGCCCCATCGCGCTTGCCGCATGAGTCACCGGGTGTGGAAAAGGCTTGGTAAATTCACAGGTCTGACTGGTGACTACCTCGCCAAAATAAGGACCCAAATCAAATTGCTCCAGAAAACGCCGCGTGGAAATTTCATCTCGCGCGCTTACCACCGTCAGGGGGTAACGTTCTCGCACAAGATCAAGCAGCTCGCGCGCGCCCTTCATGATCTTAAAAGGCGGAGCCGTGCGTTTGCGGCTTTGCGACACACGGTTGTACAACCTGGCAAAATTATCGTCCAGACTGAGTCGGTCCAGCATATGATAGATCTGATTCATGGGAGATTCCGTGGCCATCACCAGCCATCGCGCAAAAGGTTGAGGGTTTTTACCTCGAAAGAGGTATGGAACATGCGCGCATATCTTCATCAGGCGCGCCTCCCAAACGTCATCCGTGTCGCTCAACGTACCGTCAACATCGAAACACAACCCCTTCACCCTGGCAAGATCGATCGACATTGTTATGCCTCAATAGTTTTTGATCTTGGTATCAACTCTTTGCGCTGCCTGCGCGTCATTGGAGATCACCCAAAGCGTCTGGTTCCCATCCATCTCGATCTCACAATAAAAACCGTCCCCACTTTGCCAAACCAGTGAGTTTTCACTTTCCTTAAGCGTTTCTCCCCAGCGCAAGATGCCATACTCTCGGCTGGAACTGAAGAATTCCTGGGCGTCATAGGGGGTGTCCCAGGCACTGAGCCAGACAAGATAGTAGCTTGAAGTATCCTGATTCTCGTAATACAGGTACAAGTCACCGCCCCAACCTTCTGAAGCCGCGAAGGCAGAAATATCGCTCAGGCGAAAGGCAGGGTCATAACCCTGAGAAAGGATGAGATAGGTATACCATTCACCCATCTGGTTGCGTTCCTTTTCGACCCACTCTGGTCCCAAACCGGCTGAAAGGTCGCGCATGTCCACTCGAATGGGCTTCTCATATGGATACTTCTCCGGGTGCAGTATCTGCTCAGTTGAAACAGGAAGTTCCTGATAAGCAGCATCCACGGAATCCCATTTTTGATCCGCGTAAAGAGCATTCACAAAATTCATCCCTTCTTGATAAGGGAAGAGAAAATCGAGTCTCATAAACGCCGGCGCCGAATCGAAAATCGGGCTCTCAAAAGTAAATTGAAAATCACTAACATCGGATTTATCGCGGTTTGTGCTGTGCTGAAGGAACCAATATTGTTCGGTCAGTGTCGCGTCCCCTTCGATCAAAGCTGTTACCGCAGCGCAATACTCACTGTCGCGCTCGCAGGTTTCATCGTTCAGCATCAACCCGTTTTCCAAATCATAGTTTTGGTCCTGCAAGGCGTGAGTGAACTCATGCGCGTAAGTCATCCGTTCCAGTCCGCGAAAACCGCCGTCAGCGATCACCTTCATTTCTTTTGTTTCGCTGTCGTAGTAACCGGCAACTTGTTCTGAATACAAATCTTTATAGAATTGAAGCAGATCAAAATCAGGTTCCAGCAAACCAAGAACACTTAACAGTCTCACGTCTTGTTGAACATCTTCTTCACTGTAATCCTTGAAAAACTCATTGCTCACTTCATATTCAAGCTCACTGGTGGACATCATTTCACGATCCAACGCCAGAGACAGGTTCAATCCACGAATCTCAGACACCTGTTCCTGGATCAGGTCCATTTTTTCTTCATCACTTAACAGATCAACGGGGTCCGCGGTTGGCGGAATGTAATTCTTCTGGGCTTTCACCAAATATAATGCCCCAACGATCATCGCGGTGCTTATTAATACACATCCCGAAATGATGATTGCCAGCAAGGAGAAAGTGATCTTTTTTGTCATGAGCGTAGAATCTAACTCCGTGTTTTTTGAAAGCACATAACCATTTTTTAAAATATATCATGAAAGAATTAGAAATACGAACCATCAGCACGCTCACGACAAGCCGGGCGTCAGGGAATTTGTAAAGGACCTTTGTTTGACAGAGTCTCTTGATTGGTATTTTTCGTGGTCATGGTGTGGGCTTTGCCTTTCCAATAAAGAGCCTCTTCAGAATCGGGTGTGATTTTTAAGGCGTAATTGACCAAAACCCTCAGGTCGCTTTGATCCCCGGTCTCATAGGCAGCTGCAAAGGGACCGAACTGATATCTCAACATGCGTTGCGGTAATCCAAGTTGGCGCGCTCTGGTAAAAGCATCCACTGCTTCAGAAAATTCTCCCTTGAGCACATGGGTTGTGCCAAGATCGAACCACAGGAAAGGATCCCCATCGTTGACACGCAGTTCCTCGCGCAGGTCAGACAGTGTGTTCGCCAGGTTTTCACTTTGCACCCAGTCTGAGCCGAAGGCGGACTTTACTTCTTCCAACCTCTCCTGCGGATAAACCACCAAATAGAGGCGGTTAAATGCCCGCCAATCCTGTTCGAGATCATGATAGGGTATGGATTGGTCCGGGCCATAAAAACTGTCCTGTACAAAATACACTTCTTCTCTGTCATCATATCCGGTCAGAAGCAAATAGTGACCAGCCCACTGGTCGTCCCCCATCCAGACGGGTTTTTCCATCAGAAAGGATTTTTCCACGATCACCGGGAAGCCTGCTGCCAACAACTGCTTCAATCTTGTCAGGTCTCCGCCGATTCGAATGACGGCCTGCAAGTCTTTCACTTCCTGCTCCACATATCGTGCCAGTTCCTCGGCATTCACATTCTTGTCGCTATCCTTTGGCTTGATAACCTGGCTGATGTCATATTGATCCCCCTGCCATCCCCAATGCCGCAGCATCAAAGCCAGGGTGGCTGGACCGCAGTTGTTCCAATCCTGATAATCCTTTTTTGAATCGAACCGGGGGGTTGGAAGTCGTGTCGCGGCAGGTAGTGGACTGCTTCCTTTTTCAACGACCGACGAAATTTGACTGACCGACTCGTCCGTGACTGATAACAGGTCAGGCAGCCATAAAGATTCTTTGTTAAGTTTTTCACTTGCCTTTACACCAGGCAGATCCCCCGCGGGAGAGATCCATCCCCGAATCCGGGCGGCGGCTGTATCCATGTGATATCCGGCTGAGGGGACGAACAGGATCCCGCCCGTCAGCATGATCCCGCCACCCAGGAGGACAATATTTCTTAATAATTTATAAAGACTGCTTTTCATAATATTCATCTATTCTATCTCGAATCGTAGGCAACAGCGACAATTTAGACCATTCTGGTGCGATTTCGTTTCCCAATCCTTGATATAATCAGCCGCATGAAATATCACGTCTGGACTGAGGGTTGCCAAATGAACGTCGCGGATTCAGAACGCGTTTCCTCCGCGCTGGAACATTTGGGTTATGAGAACACGCCCGTGATCGAAGATGCGGATGTCATCGTTTTAAATACTTGTGTGGTGCGGCAATCCGCGGAAGAAAAAGCCTACGGACGCCTGACCACTTTGATCCCGGTCAAACGCAAACGCCCTGAAGTCGTGTTCTGCCTGATGGGCTGCCTCGTGGGTGTAAAAGACAACCCCAGGTTACGCAAACGCTTCCCTTATGTAGACGCTTTTTGCCCTCCTTCAGATCCATCTCCGCTGATCGAATTTCTCATCGAAAATCACGGCCACAGCGTGGAACAAGCGGAAGTGACCCGCCGCTACGCCATGATGGATGGTGATCTGAAACTGCCACAGCCGATTGCCGGTAACCAGGTGATCGGATGGATCCCCGTGGTGTACGGCTGTTCACACGCCTGCACCTATTGCATCATCCCTTACCGCCGCGGTGTGGAACGCAGCCGTCCACCCGAAGAGATCCTGAAAGAAGCTCACGCCTTGGCCGCCCAGGGGGTCAAAGAGATCACCCTTCTCGGTCAGATCGTGGACCGCTACGGGCTCGATCAACCCAACTATCCCACCCTGGCCGAATTGTTGCGAAA
>CAZNAF010000074.1:7526-10426 GCA_964570925.1 uncultured Anaerolinea sp.
CGCCCTTCTGGAAGAATTAAAACTGGATAACGTGCACCTGGCCCGCTACTCGCCACGTGTCGGCACGGTTTCTGAACGCAACATGCCAGACGATGTTTCTGAAGTCGAAAAATGGGAACGTTTCAGAGCCATTGAAAAACTACAGGCCAAGGTGGCCCGAGATATTCATGCCACCTACCTGGAAAAGGTCGTACCGATCTTGTTCGAAGAAAAGATCAAAAGCCGTTGGAAGGGGCGTACCCCTACCAATAAACTCGTTTTCGTGGAAAGTGAAGAGAATTTGCTCGGAATGATCAAACCGGTGCGTGTATATTGGACGGGTCCCTGGTCCATGCTGGGAGGTTGGAAGCGCAGGGGTGAGAAGGTTCTTGTTCATCGTGTTCTCTGTGATCGTTGTTGCCGGGATGGTAGCCGCCTATTTTCTCCTTCTCTATCCCGGAAGAAGAAATCAAGGCACCCTTTTTGTCCTTCAATTTATTCGAGCTCCGCAAGTGCATCAAGATTGGGCAGTGGAGGCGCTGACCACCTGTAATAATGCTCCCTTTCTCATGCCCAGCCGCGGATTGATCGGTTATATCTGGGATGACAGCTTCAGGATCGGCCACAGGCATCAAGGCATAGATATATTTGCCGGCACGGATATTGGCATCACGCCGGTTTACGCCGCCTACGATGGTTACTTAAGTCGTTCCCCCGATTGGAAATCAACACTCATCATCCGCATCCCCTCAGATCCCCTGCAGCCAGACCGTCAGATCTGGACGTATTATACGCATATGGCAGACCCGCAAGGAAATTCATTGATCACCGCGGACTTCCCGGCCGGTGTCAGCGAGATCTTCGTCGAGGCGGGAACGTTACTGGGATACCAGGGAGATTATTCCGGTGAACCTGGAAACCCCGTGGGCGTTCACTTGCATTTCTCCATCGTTAAAGATAACGGCAGCGGCGCGTTTCTAAACGAACTGGAACTCAACAACACTCTCGATCCATCGCCTTATCTTGGACTGACATTAAACAAGAATGATCAACCTGAGTTCCCGATCTTATGCGGCGCGGCAGACTGATCTCCGCTGACGATCCAGGAGAATTCTTCAACATCACCAGTTCAGGGCTATGCTATACTGAAGAATGATTCTCAAATACAGTTCACTTTGTGGGAATCATAAGGACGCAAATAATGGAAGACAACCTTTCCAATTCGTCTCTTGAGATCCTCTATTCCGTGAGCCGTGAACTGGCGGGCACCCTCGAACTTCGCATAGTCCTATCCAATATCCTCACACTTTCAACGAATAATCTAAACTCAGAACGTGCCAGCCTGGTGGTTCTGGATTCACTCGGGTCTCCCATCGACGCGGCCATTGTCTATCACGGCACGCTGATCCCGCATACTGTAGACCAGTTGAGAGACGTTGTCAATTCCGGACTGGCCGGATGGGTAGTTAAGAACAAGAAACCCGTGCTGATCGCCAACACGCTGCAAGACGAACGCTGGCTGGTACGTCCCAATCAGGAACTGGTGGACCCCGGCAGGTCAGCTCTGTGTGTCCCACTCATGGCACGCGAACAGTTGGTCGGCGTGCTAACCATCGTTCACCGCGAGGTGAATTTCTTTAGTGAGGATCAGTTCGCACTACAAAAAGCGATTGCCGATATGGCAGGCATTGCCATATATAATGCGCGCCTTTTCCAGGAAGTGCAAGACGCCCAACAACGCTATCATGACCTTTTCGAAAAAAGTTTTGACCCTGTCATCTTGACATTAATGGACGGGCGTATCCACGAAGCCAACATGAAGTCCATCGCCATCACCGGCCTCCCGGAAAAGGAATTGCTGGGCCGTCAGATCCTGGATTTGCTGGAGCTGCCCCACGATCTTAAGAACAACTTGTTTTCAAAAATCGAAAAAGACCGTTCCCTGACCCTTGAAGCAACCCTGGTCGCTAATGCTTCCTCAAAGCTCCCCCTGGAAGTGAACGCGTCCGTGATCGATCTGCAGGGAAACCGGTCCCTGCAGTGGATCCTGCACGATATCAGTGAGCGGAAAAAACTTGACCTGCTGCGGGATGATCTCTCGGCCATGATCTATCATGACCTCAGGTCTCCGCTGGCCAACATCGTCTCAAGCCTGGAATTATTGCGAACCGCCGTTGCGGATGTTGAAGACGCGTCTGTTGAGCAGCTTTTTGAAATTTCCAATCGCGGCGTGGAACGCATGCAGCGCTTGATCAGTTCGCTTCTGGATATCAACCGCCTGGAAGCAGGCCAGCCGATTTCCAGTAAAAACGCTTGCCTGGTGGAAAAACTCATCAATGAGGCCATTGATACCGTTTCTCCCATTGCCGCGAGCAGAGAGATCACCATCGAGAAAATGATTTTTACCAGCCTGCCTACTATTGACGCGGATGAAGACATGATCAGGCGGGTTTTTATAAATTTGCTCGAAAACGCGGTTAAGTTTTCCTCCCCGGGAGATAAAACCGTGATCGGTGCGAAAGCAAATGAGGCAAAGATCACCGTGTGGGTCGAAGATCACGGGCCTGGCATCCCGGAAGAAGCGCTCGAACGAATTTTTAATAAATTTGTACGCATCCACGGGGAAGGGTTCGCCAAAGGTCTCGGTCTCGGACTCGCGTTTTGCCGTATCGCTGTGGAATCTCACGGTGGTAAAATTTGGGTGGAAAATATTGATAGCGGCGGTTCACGCTTTATCCTCAACCTCCCCGCAACCGGTTCCCGGTCATCTTCCTAAAAGGAGTCTGCATGCAAGAAATTGCACCTCACATTTTCATTGAGAAGTCTTATCCCGGAGTGACGCTTGGAGCCGTCAATTGGCCGCATGGTCTGATCCTGATCGATGCCCCCATCAGGCAGGATGACATCCGCTTGTGGCGCAG
>CAZNAF010000075.1:0-10379 GCA_964570925.1 uncultured Anaerolinea sp.
CCCATTTTGGATGTGAACCGGTTATCCGTCCAGTTCGGCGGACAACCGGTTCTTGAAAAGATCACCTTTCACCTGCACATCGGTGAGAGGGTGGCCGTACTCGGACCAAACGGGGCGGGTAAAAGCACCCTTTTTAAGGTCATTGCCGGAGTCCTTCCTCCAACTTCGGGCGAGGTCAACGTATATGGTTCTTCAAGCAGCAGGCATACCTGCATTGCCTTCATACCGCAGCGTACCCAGGTGGACTGGCATTTCCCTGCCAGTGTCTATGACGTGGTTATGATGGGACGCACCGCAAAAATGAAACCCCTCGTCCCGCCCGGCAAAACCCATCACGCGGCCGTCAGACGCGCGCTTGAAACGGTGGAGATGCTTGATCTTTCAAACCGTCAAATAGGCCGCCTGTCAGGCGGGCAGCAACAACGCATGTTCATCGCCCGCGCCCTTGCACAGGAAGCAGAACTGATGCTCATGGACGAACCGCTGACCGGACTGGATGACCCTGCCCAGGAAGGATTGCTGCAACTGATGGAAAAACTCGAAAGAGAACACGTCACCATCATGGCCGCCACCCATGATCTGGACCAGGCCGCCCGGCATTTTGATCGCATCCTCCTGTTGAACCGCCGTCTGATCAGTTTTGGCTCCTCGCGGCAAGTTCTAACTGCCGAAAACCTAAAAGTTGCCTACGGCGGACGTTTGCGGATGGTCGAGGAAGGCAGCGCCCTGATGGCCATGGATAGTTCGTGCTGCGATGGGGGTGAAGAGTGATCGAGACGATCCTTACCTGGGTTGCCCAACCCATGTCTTACGGGTTCATGCAGCGTGGATTGGCCGCCTCTTTGCTTGTCGGCATTGTTTGCGCGGTCATCGGCGCTTTTATCGTCTTGCGGGGGATGGCCTTCTTTGGCGATGCGCTGGCGCATACTATCCTGCCAGGTGTGGCCGTCGGCTACCTGGTCAGCGGGGCCGGGCTTGGGTCGCTTTTCTGGTGGGCGCTGGGTACGGCCGTCTTTTCAGCCCTTGGCATCGGTGCCATTTCCAAAAAAACCCATTTGCGCGAAGACACCTCAATCGGCATCGTTTTTGCAGGCATGTTTGCGCTGGGCATCGCTCTCATTTCCACCGTGCGCAGTTACGCCGTAGATCTTAGTCATTTCCTGTTCGGTGACGTGCTGGGAGTATCAGCGCAAGACCTGGTCACCATCCTTGCTTTCGGCGGTGTGGTTTTAATTGCCATCTGGTTTTTCTATAGACCTTTGATCGTGGTTTCCTTCGACCCCATGCTGGCCACCACATTGAGGCTACCCACAAGATTCCTCAACAATCTTCTATTGATCCTCATCGCTATCACTGTGGCGGTTTCACTTCAGGTCGTGGGAGTGGCCCTCATGGTGGCCATGCTTGTTACCCCTGCCGCCACGGCTTACCTGATGACCGACCGTCTACCGCGCATGATGCTGCTAGGCTCGATCGTGGCGGCTGTTTCCAGCGTCATTGGTCTTTATCTCTCATTTTATTTAAGCATTTCTTCAGGTGCCGCGGTGGTGTTAACTTGTACGGCCTTCTTTGCCATCGTTTGGGCTATTCAAAACCTGCGCAAAAAAACATCGCCCAAGATCACCTAATCCCCTTGTGATAAAATGAATCCTACCATATGGGATGAAAGGACGTAAAAATGGCGAAAGAATCGAAACAGTGGTCCACCGCTCCTGAATTAAAGATCGACACACGCAAAAAATACACTGCCACCTTTAAAACTGACAAAGGCGATATCGTCTGTAGCCTCTACGCATCAAAGGTGCCAAAAACCGTTAATAATTTTGTTTTTCTGGCGCGGGAAGGTTTTTACGACGACACCATTTTCCATCGCGTCATCACTGATTTCATGGCCCAGGGCGGAGATCCGACCGGTACAGGCATGGGTGGCCCTGGATACAAATTCAATGACGAATTCGAATCCAGCCTACGCCACAATGGCCCAGGTGTGCTTTCCATGGCCAACGCCGGGCCGAATACCAACGGCTCCCAATTTTTCATCACGCATGTGCCCACCCCCTGGTTGGATAACAAACACGCCGTTTTCGGGCAGGTCGTGAAAGGCCTGGATGTATTATTCTCCATCCCTGAGAGGAATCCATCCAACCCGGAGTATGACGGGGTAAAAATTACCACCATCGAGATAACCGAAGAATGACAGAGAAAAAAGAGCCGCACGGCTCTTTTTTTTTATACACCCTTATCCAACATCATGCGTACGAAATGGTCAACGATCGTTTCATCAAAATGTGTTCCCGCCTGGTCTAAAATGTGTTTCAGTGCATGTTGTTTGACCCACGCCTTACGATAAGGCCGATCCGAGACCAAAGCGTCCCAGGCATCCACAATGGCAAAAATTCTAGCTGCCAGCGGGATCTCTTCGCCTTTTAATCCTCTTGGGTAGCCCGTCCCGTCCCACCACTCATGATGACAATAAGGAATATCCAACACGTCTTTGAAATACGGTAATTCTGAAAGCATCTCAAACGCATACGTGGGGTGCTTTTTCATGATCTCCCACTCGTCCTCGGTCAATCGTCCCGGTTTTAACAAAATAGTATCCGGAACCCCCATTTTTCCGATGTCGTGCAACAGCGCACCGCGGCGTATATTATCCAGAAGGGCTTCGTCAATTTCCATCCGTTGTGCCAGTTCCAGGGTCATATTGGCGATGCGCAGCGAATGGCCTTGCGTTTCCTTGTCGCGCAATTCCAGTGCGTGTGCCCATCCCTCCAGGGTGGCGTCATAAGCTCGTTTCAATTCCTTGGCTTGTGCGAAGGTTTGTTCATACAAGTCCGAGCGATGGATCGCGCTGGCCGCCATGTCACCGATCGTCTTCAATAAACGCAGTTCATCTTCACTCATCACTCTGTTGGACCCTACAATGACTGCCCCGATGGTGATCCCCTCCGTCGCCATGGGAATCCCTGCCAGGGTGATCAGGTTTTCAACCATCTCAGGGTACAAGAAATAAGGGTCTCGCGCGGCGCAAAAATTAACGTAGGGTTTGCCTGAATATACGATGAACCCGCTCAACCCCTCGTTGGCCTTGATTTTTGTGCCATCGAGGCTGGACCAGCAACCAGTGGAGCGCACCAGGTTGAGTACTTCTCCTTTGTTCTCCACCGTTGTGATCACCGCCCCGTCAATGGGCAGCAATTCCATCAATTCGGTAAGAATGGTATATCTGACCTGCTCTCTGGTCAGATCTGAACGCAGCGCCTCGCTGATCTTGGCCATGACAACCAGATCGTGTTCACGATTCTTCCGGAAAGTTATATCAATCGCGGTGCCAATGACGGCCTTTTCAGATTGGTAATCGATAAAACTTGCCGAGATATCCAGCCATTTCTTTTCGCCGGTTTTGGTAATGAGCGCACTTTCCAAACGGATGGAATCCAACCCACCCTGATAGAGCAGATCATATTCCTGGCGCACCCGTTCTACTTCATCTGGATGAAAGAGGTTCCAAAGACTGGTGGAAAATAATTCCCCTTCTGTGTAGCCCGTGATTTCACACCACATGGGGTTAACATATTGGAATTGGTGGTCTCGATTAATAAAAATCCCGGCCGCTGTGGTTTGGGTTAATGCCTTGAACTTGGTTTCACTTTCAAGGATGGCGTTTTCAGCTTTTTTTCTTTCCGTGACGTCCCTGAAATAAACCACAGCCTGTTTGTTGCCCTCAACATCGGTGATCTTTGCGCTGGCCTCCACCAGAAAGACTTTTCCGTCCTTCCCCAGGCAGGGAATATCCCGATTGACCCCGCCATTTTCGATCTGCCATTGCAAAAGGTCGGGCTTGTTGACCAAAAAATCAGGAGCCACCAGATCTGACACATTCATCGTGAGAAACTCTTCGCGCGTATAACCAAACATCTTTTCACTCACCGTGTTGCAGTCCAAAATTTGTCCGCTTAAAGACTGCAGCAAGATGCTGTCCGTGGAAGCCTGGATCAGTAATTCATTGCGTATCTTGCTCTTCAGCAACGCCTGTTCAGCTCGCTTGCGATCGATCGCGATCGCCACCTGTGTTGAAACGAACAAGAGCATCTGTTCATGTCTTTTGGTGAACCTGATGCCTTCTGAATAAGTTTGCACACCCATCATGCCGATGGCGTGGTTTTCTATCATTAAAGGAATACCGATCCAGTCTACAGACGGAGTGCCAACAAGTTCCACTTCTCCTTTTGCCATCATCGCGTTAAACGCGTCAGGGTCTGCCAAAAGGGGTTTCCCGGTTCGAATCACGTATTCCGTCAACCCGTTGCCCCATTTGCGCTGGGCTGGACCTTCATCAAACTGGTCCACATGATACGGAAAGGAAATGACCTCCGTTTCAGGATCGCTCAATGCAATATAAAAATTCTCGGCTGGCATAAAATCCATCAAGATCTCATGGATCGATCGATACAATTCATCCAGATTGGCCGATGTGATCGTGGATTGCGCAATGTTGTAAATAATTTCCTGGGTCTTTTCGTTGTAATATTTGTCGGTGATGTCTTCACCAATACTTGCAATGGCCGTGATCTTGCCTTCCTCATCTCTGAGAAGCGTGTTATTCCAATAAACTAAAATCTGCTCCCCTGACCGCGAGAGGATCATGTTCTCATTTCGTGATGAAACAAGACCCGCCCTGGCATTTTCGAGGATTTCATTTTTTATACTGTTCGCGATGTTCTGCGGTACAAAATGATCGAACCAATTCTTACCCATGGCTTCATCCCTTTGCCAGCCAGTTGTTTCCAAAAAATGGCTGTTACAAAAAGTGATCATTCCATCGGTGTCCATAATAATGGCGATCAATTTAATGGATTCCATTAACGTGCGCAGATGCTGTTCGGATTGCCGGTTGATCTGGTCTGATTTTTTCTCGACGGTGATGTCTTCACCAACGGATTGATATTCGATGAACTGTCCTTCATCGTTACGGATGGGCTGTGTCTTCCAGCGGTACCAGCGTGATTCTCCCCCGGCCTTGGTTATCGTTACTTCACTTATATCCGAGGGCATATCCGGTGAAATTCTGGCCAGCAATTCCTCAATGCTCTTACTACATTCTTTGATTGGCGTACTGGAAAGCCTCTCACCGATCAATTGTTCCGCAGGCACTCCTCGATAGGAGCAGTAGGCTTGATTTACAAACGTGATCACACCGTTCGGTTTAAAACGCACGATCATTTCGGGGTTGTCTTCTACGATCGCCCGATACCTTGCTTCGCTGGTCTTTAACGCCCGCAATGTCTCTTCGCGGTCGCTGACGTCTCGTACGACACAGAGATAAGCGATCGATATTCCGTCCTCACCCTGCATGGCTCTCAGGTTGATCTCAACCGGAAATGCCGTTCCGTTTGCTCTTTGGATTTCATAATTCCCGCGATGAGAAATTGCACCAGACAAACCAGTAAAGATCTCTTCTTGAGCGTTTATACGGATGCTCGGCGATAGAAAATCAAGCATTTGCTTCCCGTTCAATGAAGCGTTGTTCTCTATTCCCACCATCAAAGCAAACTGCTGGTTTGAGAACAGGATTTTCCCCTCCGCGTCCATCAACACCACGCCATCAGGCGATATCTCGATCAAGTTCCGGTAATGTGTTTCGCTTTCCTGCAGTGCCTCTTCGACCTTTTTTTGGTCGGATATGTCAATGATCCAGCCCTCTAAAGCTGTCACGAGTCCTGATGGGTCAAATACTCCTTTGCCTTGTTCCTGAACCGTACGATACTCCCCACCGGCATGTTGTATGCGATAAGCAAGTTTATATGGCCTATTCTCTTCTATGGCGGTTTGGATCTCGCTCCAGGTCCTGAGTACATCCTCTGCGTGAATGAGTGTGGAATATGAAAAATCTTCGTGGTTAAGTAAACGCTCATTTGCGTAACCGGTGAGTTGATAGCAACCCTCACTGAGATAGCGCATGACCCTTTTTTCATCAAAATCACAACGGTAGACCACACCAGGCATGATACCGAGTAAAGATTCGATCTCCGTTTTTGACGGTGAATTCCTTTGCGCCTTTAAGGGTGAAGTGGCTTTTTCGATGATCACCAGATGGGCTATATCCCCTTGAAAATCTAAATCGAGCAGGGAAGAGACTTTGATCCAGCTATCTTTGTCGAGCGGATCTTTTAGTTTTCTGATGCGCTTGACCTTGCCATTCTGCTTTTCAAAAAAAATAAAATCATTTTTCCTGATCTCAAATTCCTTGATACAAGCGGTGTTCGAAAAGAGCACTTCTTCGCTTGAAGAAACGATCAGGATGGATGACTGAATGGACTCGGCCCAGAAGGTGACCTTGTCATCAATCTGCAGGATGGATGGGTCTTCGATGAGACTTTCTGGCATTGTTTTGTATTATATCGTATCGATCAATGTCACACGATTTCTTCCATTTTCCTTGGATTTATAAAGAGCCTTGTCTACCGTTTTGATCATCATGTTAATGGAGGTCATTTGCGTTGTCGCACCGGTAACACCCACGCTGATCGTAACCATGATCTTGCCCACTGAAGTGATAAAAGGCTGTTCAGCAACCGATTTGCGTATCCTCTCGGCCACTGTTTTTGCGTTTTCAGGTTTTTGCTCAATTAAGAGGATCAGGAATTCTTCACCACCATACCTGGCGATATAATCCGTATCTCGGATCTTTAACCTGGCACGAGCAGCAATTTCCACAAGGATTTCATCTCCGATAGGATGGCCGTAAACATCATTGATGGCTTTGAAACGGTCGATATCCAACATGATCAAGGACAAAGGACGATCATAGCGTTTCGCCGCCCCAAACTCGCGATTGGAAACTTCGTCAAAGCCTCTTCGATTAAGCACATTCGTCAATTCGTCGGTGATGGCAAGCCGTTGAACTTCTTGTAATAAATTTGCGTTTTCGATGGCGATGGCGACCTGTCCGCCAAAAATGTTAGCCGCCTGAATATCAATTTTTTGCAGGCTCTCAGCCCACAACCCCATGAGTCCGATGGTTTTTTGTTCTACCACCAGGGGCACCAAAATTCCCTTGGTTTCTTTCGAAAGTCTCATGACCTGGTTCAACCTTGGCAGCGCCGGTTTATAAAATGCAGGCAGGATATTCGTGAGCACATCTTCTGGGCTTTCCACATACTGTGCCTGTTGCGAATCGAAAGTCATGCGGAAAATGGGCATGGTGTCGATCGGCGCAACGATTTCAATGGATTTAGAACCGCGGGTTTCACGCAGAAGTTCAAACAGATTTTCCTGAATGGAAGAATACGTTATTTTCAAATCGTCGCTTTCTTCCATCCTTAACGCCACGACACTGTGGATGTTCATGACCTCGAGTTCCGACCCGATGGTAGACATGACCTTTTCTGTATCCAGACCGCTTTTGATCGCCGCAGAAACCCTACTTAAGGATTCGATCAAGGCGTTGGCGTGGGTCAGTTGGCTGGATTGCATTTGCTCCAGTTCCAACATGCGAATTTTTGCGATGGCAGCGGAAATTTGCATGGCCGCGTATTCGCCGAAAGACCTTACCTCTTCCGTGATCTTTTCGGGGTTTTCATAACCGATCATGATAGCCCCAAATTTTATATCGTCATGAATGAGCGGCAGGCAATAAAGTGTTTTTTCATGGTACAAGCTCTGGTATTCTTTTTCCATCATTTCTGTTTGAAAGACATTTTCGATCACCACGGCGTTACGAGATTCCAATACCTCTGCGGTGATGGTTTGGTCGCCTGGTTTTGTTCTTCCATCGAGGTATTCCTTTTTACTCCATCCCGTGGCAGCCCAGCCGGTGACAGTTTTAGAGCTTTCATCCCATCTTGAAATGTAAACATTGGCAGCACGAGAAAATTCCTTGATCCGGTCAGGTAGAAACCCAAATATTTCATCCAGCTTTTTTGCTTCCAACATTTCTCTGGTCAATTCATTGACGAATTTGAATTGATCGGCCAATCTTTTACTCGTGTCAAATAGTCTTGCATTTCGGATCGCCTGGCCGACCTGACTGGCAAAGATTTGAATGGCGGTAGCCTGTAATTTGCTGAAAAAAACTGCCACTTCGCTGTCACAATTGAGAAAACCGATCACCTCGCCGCCAGAAATGATCGGCGAAGCGATGTGTGATTTGATCCATTCTGATTCGGGGACGTGATTCCAGTCCTGCTCAATATGAGGAAAATATGAAAGGATCGGCGATTTGGTAACAGCCATCTGCCTGAGATGAGGAATCTCGGAAACGTTGAAGGATTTGGAATGGATCAATTCTTTGGTGCCGATCAATTCATATCCCCTCGATCGCACGACCCTGGCCTTCTCTCCATCGATCATCATAATATTGGCCGTTTTATAAGAGACGACCCTGGCAAGGTTTTCCAGAATGCAATCAAGCACGTCGTCGAGGTCCAGACTGCCATTCAGAGCGATGGATACTTCTGCAAGAGCAGCCGCCAGAATTTGTTGTTCCTCATCCAGGTCAATGGGAAATACTGCTTCTTTCTCATTGGAGGAATAATCCAAAGATTTGACCTTTTTCAAATTGACCTCAAATCACATCACGAATAATATAGGGTCGTCATAGAAAGCAACAATAGGTTTCGCTGATATTCTTTATTATAGTAATTTCCTTCCCAATCGCGCAAGCCAATATCGAAATCAATCATGAAAGACCAATATTCAAGTTGATTTTTATTCGAATTATGTGTTAGAATGGGGTTGTCAAATGCTCGGGTGCCCCCCTCACCCGGGCATTTGACATTTAAGCCTCTGAAATGTCATAATCTGGCAAAGGATCATTGCAGGAGGAATATGCCCAGAAAATATCGCGCTTTGCGTTTTATTGGATTGATTTTGAAAATTATTGGCGGGCTTGAACTGGCTGTCGGATTGGTCAGCGTTCTCATGCTGCCCCTCATTTTTTCAGATTCAAACACCTTGCTCCTGCAACTGGGATTTAAACATCCTTACCCCGGTTCGGGATTGCTGGTCGGGATCCTCTCGGGGCTTTTTGTCTTTCTTTGCGGCACCGTGATCGGTTTATTGACCTTTTCAGCAGGTGAGATCTTCAATATTTTGATCTCCATTGAAGAAAATACACGTGCCGCGCTGCAACTGATGCGAAAACAAGAATAATGGGTAATACTAATTAGAGGAGGAAAAATGTTTCGGAGACCTCGTTTTCGACCGCCACCCCAATTGGCTGGTCAGTCAATACCCCCCAAGTTAAAACAAGCACAATTACTTATGTCTCAAGGCAGGTTTGACGATGCGGCTCACCTTTTTGAAGAATTGGCCCGTGGCGCACAGCTCCGCAAGATCCCCCATGACGCACGGCTTTTTTTATCCGCCGGTCATTGCCGCCTTCAGACTGGAGCGATCGAACCAGCCATGCAAAATTTTCGACAAGGTTTCAGTATTTTGGCCAACCGTGAGAATGGACCGGGCCTGCAAAGAGCCGGGTTGCGTGTCACTCGAGAATTAGTAGAGAAGGGTTTTCAATCTCAAGCCGAAAGCTTGCGCGAGGAATTCTTCGGAGGTCTGACTTTCACCCAACCTCCATCCCTTGATGCAATCGAAGAAGCGCCCTCATTTTCACGCGCTCAATTGCCTTCCAGCTGTCCGGCCTGTGGTGGAAACTTGCGTTCCGATGAGGTGGATTGGATCGACGAATCAACGGCGGAATGCACCTGGTGCGGCACTTCGGTGAAGATACTGGGCAGTTAAAAAAAGAGACCTGCTAAAGGTCTCTTTATAACCTGGCGGGGAGGGAGGGATTCGAACCCTCGGTCGAGTTAACCCCGACAATCACTTAGCAGGCGATCCCGTTCGGCCACTCCGGCACCTCCCCAGTTTTCAGTTGTTCAAGACAGACTTGGCGGAAGGGGAGGGATTCGAACCCACGTTGGCTTTCACCAAACCTGTTTTCAAGACAGGCGCCTTAAACCGCTCGGCCACCCTTCCATAAAACCTTTCAGGAACTGGAATTTTATCATGGTTGCTCCGGCCACACAAGCAATCCTCTGCCCCTTTCACTGTTCACAGGAATAGCGGCGTATCGGCCACTTTTACGCCCAGGTCTGCCGGGGAGATATCCAAGTTTTTCAATGCTTCAAAGGTAAGATCCTTAACCTCCAGTTTTTTGTTGGTCTTCAGCCGTTCAAACAACACCAGATAACTATCCAGGATGCGTGTGTTCCAATCCAAGGCCAGCAATGAGGCGGTTTTCTGAATCGCTATCGGTTCCCCCCCCTCGATCTCTGTGAAATTGCCGAACGGCATTTCGTCCAGGGTGATCTCCAGATCATCCAATTGATAAATGGTGCGCCACTTCTCATACTTCACGTTCAATTGAAATCCCA
>CAZNAF010000076.1:0-9807 GCA_964570925.1 uncultured Anaerolinea sp.
ATCTGATCGCCCGAGTTGTTTTGAGTGTAGGTCTCGTCCGTGATTTTCACGCCCACGTAAAGGTTGTTTTCATCCCAGGCCAAAGCGTACACCCCTTCAAGGTCGGCGTAATTTGACCAGTTGGATTTCCCCCAGGCATAATGGGGCATGCTGTATTTGTTGGTCTTGTCCACCCATTCGTTATAAGTGCCATCTTGCACCGGAGGCGTTGAAAGATACATGGCCACCATTTGTGCGTTCGCTCGCGAAGATGGAGCCCCCGTAGCCGCGTTGGTGGCCGTGGAAGTCAATGTGGTTGTCGCAGTGCCGGCAGGCGTGGCGGTGAGCGTTGCCGTGGGTTCAGGCGTGAAAGTTGCCGTGGACAAGGCAACGGTTGGAAGCTCGATCTCAGTCGTGGCAATCACCGGTGGCGTAATGGTGGATACCATCACTGAATCGACGTTAAATAGGGCGGTCAGGGTCGCGTTGGGTGTGACCTGCGGTGCCTCAGTGGGGCTGACAGGCCAAAAGGGGATCACACAAGCAGAAAGCGTCACTGCCGCCAGAAGAATGGTTAAGAGCAGGAATGAGGTTTTTTTCATTTTTCCTCCATTTTTTCGTGCGAGTAAATTCCCTTTGACCTGATCATCGAAGAGGATCTTTAAGCATATTATAGCCTCGTTCAGAGGTCTTGCTTCAATGTCCGCGGTGTTTCTCTTTTTTCTTTTGTTGCTTCAGCTGGCGTAAGCGCTCTTTTTGTTCATTCGAATATCGCCGCACATCTTCTTCGTGAGCCTTTTTGCCAGATTCCAGTTGTAACTTAAGAGCCTGTTGAGCTTTTGTGCCGATACCGACCGGCTGCGTTTCACGGCGGGCGATCTTGCGTAATTTTCTCGGGCTCAGATCCGTTTGAAGGGAGAAAGTACCCGGCACGGCCTTGCTGAAGCAAAGTTGGTTCCACCTGGTCAGCAAGTATTCGCACAGAACCGCCTCCGTGGGCTCGGCGCCAAAGACCACGCGGCAGACCTCCAAACCCCCGTCCGATTCGCGCTCAAAAACACCAACCCAATACGGATCTTCGAAAAAAACTGTCAGCTTTCCGGTCACTCCTTCCATAAATCATCCTCCTGTAAAGAAATTATTCTTCAAAGAACGGACAACCAAGGAGGCAGGTTACTGACAGCATGCCGCTGCGTCCGGACTACCAACCGGAACTGTGTTTTTATCTTTGAATTTTTCGACTTTATTTATTACGAAATATCGCACTTCAGGTTTTACGCCTTGCCTGCAAAGCCTTTCAGCGCTTTAGACCGCCGACCAGAGCAGCCGGTTTTGCACGAATTCTGCCTTAAGCTGGTTTTGATCCAACATGTAGGCCAGATAGGAACGTATCGTGCTGCCCACCAGAACGTACTGGTTCCAATTCAGGGTGAGTTGATAGGCGTCAAAGATCTTTGTGATCACCTCTTCGCTCGTAACCGGTTCGACGCAGATCAAGCGGATCTTCTCAATAATTTCATGCACTTTTTTGCGGTTGGCCGCAACGAGGGGTCGGATATCTTCACACGCGGGGGCGTGTGCCGGAATGAAGCATTTTCCTGCCAGTTTCTCAACAGCCTCCAGGGTGGCGAGGTAAGCCGCCACGTCATAGATAAAGGAGGCGTGATATTTTTGCAGAATGTTTTCTCCCATCACGCAGTCGGCCAGGAACCAGACCTTATCGGGCGTTCTAATGCCGATCATGCCGAAATAATGTCCGGCCAGGTCTAGAACCTTAAAACCCGACGGCAAAGCAAGATCTGTGATATCTTGCGCACAAGAAGGTTGAGCCATGAGAAACTTGTTGCGCAATTCCCTGCAAGGGAACCCGCCGTATAGAAAAGAAGGCTCCAAAACCGGAAAACGGTTGAAACAGGCCTCGACGGCGCTGGTGTAGGCAGGGACAGCCAGACGTTGTTGGATCACGGCGTTCCCGCCCACGTGATCGGCATTGGAGTGGGTATTCAAAATAAATTTCAACTCCCAGCCTTGTTCTTCAAGGATACGCAGAACTTTTTTGCCGGCATCCTTGTCGTTGCCGCTGTCGATGAGGCAGACCTCTTTTTCGTTGAGACGGTACAGGCCCATCTTTGCCGGGGATTCGATGGTATAAGTGCCGTCTCCAACCTTCACCAATTCGTACATAAATTATCCTCCGGTTTTGATCACAGCCACTCTTCTGCCAGCATGGCGTAAATACAATCGTCCTGCCAATCGCCGTTCGTGTAAAAACTTTTCACAAAATGGGCTTCCTTGCGGAATTTCAACCTGGTTAGTAATTTAATGGAACTGGTGTTGAGCGGATCCACGGATGCCGTGACACGGTGCTTTTTTAACGTCAGGAACAGGTATTGAAGCAAAGCCTTCACGGCTTCGGTAGCGTACCCATTGCCCTGATACCTGGGCGCCAGGGTGTAACCGATCTCCACCTGGGCATCACCCTCTAAAAAATGCACCCCCAAGTCGCCGATCAAAGTGCCGTCTTTCAGGTAGATCGCCAGTTGCAGCCAGGTATTCTGGGTGTCGGGTTTCGTTGAGACGTTCCTCTGGATGAATTCCGCCACTTCGGCAAGATCTGCCGGTTTCCACGCCTGATAAACGCAAACCTCCGGCAGGGTGCGATAGCCATAAAAAACTTCCTGATCGAACCGATCCAATACGCGGATGCGCAATCGATCCGTGTCAAACATCATGATTCCCTCTTCTTTTTCCTTTTTCAGTTATTTCAAAAGCGTGAGATCACCATTTATCATGATGGATCCGGGTGGGGTTAAACCGATCCACCGGACCTTTGGTTTCGTTCGTGAACCCGAGGGAGATGATGCACAAGGGGATCACGTTTTCAGGGAGGTCCAGCAAAGTCTTGAGTGGAGTGACCCTGTCCATATCAGGGTATACCCCCACCCACACGGAACCAAGTCCAAGTTCCGTGGCCTCGATGAGGATGTTTTCCGCCGCAGCTGAGCAATCCTGCACCCAGAATCCCTTGTGAGTTTCAAGTGCCAGGTCACCGCAAACCACCACGGCGCAGTCGGCATAATTCAGCATGTGCGAATAGGGATGAAATTTGGGAATACGATAGAGTATGTCTTTGTTTTTAATGACCACAAAATGCCAGGGCTGCTCATTCCCCGCTGAGGGCGCCGCCATGGCCGCCCTTAATAATAGGTCGATCTTTTCTTCAGGAATCTCCTGCCTGGTATATTTTCGTATGCTGCGCCGGTTAAAAATTGAATTCATCTCTTATCCCTTTATTTTGAAAAAGTATTGAATAGGAGAAAACAGGACCTTCTATACATAATTATATTGGAATTGTTGGAGTTAGGTAAATGAAACTTCCAGTTTTTGTGGATTAATCCAGTGACAATTTCAATCGTTCAGGGTTGGAGGGTTAGAAGGAACGCGATCGAGGAATATCTGCTGCGACCCGATATCGCTGTACTCAAGATATCGGATCGCAAGTTGGATGAAGCGCTATTCCTTTGAAAGGTCTCGGTGGTGTAAGATGCAAAACCTTCGGCTTTGATGGAATTTGGTCTTCTTAAAATTCACAGGATTGATGCCCGCGGTATAAATCGGATTTTTTGTTAATCCTTGACAATACATTTCAGTCCACGGATGAGGATGAACGCGCCGGTGAAAAATTCAAACGGGACATAAGGGGCGGCGACGATCAACGGTACTGGCACACCGTAAGCCATCAGGGGTACGCCGATCAAAATTCCGAGCGAAGAAACCAAACCCCAGATCATCAGCCATGCAGGCAGAGCTTTGCTTTTGAGCATAAGAGTGTACAAGAGGATCGCGCCGATTCCGAACGGGATCATGGCCAGGGCAGGCAGGAATTTATTGATCTGCAGGAAGATCTGCGCGAGCGGAACCAGTGAGGCGTCAGCGGTTGCCGTGTAAAGTTCACTAATACGCAGCAACCCATTTCCGAACACCTTGCCGGTGAAGTGCATGACCGCTTCAAGGATGTAGAGTGCCAGCCCGGTAAGCGCCCAAACCTTATTTAACTTATTCAGCAGGGTGTAGAGCAACACCCCCAGCCAGAAAATGCCGATCATGGTAACCACGTCCAGAAAAAACGATAGTTGCGCTGTGAAAGAGTGGCTTGTAAGGTTGGTCATGGTCTTGAAAATGTCACCCTTATCGATCAGCGGATCGAATAGGAATGCCCCACTTACCAAAGGCGCAATGGACTGGAGCAGGAAGGCGATGCCCAGAGCGATGGAAAATTTATTGCGAACGACTTTCATTTTTTCTCCTATTTTGAACTTGATTTTTTGATTGTGATATATTACACTATACAGTGTAATATATAAATAGTCAAGGGTAAATTACACTTATTAGTGTAATTTAAGTCATGGAGAGATGATGACGCCAGATCCAATCAAAATGAGAAAGAAACGGGATACCCACCTCAAACGCCAGGCGATCCTGACAGGGGCGGTCAATGTGTTTATTGAGAGCGGTTACGAGTTGGCCAGTATGGACCGTATCGCCGAGGTCGCCGGCGTATCGAAACGCACCGTCTACAACCATTTTCAGAGCAAAGAGAGTCTCTTCGAGGCTGTCGTAGAAGATTTTTTAAGACAAAGGGATGAACAAAAACCGATCGAGTATTCGAAATTGCTGACTCTTGAAGCCCAACTTAAACAGTTTGCCGAAGCGGAGTTGTTCCTGATCAATGACCCCATTCGCCGTGGGTTGTCAAAATTTCTGACCTCGATATTTTTAATGGACATCGAGTACGGTAAAAAAGTTCGTGCTCAATCTAAACCTCCCCACGCAGGGTTCGTGCGCTGGCTGGATGCGGCCAAAACAGACGGGAAACTCGATTTTGAATCCCCACAAATGGCTGCGCGCATCTTTTACGGGCTAGTAGAAGGCTGCCTGACCTACGGCGCGTTGTTTACCGATGGGGAGAGTTTGAAACAAAAAGATGTGTTGCTGGATGAGATCGTTACTACGTTCTTATGCAGGTACCGCACAGAAAAGGTCCCCGAAGACTGAACTTCAAGCGCCGACATGGCTCCATATAACAGCAATTCGATCTTGGCTTCCTGAACTTCCTTCCGGGTGTATTTCGAAAGCTGCGCCGGTTAAATATTGAATTCGTTCATTTTCCTGTACGATCTTTCAATATTGCATCAAGCCCGAATAGATCAGGATGAATATTATTCTTAATAGCTATCGTTACATAGCACAATTTTTTCACGAGTATTCGTTTATTAAAAATGCTTTTTGCAGGGCTTCCACCCGCCTTGCAAGGATCTGCTTCACGAACTCGCTCTTCACGGAGACCTCAAAACCGTGCATCGTGCCCTTCGTTTCGTGCAATTCCGCCTGAACTCCATCCTGTTTTAAAGCATCGGCAAAATTCACGCCTTCATCACGTAAACAGTCGAATTCAGCGACCTCGATATAGGCAGGGGCCAATCCTTTGAAAGAATCTGCCTCCATCGGAGAGGCATACGCTCTCGGACCCGGGATCCCGTTTTTCAAGTACAAATTCCACATTTGCCTGGTCAGTCCGGAATTCCAGATCGGCGTATCCACAAAATTTTTCATCGATGCGGTCACCTGGCGTGCGTCGGTTACCGGATAGATCAGCAATTGAAAGCAAGGAGAAGGTGTTTTTCTGTCTCTGGCAATCAGACTTACCGCTGCCGCCAGCGCGCCGCCAGCGCTGTCTCCACCCACGGCAATGCGGTTGATATCCACGCCCAGGTCGTCAGCGTTTTGGCGGACCCATTCAAAGGCGGCGTAGCAATCCATGAGTCCCACGGGGAAGGGAAATTGCGGGGCCAGGCGGTAGTCCACGAAGACCACCTTGCACGGGGTTTTTGCGGCATAGTAACAGAGCAGATCCTTGTGAAAGGGAGCCGGTTTAAGCGCGAACGCGCCGCCGTGAAAATAAATGAGGCAGGGAGCGTGTTTGGGCAAATCTTTTGGTTCAAAAATAGATAGCTTGATCGATGCGTTCTTAAAGCCTGGGATCCACTTTTGTGACTCGAGCGCGTCTTCAAGGGGCCTCTTCCTATCAAAAGCCATCGATAAGAGGCCGTTCATGAACGGCAAGAGAGATGGAGATAATGAAAAGGTAATCTTTTCAAATTTTTTCAGGTCTGGATGAAGATCGTATTTGCTCATATCAACTCATAAAATATTAGATTTTTTTTGCCTTTACACCTGAACATGAGAGTGGTTCGTTTTTATCACTTTGAGCATGAAAATGGAAATTATGACTCTTTACTTAGCCCAAAATCACGCTGCGCCAGCATGTCTTTTTGATCGATCTGAGGATGATGATACTTTAATCCCTCACGAATATTCCAGTGTTTAATAGCTCCCGTTGGACACCACGCCACGCAGGCCATGCACATTTCACATCGATTCTGCCAAACCGGACGTTTGTCCACCATCGTGATGTTGTCCACCGGGCAGACATTCGCGCAGGTCGCGCAGCCCGTGCAGTTCTCCTTGACGGAGATACTGCGGTCAGTCAACGGGATCAATTCCCGAAATGACTTATTACCATCTTTTTTCTCCCCTGCTTTCCTGCGCAAGTCCATGACGTAAAGATTGCTCATCAGCTTATACATTGGGCTCATGAGCAGGTTAAACAAAGCATCTATTGAATCATGAGGGTTGCGTTTTCCAGCCATCACCAATTGACAAATCTCCTCGATTCTCTTTTCGCTGATCTGGAACATCTTCTCATGGTCGCGGGTCTGAAAAAAGAAGTAATTAAGATTGTTCATGGGCAGACGAATGGAAAACCCGGCCGAAAGGCGGTTTCCACACGATTTTAAAAGCCTTTCCAGCCGCTTCAAGGTCGGCAGGGAATCCACGGCGATGTACCCACCGCATGTACAGACGGCAAATACGTATTTTGAATCCAGCCCCTCAAGCTGGCGGACGAACTTCTCCACGATGAGGGGGATGCCGTTAAGCTGCGCCAGATAACAGGGGAAGACGATCCCGACCGACTCCGCCTGTGGCCGGATCCTCCCGCCCCGCACGGCCTCGGCAATGGAAAGCAGCCTGCCATTGAGTTTTCGCGCCATCTCTTTGGCAACAAAGAGCGAATTGCCCGTACCTGAAAAATAATAGATCTCCACGCTCATTTATTGAACCTTTAACAATACTGTCACCTGGACTGGTGTGTTTCTTTCACAAGTCCGGAAAAACTGCCAGACAGACACCTCTCATAATCCAATACGGATTTATGGTTTAAACATGGTAATTAATAAGCGATCCCTTGTTGCAGAAAAGTTCCTTTGTTCAAATCATCAAAGGCTTTGTTCAATTCTTCCCTGGTGTTCATCACGATGGGGCCTCCCCAGGCGATCGGTTCGCGCAGGAACCTTGAGCGAATGTATAGAACCTGGGTTTTCTTTTCGGTGGCCTTGATCTCGAGAGTGTCGCCGGGGGTGAGCCGCACCGCCGTTTTTTCAGGTACCAGTTCCCCGCCGATAAACGCATCCCCCAGAAGGGTGAATACCATGTCGGAACACTCTTCTTTTGTGTTCAAAACCATTGAAGCGTTGGGGTCAAGATGCAGGTCGTAATAATCGAGCGGCAGATATTTACTTTGATATCCCTTTTTTCCTTCAAATTCACCGGCAAGCAGTCTCAGTTTGCCGTTTGGCAGCGGAATTTCCGCGATCTCGGAATTTTTGATGCTGTGATAGGCCGGCGGACCCATTTTTTGCGCTGCGGGCATGTTCAGCCACAGCTGCACGCCCAGCAGCCTTTCGGAGGCGGGCAGTTTTTCTTCGTGCAAAATACCCGAACCAGCCGTCATCCACTGCACTTCTCCATCCCCAATGGTGTCTTCATTCCCCAGGCTGTCGCGATGCGTCATTTTTCCGCGAAAAACATAGCTGATGGTTTCGATCCCCCTGTGAGGATGCAAGGGAAAGCCCGCGATGTAATCCTGGGGATCCGTGCTGTCAAAGGAATCCAGCAACAGGAACGGATCAAATTCATGAACCGTCTTGATCCCCAACACTCTTACCAAATTAACCCCCGCTCCATCCTGTGTGTGAAAACCCCTGATCTGTTGCTGCGCCTTCTTTTCCATTTGCTTTTCCTCCTCTCAACCGTTCCGGTTCTGATCCAGGACCTCGCGATTCGATCTTGGCGTGGATTGATGCTGATTAAATTATACCCACCTGCGTTTCTAAACCGAAATAATTCAGGATGTTTATAAGTTTTTTTCCGCTTATTCTATTTGTATTAAGACCGGGTAATCAGCCGCTCGGTCAGCAGCGTTCTCCAGGTCACAAAACTGTGCACGCGCTGGAATCTCTTTCATTATTCGTGCTCTGATTAATCACCTGTGTAAGTAAGAGGGTTTCTTCGTGGGTTTTCAGGTGATCGATTGATCTTTGCGCGACAAGAAGGAGATCGTCTCCACGTGGTAGGTCTGAGGGAAGAGGTCAAACGGGGTAACGCTTTCCAGTTGGTAGCCAGAGGATGCCAGCTTTTGCAGGTCGCGCGCCAGCGTGGCCGGGTCGCAGGAGACGTAGGCGATCTGCTCAGGTTTGGCCGCGATGAGACTTTGCAGAGACGCCGGATGCAGTCCGGCGCGCGGCGGATCAAGCAGCACGGCGCGCGGCTTGATCTTCAAAGCAGGCAGCACTTCTTCCACCGCGCCGACGTAGAGAGATACGTTTTCTAACTCATCCAGATTGAAGGCAAAATCGTTGCAGGCCGATTCAGAAAGCTCGATGCCGGTCAGGCTGCCCACCCCGGGGGCCAGAAAAGCCGAGAACAACCCCACGCCGCAATAGGCATCGACCACTTGTGCCTGGCGATCCACACGCAGGTTGCGCAAAACGTGCTCCACCATGGCCTCAGCCTGCGGCAGGTTGACCTGGAAAAAGGATCCCGCAGAGACCTTAAAGGTCCGCTCGCCGACGCTCATGAGGGAATAATCTTCCCCGGAAAGCAAAACAGGCTCCTCCGCCCCCAGGAAAACCGCGGAAAGGGGAAAATCCACCGAGAACTCGGGCGGCTGCGCGGAGTCGCTTTCCAGTCCGAGCAGGAGCTCGCCATCCGAACCGCAGCGCAGCGAGGCGCGCCGTATTCCCGATTGGGGGTCCAGCTCCAGGCGCGGCCAGAGGTCGTTGATGGGCGCCAGCGGCAGGTGGCACTCGCTGATTTCCACCACCCCGCCCGCCCCGGCGCGTTGATAACCGATCCTGCCGGCCGGCGAGAGATGGAACTGCACCGTGTTGCGGTAGTTCCACGCCAGCGCAGAAGGGATGATCTTTTGAAGCGGTGCCTCATCAAACCTGCCGATGCGCTGCAACTGGTCTGCCACGATGGATTGTTTAATTTCCAGTTGGTCCGCGTAAGCCAGGTGCTGGTAGTGACATCCGCCACACTCGCCGAAATGCGGACAGCGCGGTGTGATGCGTTTGGGAGACGCCTCCAACACGCGCCTGATGCGCCCACGTGCGAACCTGCTTTTGTTCTCCAGGAGCTCGATCTCCACGCGCTCGCCGGCGATACCGAAAGGAACGAAGACGGCCTTGCCGTCCGGCAGCCTGCCGACGCAGTCCCCGCCGAAGGTGGCGGCGGTCAGTGCGATCTCAAAGGGTTCAGTCATTGGTTTGATCCAGTCAGGAGAAAATATACCTCAATCCGCGAAAAAGTGCGGGAAAAGCATTGACGAACCCTTGAAGGTCGTGTAAAATCGGTTTCACAATCGGTAACAATGCGGGCGTGGTTCAGTTGGTAGAATGTCTCCTTGCCAAGGAGAAGGTCGTGGGT
>CAZNAF010000077.1:0-9782 GCA_964570925.1 uncultured Anaerolinea sp.
CCCCGCTGGATGCCTTTCTCGAGGGACTCTCCCTGCCCAAGGACGCCCTCCCTCAGATCATTTTTCAAGAATGAGTGGAGTATAAGTAAGGGTTACGCAAATTGCATGACTGCTTCGTGATATAATTTTTGTTGCTTAAATGGACCCGTAGCTCAGTGGTTAGAGCGCGCGGCTCATAACCGCTTGGTCGCTGGTTCGATCCCAGCCGGGTCCACAACAACACAGCCATCATCGTATTTGGTCGCCGGTCCCCGCACCCATTGGGTGCTTCGCGAGGGGAGATGCATTCGATCCCAACCGGATTTCCGATTCCAATTATTTGTAAATAGATATTAGTTACAGATTAAATTATTAATGATGCGCCGTCAGCGAACCCTAACGAACTAATCAAATATTTTCGAAAGATTAACATAGAGGATCAAGAAAAAGTAACCCTAAATATCGTAAAAATCATTTTGTTATATATTCCAGTTGATTTTCATACTTCCAAAATTGAAAAAGCAATGGGAGAAGAAAATTCTCAGGAGTTTCAAAAAATATTATTAAACAGGAAGCCAAAGAAAGATTCATAATTTTTTGTTTTTTAGAACGCTTTCCTTATGCAAAATTATCGAACTAACCTAAACGAATACAAATGGGAATCCTTTTATCAAGAATTCCAAGAAGAATCTCCTAGAGCCGCAGTAATACTAGCCGGAGCTTTTTTAGATACTCTTTTAACCGACTTACTTACTAGCTTTATGATTGAGAATGATCGTGCAGTAGATGAGTTACTCGGAAAGACAAAAAATTTTGAAGATACAGTTACATCAAGTTTTGCTGCAAAAATAAAAATTTCTTACTGCTTGGGAATAATTAGTAATATAGAATATCATGATTTAAACCGAATAAAAAACATTAGAAATAGATTTAGCCATGAAATACATGGATATTCATTTGAGAATAACGATATTATCAAAAATTGTAATGAACTTGAAATACCAAAAAAATTCCTTGAAATTATTCCCGAGATACTGAATACTTGTCAGGGAAAATTTATTTTTACCGTCTCTCAATTATTGATGCGACTAGGTATACGTATTCTTGAAGTACAAAAGGAACGCCGAGTTACAAGAAAAAACGAACCATTTATCTAAGTTAGATTATTTCTAATACTAGATTTGTTTACTTGTTTTCAATAACTACATTTATTGATATCTTTTACAGATAGTAGGTTTATTTCAACGGAGATACTTAATGCCACCAGATGATACCTATATTCATGCATACTGTCCCAAGTGTGGTCAAGAAAAATATTACGACTATGCGAATCCTTTGACATTATTTTTTCAGATTTGTTTAGTGTTTTTAACATTTGGCCTTTTTATTCTCTTTTGGATCTTTCAATATCTTGAAAGAAAGAATAAAGGAATAAGATTGAAATGCGATAAATGCGGGCATGTCTGGTACCAATAAACTAAGTAGAAAATTATATCCGAATAGGAATTGAGATATAATCCGTTTGGTCGCTGGTACCATCGCCCACAAGGGGTGCTTCGCGAAGGTATGACATTCGATCCTTGGCGGGTCAACAACAATATAGTCATCATCGTATTTGGTCGCCGGTCCCCGCAGGGGGATTGAATTCACTCTGTGGGCTACGCACCGATCCCAGCCGGGTCCACAACAACACAGCCATCATCGCATTTGGTCGCCGGTCCCCGCAGGGGGATTGCATTCACTCTGTGGGCTGCGCACCGATCCCAGCCGACCCCACCTTATCTTCCCAAAACCTGTTACCGTTTATTGTGTTGCCCCTGGATACCGGAGTTTTTATCGGTATTTTTCGGCTTTACAAATCCATTTTGCCAACCCTGAGATTCTTATTATTGCAGTATAGTAAGGGAGTAACCTCTTTACTATTCAATGTAGGAGAATAGCAATGATCCAACAAATGGCAAAGAATCAGAATTGGGCGAAAATCGCTCCGCTTCTCGGAGTGGTCTCTGCAGTCGGGTTATTTCTTTTCTTCAAACCGAGCCAGGCGCTCTTTTGGGCTTTGGTCAACATCCCCTTGTATTTCTTTCATCAGACCGAAGAGCATTTCTGGCCGGGTGGATTCAAGCGCTACGTAAATCAGGTTATCAACCATTTACCCGAAGGGCAAGAGACGCTGACGGATAGCAAAGTCTTTTGGATCAACATCCTCCTGGTGTGGGTGGCCTTTCTCAGTTTTGGCGCTTTGGCTTTTGTCAACCTTGGGTTTGGACTGTTCATTATTGTATTCAGTATCATCAATTGTCTGACGCATATTTTTCAAGGCTTGCGCCGCAAAGAATGGAACCCCGGCCTGGTCATGGCAAGTCTTCAATTTGCCATCTCCATTTATGCGGCCTATTTCGTCACCGCACATGGATTATCCAGCCCGCTCATCTGGTGGATTGTCACAGTGGTGGCTTCTGCGCTGATCCATGCTTTGCTTTTCAGGTTAATATTGAAGAACTGAATACAAAAACTCATTAACTCTGTTGCACAACATATTTTCATTGTCTTTTAACGATTACAAAAAGGCTGTTCATCACTTTCAGCATTACCGTTTCTGATCCGTCTTACTCCAAGCGAGGTGTGAGATGACCAAAATGAAACGCATGGCAATCTTGTTCGTGTTATTGCTGATGATCTCTTTGGCTTGCGTTGGCAATTCCACTAATGCCCGTACCTTTGACAGCGAAGATTTCTCCTTCACCATCCCGGCGGGCTGGAAAACCACGCAGGAGATCTGGGGGGATGCCGCCGTCAGCGGGCAGGAGTACAAAGGCCTGGGCGTCCAGGAAGCCGTCACCATCCAGTACCCCGCCAAAAAGGGCAAGGGGACAATGTTTTTCGTAGTGGCCGTCTCCCCGCTGGAGGAGGGCCAGAGCCTGGCCTCGCGATTTAGCGACGCCTACAAAGATCCGCAGCCTGAGATCAGGGAGGAATCCAGAAAGGGTTTCGTGCAAGGCACCTTTTCCGGTTTCGAGATCACCTACGAGCGCCCCTGGGGAGAGCCCTGGTGGAAGTTCCGCGACGTCTGGCTGGAAAAGGATGGGATCCTCTACGTGTTATCCTTTTACTGTTCCCCCGCCTCCTTTGATGCGAACCAGGCCGCCTTTGAAGAAATCCTGGCCAGTTTTCAATTTCTGGAATAACCAAGCCAGGTTGCCATCTTTTTTTTGAAATTCTTATATATTGAGAGAACTTTTAACAAAAGAGACTCTATGAGAGAATGAAGCAGCGCATCACTGCCATACGCCACGAAAACCAAAAGGGAGAGGTTACATGTCCATACGATCCTCAGCTCAAAATGCCAGCCCTGTGAGCGTTGAAAAGCTCAGAAAGTCCGCCGCCGAGGTCGGGGTCAACATTCCCGCAAGCGAACTGGACTTTGTGACTCCCCACCTCACGGAGCGCGTCTTCGCGAAAAAAGAATACCTGGTCCAGGCCGGCGAAGAGGCGATGAATTTTTACTTCATCCTTTCCGGGCTGGTCAGGCTCTTTTATTCCACCCTGGACGGCAAGGAGTTCAACAAGGGCTTCGCCATGGAGGGCGGCTACGCCGGATCCTTCCATTCACTGGTGCTGCAAGCCCCCTGCGGCTTTTTTGTGCAAGCGCTTGAAAAGACCCGAACGCTGGTGCTGCCCAATCGTTTGCTGCGCGACCTGTACGAGCGCCATGCCTGCTGGGAGAGGCTCGGGCGCAGGAACGCCGAAAACCTGGCCATCGTCAAGGAGGCGCGCGAGAAGGAATTGCTGCTCGATTCCCTTGAAACGCGTTACCGCAGGTTCCTCAAGGAGTTTCCCGGCCTGGCGGAACGCGTCCCGCAGTATCACATCGCCTCTTACCTGGGTGTGACGAACGTGGCCCTTTCACGAATTCGAAAAAATATTAACCTGGGTTAACGCATCTCTTCCATCCATCTGCTACCATCAGTCAGGTTCGCGGGTTACAGGCCGCGAACGGTTCGGATTCTGGCTGGATGATTGGAAAGGATGGATTACAATGAACAACCTAATGACTTTGTTTAACCAGGTCAATTTTTTGACCCTGCTGTGGATCTTCTTCTTCATTTTTGTGCTGCACGAGTTTGAAGAATGGAACATCGACCGGTTCGAGCGGAAGCACTTTGTAGGGCTGCCCCCCGCCGCCACAGACCGGAGCGCGCGCATGTGGATCTTCTGCGTGTGCCTGATCGGCCTGACCTGGATCCTGGCTGCCACACTCCCCGGTCAGCCGGCTTTGGCCGCCTGGATCTTTCTGCCCGCCGTCGCGATCTTGATCCAAAACTCCCTGCAGCACGTCTATTGGACCTTCTTTTTCAAACAGACCGCCCCGGGTGTGTTCACAGCTGCCTTCCTGTTGATCCCCTACGGTTCCTTCCTGATCCTCCGCGCACTCCACCTCGGGTATGTGCCGCTCTGGTACGCGGCGATCTTGCTGCTCTTCATTGCGGCCGGTTCGATCCAGACCATCCTGGCCGGCAGCAAAATGCCCCCCTTGATCCGCGGTATCAATGAGATCGGCATCTGGCTGGCGGAACGGATCAGGTAGGCGGATATTTACAAAATATTTTGTGTAAGGGAGGGATCGCATGGTATCATTCGCGGTAACTTCATTTGGAGGAAGAAACAGGCATGATCTTAAAAACCTTCATTTCCTGGCTGCCCGGAATCCCCATCGCCATACTCAACGGCCTGCTGCGTCAGTCCTTTTACCTGACCTTCCTGCCCGAACTTGCCGCTCACCAGTTGTCGGCGCTCAGCTTCATCCTCTTTTTTGGCGTTTACGTATGGTTCGTGCTGCGCTGGTTGAAACTGCCCTCTCGAAAGTCGGCTCTCGGGCTGGGCTTGGCCTGGCTGTTCATGACCATTTTGTTTGAATTTATCTTTGGACACTTCGTCATGGGCCATGCCTGGGCAAAGCTCTTCCACGACTACAACCTCTTCGCCGGCCGCGTTTGGGTGCTCGTCCTGGTCTGGATCGCGATCTCTCCGCTTCTCTTTTTTGGGATGCAAAGGAAAAGATCAAAGACCGCAGGCTGAGACGGGCGATCCTATGGGATGCAAATCCGCATGGATCATTTGGGCTGTAATGCGATTTTTATTCGTGAATGAATTCAACCCATCGTGAACCGGAAGCTAACTTGCTCGCTTTTTGGTTTCCTGACTCATCATAACTTCTCAGAGACGGGGGTTTTTAACCACGACTTGGCGTCACCTTCATCTGTAAAGAGGCGTACGGTTTGCGCGCTGTTGACTGACACGTCCTCTAGGAAATTAAAATCTTTTTGCCCGGGCTTGATCAACAGGGCTCTCCTTAAACTCCACGCGTTCACGCCCGCCTTGCTGAATTCAAGGCCTAGTTTTTCGGGGGTCTTGTAAATTCGCAGGGTCGGCATAATAATTTCTGAATTCGTGAAATCAAGAAAGATCAGATCACAGTCCTTTTCCAGCACCATCTCCCCCAATTTTGGCGCTAATTCTTCGATGAGGTTCCAGTCAAACTGGCAATACACGCGCGCCTCGATGATCCCCTCTTCTTCATTGTAGCGGATCGTGAATGACTCCATCGGCCTCCCCGTTCATGCGGATATGATCGTTTCGTCAGATTTCACAATGATCACGTATTGATTCGTACCTATATCATACGATATTTTTGGTGCAAATTGCAAGGATGAAACGGAGAATCAGTACATCGTCTTTTCAAGGGATGTACTTGTGCTATACTCTCTGACATCATGAAAATGAATCCTGTTGCCATTTCTTTGCGTAACCACCTGTTGGCAATTCTTCTCGCGGGATTGCTGACCACCCCGCTCACCCTGATCAGTCCCTCAGAGCCTGATTCTGCTTTCTGGTTGGGCCTTTCAAAAATGCGCCTGGCCGTGGTGGCTTTTCAGATCGCCGGCCTGCTGCTGGCGGCCGTTCTTTTATACAGCGGATGGCGAAGCGGCTTTTCCTCCTCCTTTTTCAAGCGTTTGGGCAGCTTTTTCAGCAATCCCGGCCGCTATGGGGTCTTGCGCTATTCACTCCTGGGGCTGGCTTTATTCATCAGCATCGCTTTTATCAATTTTTCCATTCTCATTCCACAGGCGCTGGCAGCCGCGTCTGCCTGGCTGGCCTTTTCTCTTTGGACTTGCTACCATCTTTTCGCCCGTCTCGTAAGCACACCGGCTGATTTCGCTCCCCTGCGTTTCTTTTCTTTCCTCCCTTCGTGGCAGGGACTGACCAGGACGCAAAAACAGACCACCTGGGTCCTCCTGGGGCTGGGGCTGCTTTATTTCGGGCTCTTCATCCCCCTTAATTTGCGCAATTCAGGCAGCATGCAGGAACTCAACCTGGACGAATCCATCATGTATCCGATCGTGATCAAGATGCTCACCGCCGGGGAGGGATTGGGAGATTCGCTTTACCGCTTCCTCGTCTACGGCGATTACATCTACGGCTTTCCCTTCTACGGCTGGTCGGCCTTCGTGCTCCTGCCGGTCAAGTGGTTTGGCGGCGAGGGATTCGCGGAGCGCCTTCAATTGAACATGCTGCTGGTTCGTCAGCTGGCCAACGTGCTGCCGGCCGTGTTATCCTGCTTCCTGTTTACCTGGCTGGCCACGCGTTTCAAGAACCTGTGGGCTTCCCTGGGGTTGAACCTGATCTTGCTGACCCTGCCGGGGATGATCGGGTTGAATTACACTTTCTGGCATCCCGATGGGGTGAATCTTTTTTTCATCGCACTGACTCTTTATTACCTGGACCGGGATCGCCTGCGCTTCGGCGCGAATTTCTATTTCGCCGCCCTGGCTTGCGGTGCTTCCATTGCCACGCGTCTCTTTGGCGGTTTCTTCTTTTTGTCCATCGCCGTGCTGCTGTGGATGGGATGGCAAAGGAAGACCCTCACGCTGCGCCGGGGATTGCTGGCGGCCCTCTTTTTCATCCTCGTCATGACGGCAGGCACCTTTATTTCCAACCCTTACATGTTCGCACCGGGTGAGATCGGCGCCGCGTTGAACACATTTGCCCGCCGACAAAGTGTGCTGGCACAGGGTGTCGCAGGTCCCGACCCGGAAGGCATCTACCGCACCGGACTGGGTGCCTGGTGGCCATTCATGGCTCCCACTTTTGGTTCTTCGCTTACCCTGGTCTTTCTGGCAGTCTCCACAATTGCGGGCCTTTTTGGCAAAGAACGCAGGCACTTTGCCTGGGCGCTGTTTGACTGGCTGCTGGTGATCGGCACCTATATGATCGCCACGGTAAAGGTGAAATCCCCCTGGTACCTGCTGCCCTTCCTGATCCCGCTCTTTTGCAGCGCCTTCAACCTGCCTGATCTGCTGCGGGAGAAACTGGCTCTATCTCCCAAAGGAGGGCAACAGAGGATATGGCGGATCGCTGTATGGATTCTGGTGGCGGGGTTGGGGGCAGCCCAGCTGGTGCAAAACATTCACATTTTCGCCAACTCACTGATCTTTCAATAATATTTTTCACCTGGAGGCCGTTCCATGTCCAAAATCGCCATCCTCTCTGACATTCACGGCAACCTGCCCGCGCTTGAAAAGGTGATCGCGGATATGCAGGCCAGAGCGGTCCAGCGTGTTTTTTGTCTGGGTGACCTGATCTCGGGTCCTTTGTGGGCGCGTGAGACACTGGAATTCCTCATGCGCCAAAACTGGACCTTCATCCGCGGCAACCACGACCGCAACCTGGTGGAGCGCAGCCCTGAGACGATGGCCAAATCAGACGCCCAGGCATTTCAAGGTCTCGAGAAACGGCATCTCGAGTGGCTGGCCGCCCTGCCTGCCACCCTGGAGGTGGATGAAACCTTTTTGCTTTGTCACGGCTCGCCGACGAACGATCGATCCTATTTGCTGGAAACCATCGAGAACGGCCGTGTGAGGTTGTCCTCCCCTGCCGAGATCAAGTCCAGTCTGGGTGAGGTATGCCTACCGCTGGTCTTGTGCGGTCACTCGCACATGCCGCGACACATCTGCCTGGAGGACGGACCGACCCTCATCAACCCCGGCAGCGTGGGGCTGCCCGCCTATGATGATGACTCTCAGGGCTACTTCGTGGTGGAAAACGGGTCTCCGCACGCCCGCTACGCGGTGATCGAACAAACCCCCGCGGGTTGGAAAACCGAGATCATCCTGGTGCCTTATGACCACGAAAAAGCCGCCGCCAAGGCCCGCGCCATGCAGCGCCCTGATTACGTGGTGGGACTGTTAACCGGTTACATGTTCCAGCCAGAATGAAAAAATATGCCGGTCATCCTTTGGTACAATAGACCCGATGAACCTGATGAGGGAGAGAGCATTGATCACCAAATCCTATTTAATTGATGAATTTCAAGCGCTTGGCATGCAAAAGGGCGACACCATTTTCGTGCACAGCGCCTATTCCACCTTGGGACGCAGTCCCGGCGGCGTGGAAGGCGGTCCGCAGACGGTCATTGACGCCCTGCTCGAGCTGCTGGGGCCAGAAGGCACGCTCATCATGCCAACCTTCAATTACGGTTTTTTGAGGGGCACCCCCTGGGATATCCGCACCACGCCTTCGCAAATGGGGGTTTTGACGGAACTGGTCAGACAGGACCCGCGCGCTTTGCGCAGTTTTCACGCCATCTACTCGGTGGCAGCCATCGGCAGACACGCTGCGGAAGCCGCCGCCCACCAGTCCACGGATTGTTTTGGTGAGACAACGATTTTTTCGAAGCTGCGTGAGTGGCAGGCGAAGATCCTCGTGCTGGGGTTGCCCTTCAGCAAATCTTTCACGTTCTTACATCACTGCGAACAGGCCGCCGCGGTGGATTACCGCTACCTCAAGGAGTTCAAGGGTACGGCCGTTGACCTGCAGGGCAGGCCGCACGAAATGACCTACACCATGTTCGTGCGCGACGTGGAACGCGGCGTGGTGCTCGATTTCGAACCCATCGGCGCCGTTCTCGACAAGGAAGTGGCCGCGAGACGCATGATCGGTTCCTGCGACACCAGGCTGTTGGACGCCAACAAGACCTTTGAGGTCGCCTTAAAAGCCATGCTGGATCACCCCGGCCCCGGCTTGACCTATATTCTTGAATCGCCTGAACGGGCGAAAGACTGGATCCCCCCTATGAAACCTGTATCTTCCCTGAAAGACATATTAGCCGAGATCATTCCTCTGCACCGCACTCTGGCCTCAGACGGGATGGACGAAGCCTTGAACATCATCGGCTCTTACCTGCCTGAATCGGCCAATTACACCATCGAAACCTATAAACCGCTTACCCCGGTCTGGACCTGGTACGTGCCCGAACGTTATATCGTGCATCAAGCCTACCTCGAAACCGAAGACGGCCAAAAGGTGGTCGATTTCAAAGACAACAACCTGCACCTGCTTTCTTACTCCCTGCCGACCGACAAGGTGCTCTCCTGGGAGGAACTGGAACCACATCTCTACTACAACAAGGAAAGACCGCACACCATCCCCTGGAAGTTCAAATACTACGACCGCGATTGGGGATTCTGCCTTTCCAAGAACCAGTTCGACACGTTGCCGCGAGACAAGAAATATCACGCGGTCATCAACGTGGAGTTCAATACTGATCCCGCGCAGGGTGGATTCAAGGTGGCCACGGCCGTGGTGCACCCGCAGGGCGGCGCGGCCGCTTCGGCCGGCGAGATCTTCGTCATGGCGCATGTTTGCCATCCCAACCAGGCCAACGACGACGCCGCGGGCGTGGTGACTGCCATCGAGGTCGCCCGGCGGTTGAGCGCCAACCCGCTCCCGGCTGGTTCGATGAG
>CAZNAF010000078.1:0-9582 GCA_964570925.1 uncultured Anaerolinea sp.
AGGACAGATCCCGGGAGTGGACAAAGGCAATTAGTCAAGGGCAGATCCCGGGGATAGAAAGATCAGATCCACGGGATTGGATACAGGTGGTTGGTTAAAGGCAGATCCCGGGAATCGAAGGAACAGGTCCACGGGATTGGATACAGGTAGTTGGTTAAGGGCAGATCCCGGGGATCGAAAGAACAGATCCCCGGGATTGGTGGAGGGCAGTTGGTGAATGGCAGATCCACGGGATTTGATACAGGTTGTTGGTTAAGGGCAGATCCCGGGAATCAAAAAATAGATTCCCGGGATTGGTGGAGGGCAGTTGGTGGAGGGTAGATCCCGGGGATCGAAAGATCAGATCCACGGGATTGGTAATTGAAGGCAGGAACATTAATTGTTTACAAAAGCGAGGTTCTTTTGTATGATTAATCCAATCCACGCGGGGCGATGGCTGCCGGGTGGAATCTTCCAACAGAGGCAAAAGACGAGTGACGATGAAAATTTTGGTTGCAGAAGATGAAGAGATCACGCGCGAGATCCTGGTTGAAACCCTGAAAAAGTGGGAATACGAGGTGACGGCGGTTGAAAACGGCAAGGAAGCCCTGGATGTGCTGTTGCAACCTTCCCCGCCCCCCATCGTGCTGCTGGACTGGAAAATGCCTGTAATGGACGGGCTGGTGACCTTGCGTAACATCCGCAGCCACGACGAATTGAAAAACGTGTATGTGATCTTGTTAACTTCTGTGGGAGACCAGGTGAGCGTACAAAGGGCGATCGGCGCCAAAGCGAATGATTACATTTTAAAACCTTACAACATCGACAACCTGCGTGATAGACTCGCCAAAGCGAGGGAATTTCTTGAGGACAAGCTGAGCTCAGACCCATCCGCCGGATGACCCCCGCTATTTAAACATTCCCTTCAATTACCCCTAGTCGTCGTACATGTGCCGGATCTCGGCAAAACGTTCCTCCACGTTCAAAAAGGCTTGCACAAGCTCTGGATCAAACTGGGTGCCGCTGCCCCCGGTGATGATGCCCCTGGCAATGTCATGCGGCAGGGCGTTCTTGTACACCCGTTTCATGGTGACGGCATCATAAACATCAGCAAGCGAAACGATGTGCGCTTCGATGGGGATCTCAGCGCCCTTCAAACCGCGCGGGTACCCGCTGCCATCCCAGCGTTCGTGATGGCACCAGGCGATGTCACGGGCGACGCGCAAATACTCCGCGTTGGGGAATTTCTGCAGCACCTCATCCAGGGTGCGGGCGCCGATCTCGGGGTGCGACTTCATCAGTTCCCATTCCTGGTCGCTCAGGCTGCCCGGTTTCAACAACACCATATCGGGGATGCCGACCTTGCCGATGTCGTGCAACGGGCTGGTGAGATAGAGCATTTCAGGTATTTGCGGCTTTTTACACAAGTCTTCTTTTAGACGGCATACTTCCTGACCGAGAATTTTTGCGTACAGGCGGATGCGTTCGAGGTGATTGCCGGTGTCGGTGTCTTTCGATTCGGCCAGCTTGGCCAGACTGAACAATGCCAGGGTGGTGGTCTCGAACTCGAGGATCTGACCGGCGTTTTTGATGCGCAAAAAAAGCTCGGTAGGTTCGATCGGTTTGGTAATAAAGTCGTTCACCCCCGCTGTGAGGCCTTCCAGGAGGTCCTCTTTGGCATTTCGTGAGGTAAGCATGATGATGTAGACGTAATTCAGATCTGCGGATGAACGCAAGGTATGGGTCAGTTCGATGCCGTTCATCACAGGCATGTTCCAGTCCACAATGGCAATGGAGGCACTTTCCCGCGCGAGAACCTCAAGGGCTTCCCTGCCATTGCCGGCCAACAAGACCTCATGTCCATGCTTTACCAGAATGGATTCCAACACGCCCTGGGCGATCTCATCATCTTCCACCACTAATATTTTCATGCTCACTCTCCGCTTGTTTTTTCACGAATGATCTCAGAGGCTTCCTTTTTAAATAAGTCGGATTCCTTGCGAACAGTATCAAAACATTGCTGGATCGCCTCCCAATCTTCCGCCCTGCCCAGGGATTCCAAACGGGCCAGCGCGGCACGCAACGGCTCCGCGGAAAGGTTCCCCGCGCCACTCTTCAAGCGGTGCGCCAAAAATTCCACCTGGGCGCCTTCCCTTTCCTCAATAGCTTTTTCAATTTCAGCCACATCGGCGTCAATTTTTTGTTCCATTTTCCCCAGCAAGCGTAACGCCACGGAAGGATCGTTCACCACCCTGGCCAGCAATCCGTTAAAGTCGATCACCTGTGTTACAGGGCTTTCACTTGATCTCCCCTTCGTCTTTTCCACTTGCTCAACCACCGGAGCCGAGACTTTGTTTTTTCCGCCCCAGGTGAGAATTTTTGCGAGCAATTCACTCTGGTTGATGGGCTTGGTGATGGAATCGTTCATGCCAACCCGCAGGTAATGCTCGGTGTTGCCCGGCATGACGTTGGCCGTCAGCGCCAGGATGGGAATGTCGGGGTTTTTCGTCCCCTGCAGACCCTTTCTGATCTCGCGCGTGGCGGTGATACCGTCCATTTCGGGCATCTGGATATCCATGAGCACCAGGTCGAATTGTTTTTCACGCAGGGCTGCCAACGCACCCTTCCCGCTGCCTACGAGGTCCACGGTGTGGCCGTTCTTTTCGAGGATGGTCTTGACCACGTCCTGATTGATGAGATTGTCTTCGGCCACCAAAACTCTAAATACTGAGGCGGTTTTATCAATTCCGTTAATTTTCTCTTGAGCCACATTCTGGACGGATTGCTCTGCATAATCTTCGCGAGATGTCAGTTTTCGCAAAGCTGCCACCAGATTGTGGCGCATGACCGGCTTGTGCAAGACCACCAAACCTGAGGGCAGCTGCTGCAACTCCTTTTTTGAAGAGGATGTAATGTCGCAAACCATCACGATGGGGGTTTGCTGATAAGCTTTCAGGCTTCTGATCTGGTGCAAGACAGGCTGGTCATCCGTCCCGGGGAGGATATCCAGGACAATGCGCTCGATTTTTTGTTTTTCTTTTTCAGCACGACGAAGCTCTTTAATGATATTTTCGTGTGTCGTCTTTATCACCTCGCCTGAAAACTCCTCCAGCAAGCGGGGGAGGACGTGCTGCCCCTCGATGGTGGCGATGGCAAGCAAGGTCCGCGAAACGGCCAGGTCTTGTGTACGGCTTGTCCGCGATGGTTGTTCGACCAATTCGAAGGTCAGCTCCACATTGAACTCCGAGAAGGAGCCTTCTTCACTGTTCACATAGATCTCTCCGCCCATCATGTCCGCGAGTTTTTTTGAAATTGACAATCCCAGACCGGTGCCGCCGTAATTCCGTGTGGTGGAGGAATCCAACTGGGTAAAAGGCTGGAAAAGCTGGCCGAGTTTTTCTTTCTTGATGCCGATGCCGGTGTCTTTTACCATAAAGCGAGCAGAAACCTGATTGTGAAGAATTTCAAGCTTGGTCACTTCAACGTAGACAAATCCCTGGTGGGTGAATTTCAGGGCGTTACCGATCAGGTTGGTAAGGATCTGCCCGATTCGCGTGGGGTCCCCCATGACGATCTCAGGCATTTGGGGGTCCACGTACGCGTACAATTCCAGGCCCTTTTCAACCGCTGTGAAGACAAAATTGCCGATCACTTTTTCGATCAATTTAGGCAGGTTGACCAGGGTTTTTACGATCTCAAGTTTGCCGGCTTCAATCTTTGAAAAATCAAGTATGTCGTTGATGATCTCCAGCAGAGAATCCGCGCTGATGCGGATGGAGTTGGCAAAATGGCGTTGTTCAGAGGTCAGGTCCGTGTTCAACAGAAGGTTGGTCATGCCGATGACGCCGTTCATGGGAGTACGGATCTCGTGGCTCATGTTGGCCAAAAACTGGCTTTTCGCCAGGTTTGCCACCTCAGCCTCGACGGCCATCTGGTTGGCCCTTTCCATGGAGGATTGCATCATCTGGTTCGTTTCAAACAACATCAATTCGGCATTCTTGTGAATGATCGCGCCGGCAAAGAGGTCTGCCAGCACCTGCAGCAGCTGGATCTCCTCGTCACGCCAGATTCGGTGCGCTTTGACGGAATCAAACCCGACATAGCCCAGCACCTTTTTTTCAAAGGAAATGGGAATGACCAGAAGTGACAAGATCCCTTGAGGCTGAAGGATGTCCTTTTCAGCTTGCCATTCATGGCCCAGATTATTGACATCGGGGATATGGATGCTTTCCAGATTTTTAATTGCCGTCATCCAGGCGGGAAATATTTCACAAGGGATATCCTGCAGGTTATCCTTTTCAGGGGGGATGCCCTCGGCCGCCCATTCGTGCGTATTTGACATCTGCTTCATGTCAGAACTAAACTGGAAAATATAAGATCGATCCACGGCGCAGAAGCGGCCGATACGCTCCAAACTGCGGTCAAAGAGAGTATCGATTTCATCGACAGAAAAATTAACAAAACCCGCCGAAAGATCGATGATCTCCTTCTCGAATGCGTCTCTAAATTTCAGGCTCTCCTCGACCACCTTGCTGTGCGAGATATCCTGCAGCATGATGATGCGGCCAAATCCCGTGTTGCCCCTGGCGTTGAAATCAGAGACCCTGACCTGATACCAGGTATCCTGATCCAGGTGTGCCACATTCTCCTTCCCGATGGTCTGCCAGTTCTCTTGAAAATACCGTCCCCAAAAGCCGCCAATCTCAAAGATGGATTTACCGATCCGTTGCGGTGATTCCTCACCAAGTAACTGGATGGCTGAAGTGTTCAGGTCCACCACTTCTCCATCCTCGGTGGCGACGATGATGGCATCATTAATGCGGTCGTAGATGACCTCGCGGGCAATGGGGATGAGATCAAACATGCGAAAACGGTAGAATCCGATAGCGAAAAACACCCCCGAAATAGCAAAGGAAACGGGGGTGAAATCGACCCCGAAATCCCTCAGCCATTTGGTCAAATAAAGCATGTTCCCCACCCAGGGCACGAGCGCCCCGATCAGCAGCAAGTAAACCTGCATTTTATACAACTGGCGGCTGGTCAGGGCCATTTTGATCAACCAGATACTTGAAAAGAAGATTAGGCAATAGGAATAGGCTGTATAGACCCAGAAGAAGATGCCGTGATGATAGATAAGGTAGGCATTTGAAGATCCACTGGAAGGAACCACGTCCGTCCAGATCAAATGATGAGATTCATTGGTCAACACCAGCCCTAGAGTGGCCAGCGGTATCAACCACAATAAAAATGCTTTTGGCAGGCGGCTCCAGGTCTGTTTTTTAGTGAAGCTCTCAGAAAAGAGGAACCATAATGGGGGCACACTAATGATGCCGAAATACGACATTTTGGACCAAAAGATCTTTTGGGAATACTCCGTTACAACGTTTTCAGCCAGAGCCGCCAGACACCACAAGCTGATGGAAACCATCAAAAAGAAAACAAAACGAATGCGCGAGTTGCCCACCCTGCGCCATAAAAGGAAGGTGAAAAAAACACTGATGATGACCGCCAAAATGAGAATGATGGTTTGGGCGTCGATTGTGCGCATGTGTATGATTCCGTCAAAACAAGATAGGTCCAAGACTATTTTGACGTATCCAGTGACTCAAAACAATAAAAACAGGATAAATTAAAAATGCGTGCTTTCTCTAAAACACGTTCAAACACATGGCAAAACGTATTTTTAAATGTGTAACGTTGCTGGTGTTTTCCCCAAAAATGATCACTGCGCATGAAGGGCGGATGAGGCCGTCGAATCCTGCCCGCGGGAAGAGTTTTCTTCGGCTTCACGGCGGGCGATCTCGGCTGCCATTTGCGGGGTAAGGGTCTTCAGTGCCAGCAAATGCCAGGTCACGCCAAAGGCGATGAGCCCCAGCAGCCCCCTCACCCACCAATTTTGCACGGCGAAAATCGCCGACGCGCCGATCGTCAGCCAAAGGGTAGCGATGGAAACAAGCTTGGTGCGCAGGTCAATCGCGCGATAAAGCCGATAATTACGGATCATTCGGCCGATGATGGGGTGGTCCATGATCCAGTGATGCAGCCGGTCTGAGCTTTTGGCGAAAGCGCCCGCGGCAAGGATGTAGAGGATGGTTGTAGGCAGCAGCGGAAGGAAAATGCCGATGGTGCCAAGGACAACCAAAGTCAGCCCGGCGCTGATCCACAAAAATCTGCCCAAAGAGATCTTTTTTATCATAGGAGATATTATACCGGAAGCCATACGGCTTTGCAGTATTCAACCCAATGAGTACAAGGTTGCGTTTCTTTAAAATGAAACCAGTTTACTGGCAATAAAATTCGTGCGCGGTATTGCTGTCTATCGTGCCGGTATCGTAAGCGCCGCCGCAACCCCAAGCTTTATAAGTATAACTGCCAGTACAAACATTCAGGGTTGTGTTGCCGGGCGCGATCTCGAAATGATATTTCATCGGGCCGGACAGATCGAGGGTCACATACCCACCGGTAGTGTTTTCAATGTCCACATGGGCATTGATCTCACAGGGGGGGCTGGTCGGCGCCAACGTGGGTTTGGGGGTCTTGGTGTAAGGTACGGCCGTGGGACGGGGGGTAAAGGTCAGGGTGGGTGTGGCCGTGGGTGTGATCGTCTGTGTGGGCGTGGCTGTAGGTAATTTGGCCGGGGTCAGGTTAAAAACGATCACATAAGTCCCTGGGTCAGAGGTACTCCAGCCGTCGTTCAGATAATCATCGGCGGTGAAGCCAATATGGATGGTGTGGGGTTCTCCGATCTTCCAACCCGAAGTTTCCACTCCCAGCCACTTGCCCGGATAGTCGTTATAAGGATCATCGTCAAATGTTATATAACCGTCCGCTGGCCAGTACTCATTAGTATAGTCTCTCCCATCGATCAAGAAAAACCATTTCATGTGGGTGAGGTTTTCTCTAAGGAAGTTCTGATCCATTGCAATCCAACTTGCGGTGATCAGCAGAGGTTGGTCATATGGAATTTGCAGATCGTACGTTGAACCGTAGTCAACCGACCCATTGATAAACGAACTTATGTGGGTTGCTTCAGGGCATTCCTCATTGAACGCACAGGGGTATAACGTGAGCGGCGGTAGAGGGGTGGCGGTCGGCGTGGGAGTGCTGGTGGGGGTTGCGGTCGCCGTGGGGGTTTTGGTGGCAAACAGGTTCTGCACGCCTTGAGGGATCAAACTACATCCAAGCAGTGTGAAGATAATGACAAAGGATAAAGTAAATAATTTCCATTTACGCATGATTGCCTCCCTTAAAAAGACTCCGAGAATGATTTATTATGTACCCAATTCCTCAAAAAAACAATCCGGTTGTTACTTAGAAAACCAACCGATGAGGCAAATAAAACGAATTCAGCAACCAGCCTGGTCAAGACCTTTTCCAGATGTTTTGGTGATTTTATTTTTCGAGTATTTTTGTACAATAATAGAAAATGTGTTTATTAGACCAATAAAATTCCAAGGAGAGGCTGACTATGAGACAGGTGGACCGCAAGAAACTTCAGAGCGTGCTGCAACAGGAAATTGAACGTTTCGCCAGTGATCACGCCAAGTGTCATGAGCATTATGAAAGGGCCAAAGGCTGTCTGCTGGACGGCGTGCCGATGAACTGGATGGTACGCTGGGCGGGCGGATTCCCCTTGTTTGTGAGTGAAGCCAAAGGCGCAACCTTCAAGTGCGCGGATGGCAGGCAGTATATTGATTTCTGCCTGGGCGATACGGGGGCCATGGTCGGTCACTCTCCTGACGTGCCAATGAAGATGATCGCCGAACAACTGCAAAAAGGCATCACCTTCATGCTGCCCACCGAAGACGCGATCTGGGTGGGCGAGGAACTGCAGCGCCGATTCGGATTGAAATACTGGCAGACCACCCTCACCGCCACGGACGCCAACCGCTTTGTCTTGCGCCTGGCGCGTCACATCACCAAAAGACCCTACGTGCTGGTTTTCGATTACTGCTATCACGGCTCGGTAGATGAAACCTTCATCACCATCAACGACGGCATCCCAGGTCCGCGGCCGGGAGCGATCGGCCCGCAAGTCAACCCGGTGGTCACCACCCGTGTGGTGCCCTGGAACAACATCCCGGCGCTCGAACAAGCCCTCGCCCCCGGGGACATGGCTTGTGTGCTGGCAGAGCCGGTGATGACCAACATCGGTATCATTCATCCCGAACCCGGTTACCACGAAGCCTTACGCACGCTTACCAAAAAATATGGCACCCTGCTGGTGATCGACGAGACGCACACCATGTGCGCCGGGCCGGGCGGTTACACGGGCGAGGCCGGCCTTGAACCGGATATCCTCACCGTGGGCAAGACCATCGGCAGCGGCATCCCTGCCGCGGTGTACGGCCTCTCGGAAGAAGTCGGACAACTTGTCTCAAAGAGCATCAAGGTGGACGAATCAGATATAGGCGGTATTGGCGGCACCCTGGCCGGAAACGCGCTCTCCCTGGCGGCCATGCGCGCCACGCTCGAAAACGCCCTGAATAAAGAGTCCTTTGCTCATACCATCCCGCTAGCCGTGCGCTTTACCGACGGTGTGCAGCAGGTGATCAAAGAATTTGGGCTGCCCTGGGTCATCAACCGCCTGGGCTGCCGCGCGGAATACTGGTTCTGCGAGGCACTGCCCAAGAACGGCGGGGACGCAGAAGCAGCGGTGGACGCCGAACTCGACCGCTACATGCACCTGGCGGCGCTCAACCGCGGCATCCTCATGACCCCCTTCCATAATATGGCCCTCATCGCCCCGGACGTGACGGAGAAGGAGATCGATTATCACACGCAATGCTTCAGAGAAGCGGTCTCACAAATACTCAGCTGATAGACAAAAACATATCCCCCCTGCAAATAGTATGCAAGGGGGATTTTTTTATAAGTGGGAGGATCCTTTTCAGCCCTCTTCCTCTTCCGAAGGTTCCGCAACCGGAGAAACGTCTCCATAATCGAGCACTTCACGTACCTGCGAGCCGTGTTGCTGCGGACCAATGATACCCTGCTCTTCGAGGGTATCCACCAGTCGGGCGGCGCGGGTGTAGCCGACGCGCATCTTGCGCTGCAGCATGGAGATGCTGGCCTTGTGTTCGCGGCGCACGATCTCCATGGCGTCCTCGAGCAAAGGGTCGATGTGCTGGCCGTCCTCACCGAAAAGTTCGCCCTGTTTGAGGGGCGTGCCAGGGCGGTAAAAATCAATGGCCATATCTGAAAATCCCTCTTCGCCTTCAGTGTTGTGATTCATGGCAATGATACGCCAGGCATCCACGAGGCGTTGAATTTCAGGGTCAGATACATACACGCCCTGCAACCTCACGGCAGCCGGCGCGTCGGGGGCCTGATAGAGCATATCACCCTTGCCGAGCAGTTTTTCAGCGCCGGTGGTGTCAAGGATGACGCGGCTATCCATGTTGGAGGCCACCATGAAGGCCACCCGGGCGGGGAAGTTGGCCTTGATCAGGCCGGTCACCACGTCCACCGAGGGACGCTGGGTGGCGATGATGAGATGGATGCCTGTGGCGCGGGCCAGCTGGGCCAGGCGGGTGATGCAGCGCTCGGTCTCATCAGGAGCCAGCATCATCAGGTCGGCCAGTTCGTCAATGACGATGACCA
>CAZNAF010000079.1:0-9252 GCA_964570925.1 uncultured Anaerolinea sp.
TGGTCGGGGCGAGAGGATTTGAACCTCCGACCTCTTGCACCCCATGCAAGCGCGCTAGCCGGGCTGCGCCACGCCCCGAACAACGTGCTGAATTATAGTCGCCTTCTTTCGATTTGACAATACTATTGCCTGGATCATTTAAACAAAAAGATCAGAAAACAGTGTATTGTGTGCTGCAATGTGTTTTCTGATCTGGCGTGAATTTTATTCGCATTATGGAATTTGGGGTAGTGACATTTGACTTAAAAACTAATTGATTTGTTATCTATTTATTACCAAAAGCGTAAAAAGTTGGGATCCACATCACCCTTGATCCATTCTCACGTGAATGAAGGTCAGCTATTCGTAATCGCTCAAATTCCAATGGATCAATACGATCCCGCAGGTCTTCTTTAATCAACATCCACTCTGAATCCAGCCAGGCAGGAAGCAATTTTGATGGTTGCTGAAAACCGGAAACGCCAAATTGGACGTCACTGAATCCGGCTTGATTCAATAAGGCTGGCAGAAGCCTGCCCATCATGGGATTTGCACCCTGTTGGATTAAAGATTTGGTTTGAGCGGCTGCGATTTCCCAGAATTCTTCAGGCGCATCGATCCTGCCAAGATGATCAGGTTCGGCAAATGCAATGAAGGTCCCGCCGTGAGAAAGAACGCGATAAATTTCAGTCAATACCTTTAACGGTTCCTTGATCCAAAGTAAAAAATAATGGCAGACCACAAAGTCAAAGGAGTCATCAGAAAAAGGTAATTGGTATGCATCCGTGCACGCAAAATTATACGCAGGGGTATTTCTCGCTGCTGTTCTTAAATGATCAAAATGGATATCAATGCCGCAGGCTGATCTTTCCAGGTGTTCATTCAGGTCAGAAATGATCGCACCAGTCCCACAGCCAACCTCAAGAACCCTGGTTTGTGGATTCAGGCCGGTTTGTTGGTAAAGAAACTCGCGTAAATTTTTTGTCCATTGAGCCTGAACCACGAAACGTTCATGCCATTTTTGACTATCCATGACGCGCTATTTTGGCCTGAGCCCAAATCCTTTGCCAGGGGTCATTCAAGAAATTACCCAAAACGGCTTCTTTTCCTTGCCCGGATAACACATCCCCATCGGGTTCGACATATAACCATGCAGATCCAGCCCCTTCCGATCGGATCTCACCTTGCTCCAATTCGAGAGCGATCGGATTCAGGGACGAATAAGGTACCGGCAAATCCCAAACCAGCGAAAAACCATTTTCAACTGCCTTTTGGGTAAATTGCGGAAGTATCTTCCATATCTCTTCGGAGTGAGCGCTGATGGACAGGGATTTGACCTCCAGGCCGGAAAGCCTTTGCAGGATACTGTTAAACTGGTTTTTATTGGCACTGGTTACTGTAAGATGGACGGTGAGAAAAATATCCTCTCGGATCACGCTCTGGATGGACTTCCAGGATTCTTCGTTGTCAGGATTAAGGACGATCATAAGATGGTCGAGACCGGCTTGCAAGATTTCCTTCAAATATTCTGCTGAAGACAATTTATGTCCATCTGTGATCAAACCACATACTTGTCCCAGCTCTTCGGTAAACTTGATCAATTCTGCCACATCAGGCCTGAGGGTAGGTTCGCCGCCCGTAAATACCACATGGGGAATACCGGCATCCCAGGAATTTTTTAATATTTGTTTCCATTCTTCCGTCCCCAAAACTTGTTTTACTCGCTCCACAGGGGCATAAACGGCCGCGGATTCATCAGTAACCGCATAGGTGAGAGCGCAATCCAGGCGCATGGGGGCTGTCACGTTTTCATCGTTGATGGCCACACGTTCCATATCAAGGAAGGTTTCAGGATCAAGATCAGGAGTTTTTACCAAAGTCTCCAGGCGTTCCTTGAAATCTTCAAAATCCTGCTGCGCAACCTCTGTGGTCACTTGATAACGTTTCATAACCTCGACGATCACCATCTCTAAGGGGGTTTGTTTGATCAGGTGATAAGCAAATTCCACAGCCGTAGGGTTAAGATGAAGAATGGTGCTTGCATTCAAAATTAAAATACCCGTTCCCTTCTCATCGATTCTGAGATGAAGTCTGTAAGAAGGGCCGGTGTCCAATTTTAGAATTGCCTGATAATTACCCGCCGGTAACGGTTTGGGAGTAAACACGATGTTGTTTATGAATGTATTGATCCTGGCTTTCATTTTACCCTCCGGAAAATTGATAGCATTTACTGATTGGCAGCGAGTGGACACCCCCCGCCGCATTCGAGAAGCAGCGAACAATCATGACATTTTTTTGGGAGATTGTGGCGTTCTCGTAACGAGATACAAATCTCATGGTTCCAGATATTTTCCCAAGGCTCACTTAAGAAATTACCCAAAGACTGATAGTAAGACTGGCAGGGGATCACGTCCCCGTTTGGTTCAACACACATGTTATAAAGAGCCGCTGTACATCCTTTCACACCTAAACCCAAATTAACAGGATCAAAATTGCAGTATTGGGTTGGGGTATACCAGATCAAGCGTTGATTGTGCTTTCTGGTGATTTCGTTGGCAGTCTCAAGTAGGGGCTGCAACTCACTTTCTGAAAGGCCTGTACCAACGGTTGCGCCGCGGCCTGAATAGATCAGAGCGTTGAGGCCAACGGTTTTTAAGCCCAGATTTCCTAAAAACTCCAACGTGTCAGGAATGGAATGCTTGTTGAGGGTCAGCATCGTCGTATTGGTCATCAAGTAGAGACGGGAGTTTAGTGCATTCTTAAGTCCTGCGAGCGTCTCTTTCCACGCACCTGTATGACAGACCATTTGATCATGGATTTCCGGGATGTGCGATTCAAAGGTGATTTGAACGTGATCCAGGCCCGCATCCAAAAGGGATTGTAAATAGGCAGGGTCTTTTAGTTTACGTCCATTGGTGTTGATTCCGGTGATCTGACCGTTCGATTCAGCATGCTTGATCAGTTCAGGAAGGTCTTCACGCAGCGTAGGCTCACCACCTGTAAAGACAATGTGCGGAATACCGATCTTCCATAAACCATCAAGGATGGATTTCCATTGCTCAGTGGTTAGTTCGGGATAGTTGCGGGAGCGGGCGTTATAACAATGGGCGCAGGCGTTATTACAGCGGTAGGTCAGCGCCAGATCCATACGATACGGGGCAGATGGACGAGCACTGAAGGGCATGGTCGTTTCAAGATCTAGCTCGCATATCGGACACACTTGATCGGAGATGAGAGCTGACAGTTGATCCTGGATGGTTGAATAATCCCCTGCCAGGGCCGTCTTTGAAGCATCATAACGGGACCGCAGTGTCCTCACGGCTTGTTCCGTGGGGACTTTACGTAACGCCAGATACATCATGGTTGTCGCCGTTGGGTTCAATTGAAATACCTTGCTGGCGTTTACAAGTAAGATTCCGGAACCATCCGGATCGATACGTAAATGGATTCTGGACTTTTCTGTTGTATCTTCACGTAAAAAATGGTACACACCAGCAGCAGGGATGCTTACTGCTGGTGTGGTTCTGTTGATTGAAGATAATCGTTCAAATATACCCATGAGATGTTCGGGTCTATCGGCCGCCGCCGGCACAAGCACAGGCACATCCGGCACACGCGCAAGCGCAAGCACAGGAGTGTCCACCGCCGCCGCCTTTGAATCCACCGCCAGAGCTTCGATACGTGGATGGCGGCGGAGGAGGATTGGTGATATTCGTCACACCGCCTGTAAATCCGGAAAGTCCGCCCATCACTTTAGAAGAGAAGTTTGATACACTGCCAACCACCGAGGCCGCAAATGCTGAACCAGGCAGGGTCGGCATGGAAACAGTCTGTCCACCGCCAATGGTCGGAGTGCTGGGCCTTACCGATGCCGTAGGCAGTGTAGTGGCAGCGGGTCTGGCAAAGGTTGGATCGTATCGCCACCACCAGGAAGGCGCCGGGATCACCATCGGACCGCTAAAGACATCTTGTGTGCGGTTTTCGTATTTCTTATCCAGCATCGTCCAATCCATGTTTTCTTCATAGACCTGCGCTTTAACTTCCGGAGTGGCAGCAGCCTCCACCTGAGACCAGGCGCGTTTCATAATGTCTTCATAAAACGCGAGTGTCTCTTTACGGCTGAAACCTTTCATCTTCTCACCGACACTCTTGATCAAATTCACCATCACCGTTTGCAGAAGTTTTTTGCGAGGAGCCGAGGCTTTCTCAGAAAAAGCCTTGAGAAAATCGGTCTCATAGCCGTAAAGATCTGCAGGTAACGGATCGGCGGGTTTAATGTCGAGCGGATCTTTATTCATTACCTCGCCTGCATTCTTTTTAAGTAATCCGAACAGGATCATGGTAAAGATCTTGTCCATCGGTTGTTCCATGAGCACGGCAGCTTCTACTGCGGTTAAACCGCGTTTTACGCCGTGACCCTCGATCAGAATTTTGGGAGGCAGGTATTTCATCTTTCGTTTTTTGGCACCCACAGTAGCCGAATAGATGATCAGAACGATGAATCCGCCGAATCCAAGACAAAAGATGAAAGGACATAAATTATCGAGGTCAAAGCTTACGTTATTGCGGCCGGAAGAAGAGGGTGGTACATAGGCTTCCTGAACAACGGCACCTTCAGCAAGGTAACGTGAAGGAAAGCTTGCCCCAAAATAATACTGCGTGTAAGTATTGGCTTGCTCTGACACCCAGGTATAAAAGATTTGCCCTTCTTCGGTGATCATTGATTCAGGCGCGTCTGAGCTGGGCCAATTTTCGGGGATGAAATGCCGCGCTTCACCATCAGGAATGCCTGCAGGTAAAAGGATGGTGAACTGGTAATTGGTGTCGCCATAGCAATAAGCGCTGTCATACGAGTTGGGCGAAAAGAGCAGACTGGCGTAATCTTCGCTTTCTGTCTGTGTTGCCGGGTAGATCACTTCTTTTACATTCTGAATATAGGCGCGCACGGTGCCAGTTCCGCCGGCAGGGATCTCAGAGTTTTCAAGGTAAAGCGATATTCCCGGGGAAACAACATCAGAATGAGTGATCCTGGTAATGGGCACACCGTCGATCTCAGCAGAGATATCTTTCAATTCGTATTGATAATTCGGCAAACCGATATCCACGATATCAATGGCGTGAGCACCAGAGTCATTCAAAAAGGTCATTGTGTAATCGATATTGATCGACCCGTCTGTGTTGACATAAACCACGACACTCTGTTCGGGAACCTGAAAACGATAATCCTGGGCGTAAACCGCATTAACGTTTCCCGCAAGAAGGATCAAGATCAAAAATACGCAGGTATATCTAAGGAATCTCATTTGCAACCCTCCCGTTTTATAAAGGAGATTACCATTTGGGTTCTTCGGTTAGTTGATAGACAGTGTGGCAATACGGACAAGTGACCATGGGCGCTCCCTGGACCATGCTGACGTTTTCTGAGGTCAATACGCCGCCGCAGGATTTGCATTTCATGGCATCCATTGCTACGTTGCCCGGAAGGTCAACTTTCAATGTAACGTTGGTGGTGGGATCCACGGGTTTTCTTCTGGCTGCAAAGAAGACGATGACCAAGCCGGCAGCAATCAAAACCAGACCAACTGGCAGCCAACCGATCTGGCCGTTATAAGGATCGGTAGCAGCAATCGCCATCAGGGCTCCAAATAGAATAAGCAGCCCGGCGCCGATAAATGCAACAGCTTTCATGAGTACCTCCGAAATGGAATGCCGTTTTTTCTCTTAGGATTATACAATCTTTTGCACAATCCTTGTTTACCTGCTGTTAATTAAAGCTATAATTTCGTGAAAGGCAGGTGAGTATGGCAGATCTAAACGTAAAGGCAGAGATCAAAAAACTTCAACAAGAGATCAATTATCATAATTATCGCTATCATGTGATGGACGCACCACTCATCAGCGATTATGAATACGACATGATGATAAAAAAGTTGCGCTCACTCGAAGGGCTTCACCCTGAGTTGATCACTCCTGATTCCCCCACACAGAGAACCGGTGCTTCCCCGTTAGATAAATTTTCCAAGGTCAGCCATCCCGCGCCCATTCTTTCATTGGCAAACGCTTTTGACCAGGATGATCTTATTGCCTGGTATGAGCGTATAAAAAAATTGAACGCTGCCGTGGCTAATTCCGGGTTTGTATTGGAACCAAAGATCGACGGCCTGACCGTTGTGTTGCGCTATGAAAATGGGATCCTTGTTCAGGCGGCCACGCGTGGTGATGGTGAGGTGGGAGAAGATGTTACACAAAATGTAAAAACCATCAAAAGTGTTCCGTTAAAAATTCCCGTTCAAGCAGGTAAGCCGCAGCCACCTGACTTGCTGGTCGTGAGGGGTGAAGTTTTTATTATGCGTGAGGATTTCATTAAATTGAACAAAAATCTTGAAGAAAACGGTGAAAAAACCTATCAAAATCCACGCAATACTGCCGCGGGTTCCTTAAGACAATTGGATCCCACGCTCACCGCTGCGCGGCCGCTGACCATCCTGACCTATGCCATTGTTCAATCTTCAGGGGAGATGCCAGGCTCTCAATGGGATCTGATTCAATTGTTAAAAGATTATGGTTTTCCGGTCAGCGATTTATGTGAGAATGTGGAAAATTTTGACCAGGTATTGGATCATTCAAACCATTGGGTTGAGAAAAGGGATGCCATCCCCTTTGAAGTGGACGGGGTGGTCATTAAACTTAATGATCTTCGTATAGCTGAGGAATTAGGGTTTGTTGGAAAAGATCCACGCGCAGCGATCGCTTTGAAATATCCGGCCCGAGAAGTGTCTACTGCGTTAAATGATATTGGTATTAATGTTGGCAGGACGGGAGTCCTAACACCTTTCGCGATCCTCGAACCAGTTGAAGTGGGGGGGGTCATCGTAAGCAGGGCTACCTTGCATAATTTTGACTTTATCGCTGAAAAAGATATTCGCATCAAAGACCGCGTCATGATCAAAAGAGCAGGTGATGTCATTCCCTATGTCATCGGACCGATCGTTGAGGCGCGCACGGGGGATGAACAAACATGGCAAATGCCTCGAACCTGCCCGTCATGTGGTCAAGAAGTGGAACACCTTGCCGGTGAAGTGGCTTGGTATTGCGTGAATGCAGCTTGCCCGGCTCAGTTGGTCAGAAATCTTGAACACTTTGTCTCTCGCAGTGCCATGGACATTACTGGAATGGGGATCAAGATCGTTGAACAATTGGCACAGTCTGGATTGGTAAAAGATGCCGCTGATCTTTATGAATTAAGAAAAGAAGACCTTTTAACCTTGGAAGGATTTGCTGATAAAAAGGCAGAAAACTTGATCAGTGGTATCTCTGAATCCAAAGATCGCGGATTAGCTAAACTGATCATTGGTCTCGGAATTCGCGGCGTTGGAGAAGTAGCCGCAGCCGACCTTGCCAGAAAATTTGGAAATCTTGAAGAGTTAAGCAAAGCGACCGCGATGCAATTGCAACTGATTGAGGGATTTGGTCCAAATACAGCCCAGGCGATCATCGATTGGTTTGCGAGGCCCTCCAACAAAGATTTGATAGAAAAACTCCATCAATTAAATGTCTGGCCTGAAAAAGAAGACAGAAATGAAAACGTAGGCAGCAATGTGTTAATTGGAAAAGTTTTTGTAATCACTGGAACGCTGCCAACTTTTTCACGGGAACAGGCTAAAGCGGTCATTGAAATGTATGGAGGTAAGGTAACCGACAGCGTAAGTAAAAATACTAACTTCCTGCTGGTGGGAGAAAACGCCGGCTCAAAACTTGACAAGGCGATAAGCCTGGGAATTGCTCAAATCTCGGAAGACGAATTGAAAAAGATGATCGGTGAATTGGAGTAAATTGGTGGTTGAAAAATCGATACGCTTGAAAAAAGGTCGTGAAAGATCACTCCTCCTGAGGCATCCTTGGATTTTCGCATCCGCCGTCGAGAATGTTGCGGGCGAACCAGAAATTGGTGAAACTGTGAATGTAATGGATAACGGGGGGAAAAAGCTTGCCAGGGCGGCTTTCAGTCCAAATTCACAGATCAGGGCAAGAGTATGGACATTTACTCCTGATGAACCTGTGAACGAAGAATTTCTTTACAATCGTATCCTGGCAGCCCGGGAAAGACGATTGCAATTACCGTCTTATAAAACTGCTTCTGCACTGCGACTTTTTTATGGTGAAGCGGATGGATTACCGGGTTTGGTAGTGGATAAGTACAACGATACCCTGATAATGCAAATTTTATCCGCGGGTGCCGAAATTTTTAAAAACGAAATAACCGAAAAACTGAAAGAGATATTTAAACCGGATTGCATTTTAGAACGTTCGGACGTGGAAGTTAGGGCGCTGGAAGGATTGCAGGAACGTAAAGGATTGGTTTTTGGACGTCTGCCAAAAGAAGAAATGAGCATTGAAGAGAACGGTATCAGGTACAAAGTGGATATTGTAGATGGACAAAAAACCGGTTTTTACCTGGATCAACGCGAGAACAGGCAGAAAGTTAACGGTTTGGCTGAAGGGTTGGATGTACTGAATTGCTTTTGTTATACGGGTGGTTTTACGCTCAATACATTGGCAGGTGGAGCGAAATCCGTTGTTTCAGTGGATTCCTCTGAGTCGGCTTTGTCACTTTTAAAAGAAAATCTGGAACTAAATGGCTTGTATGACGCACGCTCCGAATTGATTGAAGCCGATGTTTTCAAATATTTGAGATTGTTACGGGATCAGGGAAAAAACTTCGACTTGATCGTTTTAGATCCGCCTAAATTCGCCCCTACGATCGCCCAGGCTGAAAAAGCATCCAGAGCTTATAAAGATATTAACTTGTTGGCAATAAAAATGCTTCGCCCTGGCGGCCTTTTGGTTACCTTTAGTTGTTCTGGCGGGATCACGAGAGAGTTATTTCAAAAGATCATTGCGGGAGCGGCAAATGATGCCGGCGTGGACCTGCGAATTCTGGAGCATTTGTCTCAGTCTTCTGACCACCCGGTTTTGTTGAATTTTCCGGAAAGTTTTTATCTCAAAGGATTGATCTGTAAAAAATGATCCCCGGCTTATGCCGGGGAAGGTGGAGATGGCGGGAATTGAACCCGCGTCCGAACGATTAGACCCTCGAACTTCTACAAGCGTAGTTCATCTTCTTTCTCGCCTGTCAGCGTAAAATGAACAAAAGCGCAGACCGGCCAGCCGCTTGGACCCGAAAGCCCTCTTTTGTGCAACCCGCGACTTATTGCACAGCACTTGAACTTTGTGACGTCCGCTCTGCTGCCGGTTCAAGAGCGGAGCAGGAAG
>CAZNAF010000080.1:0-8950 GCA_964570925.1 uncultured Anaerolinea sp.
TTATCATCCAATACGGCAGTGGGGTTGTTCTGTTAGGCACGTTCCTGGCTTCTTTGGCGGGTGGGGGAGGCGGCGCCCTGTGGCATTATTTCGATCGTATGAAGAAGATCTAAAGCATCGGCCGGATCACGGTCAGGATCAAGGTTAGCAAGGAAAGACCCAGCGTAACAGCCAGGAAAACGATATCGGACCGTTTTTGCAGCGGGTTCAATTTCGTCTGCACGCGGATACCGGAAGGAATGGCAACAGGTCGGCTGCCGATAAGGGCGTCTCTGAATTCCTCCACGGAGGAAGGACGGTCATCGGGATGCAGGCTCATCGCCCATAAGATGGCTTTTTCGGTGCGTGAACTGACACTGGGGTTATGCGCGCGGATCTGTGGCAGGATGGAGGGGGTGATAAAGCGCTGGCGCGCGTCGGCGGGGGTCTTGCCCGTCAGGAGGTGGAAAAGGGTTGCCCCGAAGGCGTAAATATCACTGCGCGCGTCTGTGTGGCCGATGTCTCCTCCGTACTGTTCCAGGGGGGTATACAACGCGGTTCCCTGTCCTTGCAGAACGGTGATGGTTACTTCTCCGGGTGCGAGCAATTTGACCAGGCCAAAATCCACCAGTTTGAGTACTCCGCTGGGGGTCAATTTCAAGTTTCCGGGTTTAATGTCTCGATGGACGATGGGGGGATTCTGATGATGCAGGTAGAGAAGCGCGTCTGACAACTGATTTGACCAATTTAAAACTTCCGCTTCGGCCAGGAAGGAGCCTTTTTCTTTGGCTTCTATCATGAGCGTGCGCAGGTCTTTACCGGGCACAAAATCCATGACCAGGTAATCTCTTGGGCCGATGGAAAAGAAATCGGATACTTTAGGTAGGTTGGGATGGTCGAGGCGGGCAAGGACGGTCGCCTCGCGCAGGAATTGATCTCTGGCTTCTTTTATCAGATCCGTCGGAAGGGTTTTATCGTGTTCAACTTCCTTCAGTGCACATTGCCGGCCTTCCAGGCGAAGATCGTCCGTTAGATAGATCGAGCCCATACCGCCCTGGCCAATGATGCGCCGGATACGGTATCTGCCTCTTAATGTATCGCCGTTTTTTAAGGGAATGGGCATTAAATAAATTCCTGGATTTCAGTAGCGAAAAATGTAATTCTGTACTATTATACCTGAGTAAGCAGGTGACAAAGAACGGCACTTAATCAGGTTAATCGATGAGCAAAGAAAACGGCCAGGTAAAACAGAAAAAAGATCTTCCTGTTGTTGTTGCCATTCACGGTCCCCTTGACGGCCGAAGATGGGAGCTCAGAGATGATCTGTTGATCGGTCGTGAATCAGACTGTCAGATCCAAATCGATGACCGGCAGGTTTCTCGACATCATGCCCGTCTGGTCGTTCGAGACGGAAAAGTGGAATTACAGGATCTGGAAAGTAAAAACGGAACTTTCCTGGCTGGGAAACCTCTAAAAGATAAAACTTCCCTCGCCGACGCGGACGTCTTTCAAATTGCCACGATCTACAAATTTGTTTATTACTGCTCTGACGCCACCATGCCCATGGAAGACCTCATCCCCCCCATCCCGGAACCTGACCAACGACTCGTGGTGGATAAAAAATCACGCCGGGTTTGGATCGGGGGAGTGGAAATCCTTCCCGCCTTGTCAGCCCCGCAGTTCAGGCTGCTCTCAGAACTTTACGTTCAGGCTGGCCGCGTCGTCACCCGCGATGATCTGATCAGCGCGATATGGGAGGACGAAGCCGCAGCCGGTGTGTCCGACGAAGCCCTGGATGCCCTGATCCGCAGATTGCGCGACAGACTCGCAGAAGTGGATGGGAACCACAGTTACATTGTGACCGTTCGGGGTCATGGGCTGCGATTTAACGACCACCCTTGAGGGTGTTGACCTTATTTTAAAACAGGCTTTTCCCTATTTTTTCAGGTTCTTTTCCATATTCAGTCGCAGTGCCAGTTTGTAGATCGCTCGCAGGGATTCGACCAGTTCAGCGGATTGTTTGCGCGCGTCTGCTTCAGAAATGATGGCGTTAATGGAGGATAGAAGTTGGTCATTCACCAATTCACCATTCTCTTCCAATAATTTTTTCCGCGCGTCATCATCTTGCGCTTCCAGGAGCTTTTGAATGAGCGCGATCTCAGGAGGCGGGGCGCTCTCCTTTTCGATGATCGCAATGACTTTCTGTATCTTTTCCAGCCGGGCCATGTCGCCTTTTTGATGGGCGTCTTCAAACGCTGTCTGTAAAGCCTGGGAGAAAAATTCATCCATTTCGGGTATGTGTTTTTTAATGGCAGATTCAAGATCGACCTCGGCGAGGATCGCATCCAGCAATTTCATACCGTCTTCGAGCCTTTTCTTCATCTCATTATCGATCTCTCGGGTAAGATTCAGCAATTTGTCACGAAGGTCCATCAGGGGTTGTTTTTGTTCGGGACCGGCCTGGTCGATCCTTTCGCTCAAGAGCTGGAAGAACTGGTAATCCAGTCCGTTGCGGGTCAGGCTGACCACGGTGGTGAGGCTGCTGTCAGATTTTAAGCCAATGAGAGTATCCAACAGTATCTCCCGAGTAAGCCCATTCTTGCCCGCTTCCTGAAGTTTTTTGAGGGCTTCCTGCGTTTCCTTGCTTTGATCGAGCAATATCCTTCCAACTTCAGTTTCATTAAGCAGTTGTTGGTTTATTTCGCTCAAAAGCTGGGCGGATTTTTCATCCCCCTGCATGAGGGAGGATTCGATCAGGGTGGAGAGAACGGCAAAAAAGCTGCCGTCCACCAGGGCTTGTTCCTGTTTGATGATCTCAGAGCGGTCTTCAGGTTTTGGAGTGGTCAGAAGGCGTTGGATCAGGTTGATCCGTTTTTGCTGGGCTTCGATCATCTCTTTTGTGATGCCGTCCGCCTCAAGCACTTTGTCGATCAGCGTTTGATACGTGAACATGGTTTGAGGTTGAAAGAGGTAACCTTTACGTTTTTCTGTGGGCAACCCATTGACGACCTGGTTGATGAGGGGACCGATCTGCTTTTCCTGTTCATTGATTGGCAGTCCCAGTTCGGGAGGGAAAAAGGTTAAAAGCAGTTCCTTTTCGGGGTCATGAAAGACGATGGGGGTGCTGACCAGACCGTCGTATCCACAGGCGGCACAACGTGCCATATTGGTGGAGTGGCTTAATAAACGTTGTTTTGCGGTTGGATCGACTTGCAGGTCAAAAAGCTGCTGGACTTCTGCGAGGATCGGCTGGCGGCAACGCGGGCATGTGGTTTGAATTTTTGCCATGATTCATACTCTTTCTGAAATGAAATATGGAGGGATTATACCATCAGGGTCCGGTTTGATTTTTAGACCTGATCGATCTTGTCTGTCACTGGCAGCGAGAAGCAAACGCAAGCACCTTTTCCTTTTTCCGGGTCGATCCAGATTCGTCCTCCGTGAGATTCGACGATGGCCTTGGCAAGGTATAAACCCAGGCCAGCCCCCTTGGTTTGTTTCGTGGCATCAGGAGAGCGATAGAACCTGTCAAACACAAAAGGCGCGTCGTTCGGGTTGATGCCAGGCCCTTCATCGCTGACACAGACGATGATGTTGTTCCCACGGCTTTCCACCGAGATGTCGATTCGACCGGCGGGTGAATATTTTATCGAGTTGGATACGAGGTTCGATATCAATTGATTGATCCTGATCTCGTCCGCCAGGATCACGGGCAGGTTCGGTTGGATGGTGGTTGTGATCTGATGTGTGGTGGTTTGGGTTTGCAGCCGTTCTGCCACCCTCTCGATCACCGTCGCCAGTTGAATATCTGTTCGTTTCAGGCTGAAACTGTTGGTTTGCAATCGAGTGGCATCGAGCAGGTTTTCAATGTAAATGGCCAGGCGGTCTGCCTCTTCTTCAATGACTTGCAGACTTTCGTTCACGATCTTGCGGTCCCAGCGCGCGTCTTCACGCCTTAAAGTACTCACGTATCCTTTGATCAAAGCCACCGGGGTTTTCAACTCGTGGCTGACGACCGATATAAAGGTGGTTTTCATCTCATCCGCCTGGCGGAAGCGGGTGATATCACGGACTGTGGTAATAATGTTCAATAACGCACCTTCCGTGGTCAGCAAGGGAGCGTAGGTAATGCCCACGGGAAGGCTCGTACCGCTCTTTTCTTTCTTCAGGTCTCCTTCGACATAAAGGCTGGCGTTTGGGGTCAGAGGCCAACCGCCGGCCACCGCGTCGGTGAGTGTCATATCCGCCGGTTTTTTTGCCCAACATATGATATCGTCATGATTTTTTGCGATCATTTCCTGGATGGGTAAGCCGATCAAAAAACTAAAAGCCTGGTTCGCCCGTTCAATGGAAAGGTCGCTGCCGAGGATCAGAATTCCATCCGCTGCGGAATCCAGCAGGGCAGAAACTCGTTTACGGTCGTTTTCCACCTGGGCGTAAAGCTGAGCGTTTTGCACGGCGATGGCAGCCTGGTTGGCAAAACTGGAAAGAAGCGTGCGGTCGTTGGGAGAGAAGGCTGAAAAATCACGAAACACAAAAATAACCCCCAGCACTCTTTGACCGGTGATGAGAGGCAGCCCCACACTGCTTAACCGGCCAAGGCTCACCGCTGAGGTGAACTGGTTCAGGATCTGATTGATGATGATCAATTCTGAATCTTGCGGGTCTTCATATTCGGGGATCTGCGCCAATTGCGGCTCAAGATATTTAAGGAAAGGTCCAGGCAGACCTGTCGAAATGCGAATGCTCCATCCCTGGTGTTTTGATCTTAACGCGATAATGCCCGCCTGACCGGCCAACATTTCAAGGGATATATTCAAAATCCGTTCCAACAATTTATCCAGGTCCAGTTCCTGGGTGAGCGCCCGCGAGATTTCCAGCATGTAGTCTCTTTGACGAACTCTGAAATCGGGCAACATAACGGTTCCTTTCTTTTTTGTTCGTAAGTGAATATGAAGTACGAACAATCTTATTGTAATAGTGAATCAGGGATATGAAAACAGGGTGAGTAACCCGGGCACCATCAAATATACAGAAAAACCGGTCTTTGCCCGGTTTTTGGTTTTGTTGACGCGCGGAAAAAACACTGCTATGATTGGTGTCGTATGCGTCCACAAAAGCTCCGAAAATTCCAACGCTTCCTTCAATCCATAATGCTCAAACTGCGATGGCTGGTGCCGGGTATTGGTGTAAAGCGTTGGGTACTGGTGATCTTGATCGGTACAACCATGCTGGGTGTGGGGTTTGTCTTCCTTTTACTGGATGTATATCGCACGGCCCCGGAAACCTGGTATCTGCCTTTTATCAAGGTTGTTTCCCTGCAATTTATCACCAATCGTCTGCTGAGGGCGCTGGCTTATGGAATTACTGGCGTGGGGATCACCATCGTGGGTATCGTTGGGCTGAACCGTGCGCTGCTCAGGCCTTTTTTGCGACCCGGCAAAGACATCATCAGCGAGGTGGCAGAATATCGCAGGCGCGATAAAGGCCCAAGGATCGTCGTCATTGGTGGTGGTACCGGACTGTCCTCCATTTTGCGCGGCCTCAAGGAATATTCACGGAACATTACGGCCGTGGTAACTGTGGCGGATGACGGAGGGTCTTCCGGGCTGATCCGCAAGAATATCGGCATCCTGCCTCCCGGTGACATTCGCAACTGCCTGGCGGCGCTTTCCAGCGATGAAGAATTGATCACACAACTTTTCCAATATCGCTTCGCAGCCAGCACGGGATTGAAAGGCCACTCCCTGGGTAATTTGCTCATCTCGGCATTAACCGAGATCACAGGAAGTTTTGAGGAGGCCATCGCCGAGACAGCCAAAGTGTTGGCTGTGCAAGGTCGTGTCTTGCCCTCCACGTTGAAAAATGTCAACCTTGTTGCCGATGTAAAACTACCGGATAAAAAAATCGAGCAGGTGATCAAAGGGGAAAGCAAGATCGGCAAACTGGGCGGCAAGGTACGCCGTATCTGGCTGGAGCCGGCCAATCCGGCGGCATTCCCACCGACCGTTCAGGCAATCCTAAACGCCGACCTCATCATCATCGGGCCGGGCAGCCTTTACACCAGCATCATCGCCAATCTGCTCGTCCCAGACCTGGCAGACGCGATCAGAGCCAGCAATTCCTTTAAAGTTTATATTTGTAACGTTGCCAGCGAAAGAGGTGAAACGGACGGCTACTCTTGCGGCGATCATGTACGCACCATCGAAAAACACGCCGGCAGCCGCCTGTTTGACCTGGTCATCAGCAATCACCGCCACGACGGGGACCTGCCTCAAGGGGTTTCGTGGGTGATACTGGAAGAGGAACCGATACAATATCCTGTTTATCAAGCTGATCTTTTGGATGTCGAGAATCCATGGCGGCATGATTCAGCGAAGGTAGCGAAAACGGTCATGGACCTCTATTTTGAAAGAACCGGTCCATTAAGTTCGAGGGAAGACACCTCGGCGCTTTAAAAGAAATCAATCCATGTCTAGACATGGTAAAATTCAGTATAACATCAAGGAGGATTTATTATGGCAATAAAAGTTGGTATCAATGGTTTTGGCCGTATCGGACGGCAGGTATTAAAGGCGATTAAAGAGCATCATGGCGCGGAATTGGAAGTTGTGGCCGTTAATGATCTTTTTGACACCAAGACCAATGCGCATTTGTTCAAGTACGATTCGAACTATGGCATTTACCCTGGAACCGTCGAAGCCGGGGATGGCGTTCTGATCGTTGATGGTAAATCCATCAAAGTGTTCGCTGAAAAGGATCCCGGTAACCTTCCGTGGAAAGACCTCGGTGTGGATATCGTGATCGAATCCACCGGTATTTTCACCGACGCCGTTGGCGACCCCGACAAGGGAAAACCCGGTGCGAACGTGCACATTCTCAAAGGTGGAGCGAAAAAGGTCATCATTTCCGCCCCTGCCAAGAACGAGGACCTGACCGTGGTTTTGGGTGTGAACGATAATCTTTACGATCCTGCCAAACACCATGTCGTTTCAAACGCGTCCTGCACCACCAACTGTCTGGCTCCTGCCGCCAAGGTTGTCAATGACAAATGGAAAATCACCCATGGCGTCATGACCACCATCCATTCCTATACCAATGACCAGGTGATCCTGGACCAGGGACACAAGAAAGAAATGCGCCGTTCAAGAGCCGCGGGATTGAATATCATCCCCACCACCACCGGCGCCGCGAAAGCACTGGCACTGGTGATCCCTGAGCTGAAGGGCAAGTTTGACGGTTATTCTCTGCGCGTTCCGACACCCACCGTGTCGATCGTTGACTTCGTGGCCACGGTTGAAAAACCCGTCACCAAAGAAGAATTGAATGCCGCTTTCGTGGAAGCCTCCAAGGGCGCTCTTAAGGGCATCTTGGGTGTCACCACCGGTGAATACGGCGATCCTCTGACCTCCATGGACTTCAAAGGCGATCCTCGTTCCTCCATTGTCGACCTGCCCACCAACATGGTCATGGGCGGCAACCTCATCAAGGTTGTAACCTGGTACGACAATGAATGGGGTTATTCCTGCAGGGCCGGCGATCTGGCAGCCATGATGGCCAAATCCCTCTAGACCCGTCCGTGGAAAAATGAGTTCCTACTCTTTTTCTTGATCTGTTCATGATGCGCATTCCGCTTTTCATTGCCGGGTGCGCATCATTTCAATATCGCTCAGGGAGAAAAAACCATGTTTAACAAGAAGACAATTCGTGATATCGATGCCAAGGGGAAAAAGGTGCTCATCCGCGTTGATTTCAACGTGCCGCTCAAAGACGGAGTTGTCGGAGACGACACCCGCATCCAGGCCGCGCTGCCCACCATCAAATTCCTGCTCGAACAGGGCGCGGCTTTGATCTTGTGCTCTCACCTCGGACGTCCGAAAGGCGGACCTGAAGAGAAATACTCCATGAAGCCCGTTGCAGAACATCTTTCCAAGTTGTTGGGTATGAAAGTGGCCTTTGCCACCGACTGCGTCGGACCTGCCGCTGAAACAGCTGCGGCCGCTCTGAAACCCGGCGATGTGTTGCTGCTGGAAAACACGCGCTTCCATGCCGGCGAGGAAAAGAACGACCTTGAACTGGCCAAACAGATGGCTTCTCTGGCCGACCTGTATGTCAATGACGCCTTCGGCACCGCCCACAGGGCGCACGCCTCCACGGAAGGGGTTACCCACTATTTACCGGGTGTGGCTGGATTCCTGCTGGAAAAAGAGATCAAATATCTGGGTCAGGTCGTAGCAGAACCCGCGCAGCCCTTCGTGGCCATTATGGGCGGCGCCAAGATCAGCGACAAGATCGGCGTGATCAAGAACCTGCTTGCCAAGGCGGATTCCGTGCTCATCGGCGGCGGCATGGCGAACACTTTTTTCAAAGCCCAGGGTCTTGCCGTGGCAGACTCACTGGTTGAAGATGAAGCGCTTGAAACCGCCAAATCCCTGTTGAAAGAGGCGGGGAATAAATTGATGCTGCCAGTGGACGTGGTGTTGGCAGACAAGTTTGACGCCGATGCCGCCATGAAGACCGCCAAGGTCGGCAACGTGGCAGACGGTTGGAGGATTTTGGATATCGGCCCTGAAACCGTGGCCGCGTTTGGCAAGGTGATCGCGTCGGCCAATACCGTGGTGTGGAACGGCCCCATGGGCGTGTTCGAACTGCCTCGCTTTGCCGAGGGCACCTTTGGTGTGGCCAAAGCAGTGGCTGCCTGCAAGGGTGTCACTGTTGTAGGCGGTGGCGATTCCGTGGCGGCCATCCAGCAATCAGGTCTGGCTGACAAGATCACCCACATTTCCACGGGCGGCGGTGCTTCGCTTGAAATGCTCGAAGGCCTGGAATTACCCGGTGTTGCCGCTTTGCAGGATAAATAATTCCACCTTATCTGGAACCGTGCGGAAAAAATGGAACTGGACAGATCGGCAGGCTTGGAGTAGAATCTAAGCGCCACCTGAACCAGTGCTTACCCTCGACCCTCGCACTG
>CAZNAF010000081.1:0-1144 GCA_964570925.1 uncultured Anaerolinea sp.
CTGGCCGGTGTGGGTGCCCAGTATGAATCTGAAATGGTTTATCACAGCATTCAGGAACAGCTCGCCAAACAGGGAGTCATTTTCTTGAGTATCGAAGATGGATTGCGCCAGCACCCTGAGATTTTTAAGGAATATTTTTCCACCGTTATTCCCATCGAAGACAACAAGTTTGCCGCATTAAACTCGGCGGTCTGGTCTGGCGGTTCCTTCGTTTACGTCCCCAAGGGCGTTAAAGTGGATTTACCCTTGCAGGCTTACTTCCGACTGAACATTGCCAATATCGGGCAATTTGAGCGGTCCTTGATCATCGCCGATGAGGGCGCCCAGGTGCATTACGTGGAAGGCTGTACGGCCCCGCAATACACCACGGATTCATTCCACAGCGGTGTGATCGAGATCATCGTGAAAAAGGGCGCCAGGGTGCGCTACACGACCATTCAAAACTGGTCCAACAATGTATTTAACCTCGTCACCCAGCGAGCCAGAGTCGAAGAAGAGGGCACCATGGAATGGGTTGATTGCAACCTCGGATCAAAAATGACCATGAAGTACCCCTCTTGTTACCTGATGGGGCGGGGTGCGCGCGGAGACATCCTTTCCGTGGCCTTTGCCAGCGGGGAGCAGATCCAGGATGCCGGCGGCAAGGTATTTCATTTCGCGCCAGACACCAGTTCAAAGATCATTTCCAAGTCCATCAGCAAGAACGGCGGCAGGGCATCCTATCGCGGGATGTTGAAAGTGTTCAAGGGCGCTGTAAACGCCAAATCCAGCGTGGGCTGCGATGCCTTGATCCTCGATCCACAGTCGCGCACCGATACCTATCCGACCATTGAGATCGATGAAGAGAACGTCACCATCGGTCATGAGGCCACCGTATCAAAAGTGGGTGAGGAACAGCTCTTCTATTTGATGAGCCGCGGGCTAAGCCAGGAAGAAGCCACCACCATGGTGGTTTCCGGGTTCATTGAACCGCTGGTCAAGGAATTGCCCATGGAGTACGCGGTCGAGATGAACCGCTTGATCCAACTGCAAATGGAAGGATCGGTTGGATAACCGATAACTTTGAGGATTCGAATTTATGTCAACGTTGCCTGTAATGACCAAAAAAATGAAAAATTCACGCTCGCTGGATGAAGAGTTCCAG
>CAZNAF010000081.1:1244-5347 GCA_964570925.1 uncultured Anaerolinea sp.
GATCACCCACAGATCCTGGAAAAGGTACTTAAGAATTCAAAAACATACGCCTCTGACAAGTTCTCGGCCATGACTGCCGCCTTTTCACGCAATGGAATTCTTCTCTACGTTCCCGTTGGCGTAACCGTGGACAAACCGCTCCACAGTCTTATCTGGACCAGCGGCTCCGGATTTCTAAACGCCTTTCAAATATTTGTTTATTTGGATGAAAACGCTACGGCAACCTACGTGCATGAGAGTTCATCGCCGCTTGATTCAGGGGAACAAAACCTGCACACCGCGCTCATGGATGTTAATGTCGCGGCAGGGGCGAAGTTGAATTTTGTCGAATTACAGTCCCTGGGAATCCGGGAATGGAACATCACTCGCGAAACCGTCAACGTGGGTGCGGATGCGGAAGTGGACTGGATTTTTGGCGCCCTGGGCAGCCGCCTGACTAAAAATTTTTCAGACTTGAACCTGGTAGGGAAAGGCAGCACGGGTAAAATGTCCGGATTCTTTTTTACCAACGGCCAACAGCATCTCGACCACGACACGCAGCAGAACCATATGGCGGCCAACACCACCAGCGACTTGCTCTTTAAAGGTGCCTTACTCGGTGAGAGCCGTTCTGTTTGGCAAGGCATGATCTATGTCGCTGAAAACGCCAGCAAAACGGATGGCTACCAGGCCAACCGTAATCTGATCTTAAGCGAAAAGGCCAGGGCAGACTCCATTCCCGGGCTCGAGATCCTGACCGATGACGTACGCTGCACGCACGGCGCCACGGTCGGGAAAATTGACGAAGAGCAGGTATTTTATCTGCAAAGCCGCGGTATTCCACGAGAGGAAGCCGAAAGGACGATCGTGGAAGGATTTTTTGATCCCATCATGCAGCGCATTCCTTTTGAAGGCGTTCGCCAAAGGTTTCAAAACGCGATAGAAGAAAAAATGCATGAGAATTAAATAGATCGGTTTTTCTGGCAATATGCTAAAATGAACCGGTTTGATCCCTATCAAATTAAGCGGAGTAACAATATGATGTCTGTTCCTTTTATGAGCCCACCCGATCACGAATTCATTTATGAGGTCGGAGACACGGTTGAAGTTTATTGTGATCATGAAAAGAACGCCGAGAGGATTCGCGGCTGGTTAAAGGGAATTGTCGTGCAGGTGGATCCAAAAATGGTGGCGGTTCAATTCCGTACCAATGTTTTTCTCACGGACGGTTGGATGGTTCCTGACCACATCCTTTGGTATCCGCAGACATCACCGCATATTCGTGTGCCGGTCAAAAAGAACAGTAAACCAGACCTGACACGTGTTGAATAACAGCGATGACTTATCCTGTTGAACAGATCCGCAAGGATTTCCCGATTCTTGAGGTAGAGCCGCGACCCGGCGTCAGGCTTGTCTACCTTGATTCGACCGCCACCGCTCAAAAACCGCTGGCCGTGATCAAGGCCATGGACGATTATTACCGCTCAGCCAATGGGAACATCCACCGCGGCGTGCATTACCTGGCTGAGAAGGCTACCGCCCAATACGAAGAGGCGCGTTCCAGGATCGCTCAATTCATTGATGCAGGAAAACCGCGTGAGATCATCTATACCCGCAACACCACGGAATCGATCAACCTCGTGGCGCAAACCTGGGGTCGGGCATTTTTAAATCCTGGCGATACGATCATCCTCACCGAGATGGAACATCATTCGAATTTAGTGCCCTGGCAGATGCTGGCGCAGGAAAAAGATCTGCGTCTGGAATTCATTCCTGTTACGGAAACCGGTGAACTGGATTTGAAGGAATACGACCGTCTTCTCCATGAGCATCCGAAACTGGTGGCCTTTACCCACATGTCCAACGTGTTGGGCACCATCAATCCGGCCAAAGAGATCATCGCGAAAGCCAAAAGCGCCGGCGCGGTCACCCTGGTGGATGGAGCGCAGTCCGTGCCTCATTTCAATGTGTCGGTCAAAGACCTTGACGCCGATTTCATGGCTTTTTCCGCGCACAAGATGGTCGGTCCGACCGGCATCGGTGCGCTTTACGGAAAAGAAGAGATCCTGTCTGCCATGCCGCCTTATATGGGTGGCGGAGACATGATCAAGAAAGTGCATCTGCGTACCTTCACCCCCAATGAACTACCCTGGAAATACGAAGCGGGAACCCCCGCCATCGCGGAGGCCATAGGGTTTGGCGCCGCCGTGGATTATCTTGCCGGGATCGGCATGGAAAACATCGCCGCCCACGAACAGTCACTGGCTCGCCTTGCCCTGAAAAAGATACAAGCAATACCCGGACTCAAGGTGATGGGGGCCGACGCGATGCACCGCGGCGGGGTGCTTTCCTTTACCTTGCCGGGCATTCATCCGCACGACGTGGCACAGATCCTGGATCAGTACGGCATTGCTGTCCGGGCCGGACATCACTGCGCCATGCCCCTGCATGAAAAATATGGCATTCCCGCGTCTTCACGGGCCAGCTTATACCTGTATAATACAGAAGAAGAGGTGGATCACCTCATCGCCACCCTTTACAAAGTCTTGGAAATGTTTGCCTGATAGGATGAGACTGTGGACGATCTTTACCGTGAAGTGATCATTGAGCATTACAAAAATCCGGGCTTTCGTGGCAGCCTTGATCCCCATGACATTACCTTTGAAGACGAGAATCCATTATGCGGCGATCACATTAAGATCGACCTGCGTGTAGACAAGAACGGTAAGATCACCGAAGCCGCCTTTGACGGCCACGGCTGCGCCATTTCGCAAGCGTCCGCAGATTTGCTTCTCGAATCCATCATCGGCAAGGACATTGAAGAGGTAAAGCATTTATCACGCAACGACGTACTGGACATGCTGGGTATCGAATTGGGACCGGTGCGTATGAAATGTGCGCTGCTTCCCTTGAAGATCTTGAAAGCCGGTGTTTACGGCCTGGGGGAAGCCACCGATGACTTGGTGGAGGAAAATTAGCCATGGGCGAAGAGATGATCGACGAAACCAAATTCATGCGAGTAGCCAAAGCCGCGGATGTTCCGGATGGAGAAAGACTCTTCTTTGAGATTGAAGGCCAGCCCATCGTACTCTTCGCGCTAAACGGTGAATACCTGGCGATTGCCGACAAGTGTTCACACGATGACGGACCGGTTGGCGAGGGCGAACTGGAAGGGGAGGAGATTATTTGCCCGCGTCATGGGGCACGCTTCAACATTCGCACCGGCAAGGTCTTGTCCTTCCCGGCGGTCACCGATGTCCCTTCATATCCGGTCAGGGTGAAGGATGAGTATATCGAAGTGGGAATTTGATCAAGTCCAATAAATAATTGGTCCGAATAAGCCGTATTCTAAACCATCCTTCGACTTGGTAATTTTTGAAATATTCTAAAATCACATTTCTTTGACAATAAAAAATTAAATAACGAATTGTCTGTTTAACCAATACACATCATTGAAAAAAAGGGAGAGACATTGAGTATGATAAGAAAAAGATCAGGCTGTTTGTTTTGTATATTGGTGGCAGCGTTTATGGTAACTTCATGTACCAATGCTCAAATTACGAATAACTCGCATGCAGATAATTCAAAATCAACTAACATCCCATCTATCCCATATACTCCGTCTCCTGAAGCCACATTAACCCCAACCCCAACACCCGTTCCGGTTAGTTTGCTTCAAGCAGTTAAAGAGGGACATTTTGGAATTATCAAGGAGTTTGATAAGGGACTCATTACAGAAAGCCTTTTTTCTCCGGACGGAACCGTATTTGCGGCAGTTACGATGTCAGGACTATATATTTATAACGTCAATAACTGGGAAGAAAAAAATTTTATTTCGGATGGTGAAGATTCTGATATCTCTTCCATTGTTTTTTCAAAAGATGGGAAATTATTTGCCTACGGGGATTATGACGGAGTTATTACGATCTGTGACGCCGTTTCTTTTAGCGATTGTAAGACCATCAAAGCATATAAGGATGTTGTTTTCAATATCAGTTTTTCTCCGGATGGGCAAAATATCGTATCCGTTGGACGCGAAAATGAAACAGAGTATCTCCGTCTTTGGAATGTGAGCGATGGATCGGCGATTGCCGGCCGACAATTAAACGATTGGGGAATTGTTA
>CAZNAF010000081.1:5447-8681 GCA_964570925.1 uncultured Anaerolinea sp.
TGGCTGTTGGAGTACGCTATGGCGGGCTCTCTTTGTTTGATGTGGATAAAAATGAACTGATTTTATTCAAAGAGAATGTGGAGAATTATTATAAGGGTTTTGGCCCTCCGGAAACATTCAGCCAAATTCAGTTTGATGACAGCAGTAAGGTTCTAAGAACAACCAGTTTTGACGGTGAAGCAACAAAATATTGGCATGTACCCGTTTTGGAAAGGATCAATGAAGCAAACGGTGATGACAATCCGTTTATCACGAACGAAAATTATCGAAAAATTGTATGGACAGAGGATCTTGTCGCTACGAGGGATTTGGAAACCCTCAAGATATGGTCGTCTGATAAATCCTTGCTGGCCGAATATCCCCTGGTTAAAGGTGATGCTCTCGAGGTAAATCCGGATGGTACATTACTCTATACATGTTCGATGAATGGAGTTTTTACAATTTGGGGCTACAAACCTTAGAGACCAAGTTTGTGTTTCCAACCTTTATATTTTTTAGGACTAACGTTGACAAGGTTACAAAAAACCTTGTCAACGTTGTTTTATGGGATTCGATAAAATTAATAAATTGATACTTTTTTTTATGAAACACACCCAAACGCACCGATGATCCTCAAAATATCGAACCCCTCGGCAAATTTTCGTTCGGCCAGCGCCCCGTGGCGGATCAGGGTGGCGCGGGTCACCATCGGGTCAAAGTAATACTTGCTGTCGTAGGTATGATATTCCGACATCGCGGCGATCTTCTTTTCCACGTCCGCTTCCGTCACTTCGACCAGGAAGTTGGGGAAAAAGCCGTAACTACTGCGGATCACGTCGAATCCCAGCACAGTGGTGCCCCTGAAGGCGCGCAGGGTTTCTTCGGTGACCGTGGCGTGGTCCTGGTGGATGTCCGCCTTGGTGTGCACAAACACGATCTCGGGCTTGAATTCCTTGTTGAGGTTGATCAAATATTCGAGGATCTCCTGCCGGGCTTGCGGGAAGCGCCTCGTTTCAAATTGCCCGACGATGACGTTTTCCTTGGGGACGCCCAGGAACGCCATGCTTTGGCGGTGCTCTTTGACCACATTCTTCAGCAGCGGATTCTTCTGATTGTCTGAAAGGGTCACGCAGCGCAGCTCGGTTTGGCCGGCAATGTGGGCGATCAACGCGCCGCAGCCGATCTCAATGTCATCGGGGTGCGCTCCAATGAAGCATACTTTTTTACCATAAAAGGTCATATCATGATTCATCAGCACCTACTTCGTGGCCAGGATTCCGCCCACTACTTTGGTCATCACCAGTTTACCGTCCTGCTCCAGGCGGCGTTTGGCAACCTCGGAGATCTGCAGCATGACCTTCTCAAAATCATCCTTATTGCTGAAGAAGCTGCCCCACAATTTCCGGTCCTCAGACATGGACGCGCGCGTGTAATCCAGATAGGGTTCCACGCTCTCGAAAACGAGCGGATTTTCAAATATGTGCAGGTCCACTTTTGCATAAAGTGATTTTATCGTGGAAAAGAATTCCGTTGAAAAACGGGAACTGCCGGGCATGAGGGGGATTTCCTTACCGGTCGCTTCACGGATGATATCGTAGAAGAGTTTTTTATTTTCCGGCATGGGCCCGGTGGTGAAGAGCCTTCCTCCCGGTTTGGTGATGCGATGCATTTCGCCGATGGTAAAGGGCACGTCTTCGGCGTAATAAATGGCGAAACAGCACGAAACGAAATCGAAGTTTTCCTTTTCGAATGGAAATTCTTTATTGAAATCCAGGGTGATAAATTTTATTCCCGTGTTACGACGTTTATCTTCTGCGCGCGCTTGTTCTAGCAGGTCTTCAGAGACATCTCCACCGGTGATGGAAGCCTGTCCGTTCAATCGGTCGTAATAAGAAAAACATTGTTTACCAGAACCGCATCCCACGTCCAGGATCACGTCATTTGGCTGAAGTTGGATCAGGTCGAGCATCCAGGGGTCGATGTCTCGTGCTCCGTACTTGGCATGGATGTCGATCCTCACGGCGAGGTCTTTGGTGGTTTCCTGAAAGTTGATCTTCATGATTCCTCAAGTGTGTGGAATTAATACTACACAAATTTACGTATAGGTCTATTCTAACAGATACGCGGCAACATTTCGCCAGCCATCACATCCAGAACTCTGCTCGCACCGATGCGCGTTCTCATCAATACCCTGGCGGCGGGCGAAGTTTGCACACGTCCGATCACGCGCGCGTCTTTGCCGTATGGATGATGCAGCATGGCGTCCAGTGCAGCCTGGGCCTCATTTTCTGGGACGATGACGATCAATTTTCCCTCGTTAGCCACATAGAGTGGATCGAACCCCAGCATTTCACAGGCGGCCTGGACTTCCGGTTTACAAGGGATGGTATCTTCGTCGATGGTGATGTTTACCCCGCTTTGCTGGGCGATCTCATTCAACGTGGTGGCGAGACCGCCGCGTGTTGGATCACGTAAGACATGCACATGCGGGGCGGCCTTAAGCACATCCTGGATCAGGCTGTTCAATGGCGCGACGTCTGATTCAATTTTCATTTCAAAAGCAAGTTCACCCCGGGCGGCCAACACGGCGATGCCGTGATCTCCAAGCGTGCCCGAGATCAGTACAACGTCTCCGGCTTTCGCTTCCGCTCCACCGATCGTGTACTCCTTTTCGTAATAACCAAACCCGGAAGTGGTTATAAATATTCCATCCGCCTTCCCTCGTTCAACAACCTTGGTGTCTCCCGCCACGATGGATACTCCGGCCTCGGCCGCGGCTTCCGCCATGGATCTCACCACCTGTTCCAGCAATTTCGTTGACAACCCCTCCTCTAAAATGAAACCCGCCGTCAACGCGATGGGACGCGCGCCCGAAACGGCCACATCGTTGACCGTTCCGCAAACAGCCAGCCGACCGATATCCCCGCCGGGGAAGGTGACCGGCGACACAATGTGCGCGTCGGTGCTGACGGCGATGCGTTTCCCGGCCGGGAGGATCAGGTTTGCAAAATCATTCCCCGCGTTGAGAGCCGGGTTGGCAAAATAGGGCATGAAACACTGTCTGATCAGATCTTGGGTCATTCCTCCGCCTGAACCGTGGCCCATGACGATTCTGTCGTAATGCCTGAGCGGGAGGGGGCAGACAGCCCCCGATATATCAACAGAATTGGTTTTTTCGCTCACGCTTGTCGCTCCTTGTAACGGGCGTATCGATAATAGGCGGCGCAGGCCCCCTCGGAAGAAACCATTGTGGCA
>CAZNAF010000082.1:0-8661 GCA_964570925.1 uncultured Anaerolinea sp.
GTTCCTTTGCGACGAGCCGCTCCCGGGGCGAAGTGAAGGGAGCAAGAGGAGCCTGAACGCGGCTCTCTGGCAAGAATTCGAATACGATTGACTACTTTACGTGAGATTCTTAGAAGGCAAACCGTTTGGGCGATTCGTATTCGTATCGCAAAAAAATCGAAAACAAAAAAACGAATCAATTTTCGTATTGGGTTTTTGCGGTTTGGGGGTAACGGGGTGATTCGTTATTAGGCACGAATCCTCAATGCGTATTCAGTTGGAAAGGTGCCGTGGGAAGGATGTATAAGATGTGACGTAAGAAAATAATAGAACATATATACTATTTTGTCAAGGGACGAAATAAAAATACAAGGTTGGGTATATCCTCTTTTTACTCAAGAACAAGTAAGAGCAAAAAAAGAAAATTCGTAATGGTTTGCATTTACGAAGCCATTGCAGCCTTGTGTATAATCATTATGGTGGGTTGACAAACCCAACCCACCCTACGAACTAAACAAGCCCATTCCTTATTTCTTTTCTATGGGATTGTTGCATCCAATAGACGAAAACAGCTTATCAATTCTTGAACAGGAATTAGTGCAAAACGCCAGGCAGTTAACCGAAACAGACCTAAAGAAGATCATTGCCCAAATTAAGGCAATAAATAATCTTTTGGTTTAGATAACCTCATTTTTGAAAACCACAAATAAAATAATAAAAAATTACAATCACTTTCACGGGAAACCATTTTTGACAATCAATATATAATTACCGTAATAAATGATGTTATAAATTGAGTCAGGAGTAAAAATGAAACTAGAGGGGTTTTTTATTTGTGATGCCGCCACGACAGACCTTTCAGGTAAACTAAACATTTTAGGAGCATTTGATAAGATTTATACTGAAACTGTTCCAGCGGTTCATCCAATGTGTGCAATAGCCTTTAGGATAAGGGGCTCATCCAATGATACTGCCGAACACAAATTAGATTTAATAAGTTCAAACGATAAGGGACACCATCTGTTTCCTAAAATTGAAATTACTTTCAAGTTCTCCGAAAAAGGTAATGAACCATTCCCCGTATTAAATTTCATAATTAATTTCCAGGCGTTAAAACTTGAAAAGTATGAAGAACAAAAAATAAAGCTTAGAGTTGACGACAAAATAAATGCGTCTATTCCGCTTCGTATAGAACCGCTTCCAAACGCTATTATCACAGAAGGGCAGGTATAACTATGACTTTGCCCCAATCTGGTAATTCACAAAGTTTTATTCACTATGAAACTGAGCGAAGCGACTATTCTCTCACTAAGGATGAACTTAACGAATTAAGCGAATACGGTAAAAGCAGTTGGAAGGATTTTTGTTTAGTCAGCATCTCTTTAGGCATTCCCTGCTTAATAAACGCAATTGCCCAAACTCAGAAACCATTTACTCTAACATTTAGCATTTTTGCAAATTACTTAATTGGTTTTATTGGAATTGGATTTAGTATTTTCTTTGGTATTATATGGAAAAAAGAAAACAAAAACAAAAACGAGTTAATAGAAAAAATTCAAAATAAGCCAAAAATTCCAATAAGTATTTCCACAACCGGCAGTAGCCTTAGTGATAAAACAATAATTATTAATCAGTAAATATCTTTATCCTACCTAAAGACAATCTGAACGTCATATATTCCACTTTCATAAATAACTGGTTTTTGAAAACTTATCATTTTCAAAATAAAATTTCCTTACCTACAAGGCAGGAATATTATCTCGCTAGGTTCGACACCCCTACGGGGGGGTGCAGGGTTCGAGTCTTCGACGACCCCCTACGCTTCGCGTGTGGGGGCAGGTGAGCCTGAAACAAAGGCACCCGCGCAAGCGGGTGTTTTTTGTTCTGAGTATTGCTCCCGGCACCCAAGCGGGTCGACGAAGGTTCCAATACAAGGAGTCTTCCCGTAGCAGAGCGAAAGGAGCAAGAGAAGCCAATCCTGTGAGGTGGCGATCCGCTGCGGATTTTACGCCCGTTTTTAGTCTCTTTGTGCAATAATGAAATCAACCCCCTGCTGCCCTTGAAAAACACTCCGACCCCTCGCTCCCCAGGCTGCCGTTGAACTCGGACCCGCATAAAAGTGAACGGTGTTAATTTATTTATGTGTGCTGGAGGAGGTGCGAGATGATACTCATACATCAGAAGAGTCGCCGTATTTTCCGCCTGGTGATGGCGATTCTCCTTTCCGCCATCTTGGGCGGATGCGACTTGCCTTTCGGTGATAACGCCCCGGTCGAGATCGGGGAGGAAGTCATCATCCCCGAAGCGCCGGATGGAGAAGCCGCCCCGTACGAAAACGGGCAGGTGGTGGTGAGTTCTCTGGAAGATGAACTGGTGATCCTGGATTACTCGAAATACCCGACCATAGTCGATCAAGATTTCTACAAGAACAAATTCCTGGGGGAGATCTTCATCATCAAGGATTGGAAGGCAGGAGGTCCGGTTGCCAACAGCCTGACCGTTTACGGCAAAGTGCCCCTGGCCATTCACCCGGACCAGTCCATGGAGGTGATGGAATTCAAGGATGCAAACCAGCCGGTGGTACTGACCGGGTTCGGAGAAGGTTGGGGCAAGGTGGTCACGCGGGGAGAAGGACACGGATCGATCGCAGGCAGCGGTCAAGCGGACATAAAAGTGGAATGCACCGGCGAGGTCAAGGCGGAATTCAAGCTGGTGGGAGGCTTCTACCCAGCGCCGCGCTGCACTCTGGATGTGGACATCCTCACCAACTATTCGCTCGAAGAAAAGATGATGAAATGCGAATACGACAACGGGATGGTGCTGGAGCTGCCGATGGAGGAATGGGTGGACCCGTTCACCGATGTCAAGCTGCCCATTGTCTTCACCATTCCCGAAGCGTACGCGGTGAAATATGAAAAAACCGAAAACAACGTAACCTACGATCTTGCCTATTACCTTTTTAATTTCTGGGGAAAACCCCCTTCGGCTGAGGAGTTGGCCCTGGTCTTTGGCGACACCCCGGTGCAGTTCTATAACACTGGCTGCGAGACCGTCCATCTCACCCTTGACCAGGGTGTTTTACCTGAAGGCGTGGGCGCGCCGCCTGATGTTTGGGAGTTGATGCTGACCCCCGAATCGCAGCGGGAGCCCGCGCCCTAGAATGTGTTCATTGCTCATTTCGATGAAAGTCTTGCTTTACAACGCGCAGAAATGAATTGATCTATAATAAACATGATGGAAATCAAAATGCAATTCGACCCTGTCACCAGGATCGCCATTGTGAAAACCGGCGGTGAGGCGGACGCGCGCAGTTCGGGGGCGATGATCCTGCCGATCATGAAGTTCATGAAAAAAAACGGGTGTATGCACTGCCTGATCGATCACAGCGAATTGAATATCGTCACCGGCAAGACGCTCGATATCTACCAGCGCCCTGATGCGATCTTAAGATCTGCCACCCCGGGCAGGGTGAAGATCGCCGCGGTGATCCAAAAAGTCCACCAGCCGCATTTCCACTTTCTTGAAACGGTGAGCCTGAATCGGGGCTTGAATTACCGGACGTTTTTTGACCTGCAGGAGGCCAGGGAATGGCTGCTTGGCTGATGCCTAAGCGGCACCTCAAGTGGATCAGAAAATAAGAATTTTTTATGGTACAAGAAAAAGGGCTGCCATGTCTGGCAGCCCTTTTTGTTGGTTGAAGGTTCTTGAGTTATTGCAACGTAAGCTTGAAGCGGCTGACCACACCCTGCAGCAGTTTGGACATTTCAGAAAGCTGCTGGGCGGCGGCGGTCACTTCCTCGACCTGTGCGCTCATCTCTTCGGTGCTGGCGCTGACCTCCTCGATGGAGGCGCTATTCTCTTCACTGATGCTGGCGATGCTCTCGATGGCCGAATTGACCTCGGAGGAATTGGCGGCCATCTCTTCGGTGGAAGCGGTGTTTTCCTCCACCACGGCCGAGACGGAATCCACGGCGGCGACGAGCTCTTCAGAGACCGAGCGCATTTGCTGGGTGGCTTCGCCGGCCAGGGCGGCCTGGCGGTTTACCGCTTCGGCAGCGTTGAGGATCTCGGTGAGCACGTGGCCGGCCTGGTTGGCGTTCTCCACGCCCTTTTCGACCTCGCGTGAACCGTCTTCCATGGCCTTGACCGCCTCCGAGACACTGGTCAGAATGCCGTTGACCAGATCGGAAATTTCCTTGGTGGCCAGGGAGGAACGCTCGGCCAGCTTGCGCACCTCGTCAGCGACCACGGCAAAGCCCTTGCCGGCTTCACCGGCGCGCGCCGCTTCAATGGCGGCGTTAAGGGCCAGCAGGTTGGTCTGTGAAGAGATGTCTTCGATGGTTTCCACGATCTTGCCGATCTCTTCAGAACGGCGGCCCATCTCTTCCACTTTGTCGGCCGAGATGCCCACTTTTTCCTTGATGCTGTTCATGCCGGAGAGGGTCTTTTCGATGGTTACGGAACCCTTGCGGGCGGCCTCTGCGGCGGCGTCTGAATCGGAGGTCACCGAAGCGGCATTGCCGGCCACCTGTTGGATGGCGCGGTTGATCTGATCGGTCGCGTTGGAAACCTTGAAGACGGAGTTGCTTTGTTCCTGGGCGCCCTTGGCCACGCCGTTGATGGCCTGAGACATTTGGTCCACGGCGTTGGCGGTCTTGTTGATGGCGTTGGCCTGCTCGGTGGTACCACTGGCAATTTGCTGGATGGTAGTGGCGATCTGCCCCGTTGCCTGCGCGGCCTGGTTGGAGGCCAGGGAAAGTTGTTCCGCGGCGGTATCGAGGGCGAGGGCGTTTTGTGAGACCTGGCCTACCGCGTCACGCAGACTGGCAAGCATTTTGGCAAAGGAATTGCCCAGGCGGTCTTTTTCGCTCTTGGCCTGGATCTCGGCGGTCAGGTCTCCGTCTGCCATGCTGTCCGCCACCTCGGACATACCGCGCTGGTATTGGATGATGTTGGCGAAAGCGCCGGCCAGCAGCCCGACCTCGTCCTTGCGGTCCATGTTGACATCATCCGAGATGTCGCCTTGCGCCAGCCTGCCCGCCACAGCGGTGATCTTGGCGAGAGGCTTGGCAATGGAGTTCGCCAGGGCAACCGCAATGACCACGCTGAAGACGATAATAGCGAGAATAACCAACAAGGCGATCATTAAAGTTTCGTTGATCTGTTCTTGCACGTCGTCAACGTAAATACCGGTGCCCACCACCCATTCCCATTCGGGAATGAGTTCGACGTATGAGATCTTGGGAGCGGGAGGCTGGTCTTCTTCGCCTGGTTTGATCCACTGGTAATCCAGGCGGCCTTCGCCAGATTCGCGGGCGATCCTGGCGAATTCGACAAAGATGGCTTTGCCGGTCGGGTCAACATAATCGGTCAGGCCTGCTTCTTCGTACCACTCCGGTTTGTCCTCGATTGAGTAGGAAGGGTGCATGATCATTTTTGGGCCGAGGTCGTTGATCCAGAAATAGTTGCCGTCGTCATAGCGCATGTAGCGCACTACCTCCATGGCGGCGGTTTGCGCTTCCTCCCGGGTCATCGCTCCACTTTGTTCAAGACCTATGTAGTGAGAGATGGAGGCCGCTGCGGAATCCACCATGTTACGGGTCTGTTCCTCTTTGGCGGCAAACAAATTATTTTGATAGGTGGGGTAGATATAAAGCGCCAGCAGGAGGCTGAAAGTCAGGATGATCACCACCCCCAGAATGATAATTTTTTGAAAAACCTTAACGTTCTGCATGATTTTCATTTTTACCTTCCTTATTCGAATAAAATAATGAATTTTGCAAGGCAGTTCATCCGACTGCTTGCCTGTTTTTAAATTCTTCGGTTGTAAGACTACATTGTTGAAAACAGAAATTCTTCGCAATATTAAGAATGACAGAAATACAAAAAAGTTACATAAAAAACAGATAAATTCTATATATATTGGCATAAAAACAATTAATCAACGGTTATTAATTTGCCAAGCGCAGTCCTGGCTGAAGGAACCCTTTGTTTTTCATGACCTGATGAGTGATTTTTTTATGCCGAAAAGTTGCTATAATAAATGAACAAAGAAAGTTTATGTTTTACCGGTTTTGGGGTGATTCCCGCATTTCCCAGGTACAGAACAAAGAAATCGATCAAGTGGCAAGCCCCTTATTCGTAAAGACAGGCAGGTTCGGCAGTCTTCACACTGTGTTTTCCTTGCGTGGTTTTGTGCCAGAGCAAGGTCCACTGTCAGATGACGGGTTATTGGATATGGTTCAGGAATTGAAGAAGGAAATTGACAGCATCCCGCAGGCTGGCGGAGTTCCTGACAGCCTCATCAACCGCCGCAGGCATGTGCGCGTGTATTATCCTGTCGACCTCCCGCAGAAGTTCCTGCCCGAACTACTGGTGAACCAATTCACCTGCCAGATCCTGGATATCAGCGAAGGCGGTATCCGCTTTGCCGCGCCGAACGCCAGCCTGATCAAGAACTGCAAGGTTTACGCGTCTCTGTGTTTTAATGACGGTGAAGAGATCGAGATCACAGGGGCCGTGGTCAGGCGTGAGCGCAACCAGATCGCCCTGATGCTTGAAAAGGGAATTCCGTATTGCCGCATCATGTCTGAACAGCTTCGTTTGCGCAACCTTGAGATCAACGGGGTCTTTTCTTCCACCGAAAAAACACGACAACCTTAATCAGGGGTCAGAACCGCGGAAAATGATTGCCTGCCTTCCTTGTGCGTGGTAGAATCACGATGCGTGTCTATCATTTCCTCTTCATTTATATGGAAGAGTTGAATCACAGGAGGCTGTACGATGGAACAAAAAACGGGTTCATTTGAAGTAAAAAAAGGTCTCGCCCAGATGCTTAAGGGCGGTGTGATCATGGACGTGGTCACCGCCGACCATGCCAAGATCGCTGAAGACGCAGGCGCCTGCGCAGTGATGGCCCTGGAGCGCGTCCCTGCCGACATCCGCGCGGATGGCGGTGTGGCGCGTATGAGTGATCCCGATATGATCCAAAAGATCATGGATTCCGTCAGCATCCCCGTGATGGCCAAATGCCGTATCGGCCATTTTGTGGAAGCCCAGATCCTCGAATCCATCGGCGTGGATTACATTGACGAGTCAGAAGTGCTCACCCCCGCCGATGAATCCCATCACATTTACAAGCACAACTTCAAGGTTCCCTTCGTGTGCGGATGCCGCAACCTGGGGGAGGCCCTGCGCCGTGTGGGTGAAGGCGCCGCCATGATCCGCACCAAGGGGGAGGCCGGCACCGGCGACGTGGTGGAGGCGGTTAGGCACGCCCGTACCGTGCTGGGTGAAATTCGCAAGCTGCAGAACATGCCCGAAGAAGAACTGATGGCCTTTGCCAAGGAGATCGGCGCCCCCTACGAAGTGGTGCTGGAGACCCGCAAGCTGGGGCGTATGCCGGTGGTGAATTTCGCGGCTGGTGGCATCGCCACCCCGGCGGACGCCGCCCTGATGATGCAGCTCGGCGTGGATGGCGTGTTCGTCGGCTCGGGGATCTTCAAATCGGGAGACCCGAAAAAACGCGCCACCGCCATCGTGAAAGCCACCACGCATTACAATGACCCCAAGATCCTGGCCGAAGTGAGTCGCAACCTGGGTGAAGCCATGGTCGGAAGACAGATCTCCTCCATGCCCGAACCGGAGAAAATTGCCAACAGAGGCTGGTAAACGCGCATGAAAATTGGCGTCCTGGCATTGCAAGGAGATTTCGCAGAACACCAGGTCATGCTCGAGTCGTTGGGAGCCGTCGTCAGTCAGGTGAGGCTCCCTGAACATCTCTCAGGACTGGATGGACTGATCATCCCCGGCGGTGAATCGACCACCATCGGGAAGCTGGCCACGGCTTACCATTTGATGGAACCGCTCAGGGAATTTGGCAGGGCGCACGCCATTTGGGGTACCTGTGCAGGGGCGATCTTCCTCGCCCGTGACGCGCACCGCCCGCAGCCGCTGCTGGAATTAATGGACCTTACCATTGAAAGAAACGCATTTGGACGCCAGGTCGACAGTTTCGAGGTCGCGCTTGACGTTCCTTGTTTTGGCGACGGCGCTCCGTTTCACGCCGTGTTCATCCGCGCCCCGCTGATCGAATCGGTCGGCAAGGGAGTGGAGGTATTGGCTGCTCTGGAAGGCGGACGTATCGTGGCCGCCAGACAGGGCAGGCTAATGGCCACATCCTTTCACCCTGAACTGACCCGCGATGTCCGTTTTCACAAGCTTTTCATGGAGATGGCAAAATAGTCATTCGCCCGTTCGCCTGGTATGATCTTCCCTCGCTGTTTCGCCGCAAAAACGGATTGATCTGTCTGAACAAAAGATCCCTGCTCACCCACGGAAGCCCGCTCGGGATTAACGCCCTGGCCTTGCATCTGGATCCTTCCTCGGAGAGTTATACAGCCGTACTGGAAGGCCAGTCGTCAGAGATGGCCAGTTACGGGCAGGTACGTCATCAGGGCGAAAACCGTTCGGCGCATTTGAGTTTTGTCGCCTCCGAACTCCGCGAGGCAGGCCGTGACATTCTTCTGCTGCTGGAGGAACTTAATTGCCGCGCCGGTGAAATGGGTGTCTTTAACGTACTGGCCGAAATTGAGGAATCCTCCCCCTTGTTTGAATCGCTGCGCACATGCGGTTTTGCCGTCTATGGCTGGGAGGTCGCCTGGAAGCTGCCCGGATCGCTTT
>CAZNAF010000083.1:0-8519 GCA_964570925.1 uncultured Anaerolinea sp.
CGGCCTGCCAGCATGTAAAATCAAATTCGATCGTATTTGCCAAAGGGGAAGCCACGGTGGGGATCGGCGGCGGTCAGCCCAACCGCGTGGATTGCGTGCGAATCGCCAAACAACGCGCCGGAGACAATTCCGTTGGTGCGGTAATGGCCTCAGATGCCTTCTTCCCATTCCCCGATTCGGTGGAAGAAGCCGCCCGGTTCGGGATCAAGGCTATTGTTCAACCCGGTGGTTCCGTGCGCGATCAAGAATCCATCGACCTGTGCAACAAGATGGGGATCAGCATGGTCTTCACAGGCTTCAGGCATTTTCGGCATTGATCAAAAAGGAGTTGGCATGAATCAAGTTTTATTTGAAACGATTGACGCCCTGACCTTTGATGACGTCCTCATCGAGCCGGGTTACAGCGAGGTGCTACCCTCCGAGGTGGATGTCCACGCCCGTCTTACGCGTGATATCACATTAAACATTCCTCTCGTTTCAGCTGCCATGGATACGGTCACGGATTCACGGTTGGCTATCGCGCTGGCGCGTGAGGGAGGGATCGGCATCATCCATCGCAACCTCTCTCCTGAAGATCAGGCGCGCGAGGTGGAAATTGTCAAGCGTTCCGAATCAGGCATGATCTCAGACCCGATCACCCTTCCACCGGGGGCGACTCTGGCTGAAGCAGAATCCATCATGGCGCAATTTCACATCAGCGGCCTACCCGTTGTCGACCCGCAAACGAAAAAACTGGTTGGCATTCTTACCAACCGGGATACTCGTTTCACGGAACCTGAAGACATGCAGCGCCTCGTTACCGAATTCATGACCTCAGAAAACCTGGTGACGGCGCGCATCGGCACCACCCTCGAACAGGCCAAGGAGATCCTCAAGACCCACCGCATCGAAAAACTGCCCCTCGTGGATGAAAGCGGCTACCTCAAAGGCCTCATCACGGTCAAGGACATCCAGAAGCGCCAGCAATTCCCACAAGCCGCCAAAGACGACCGCGGCCGCCTTCTGGTCGGTGCCGCGGTGGGCGTGGGTGTGGACGTGGAAGAGCGTGTCAGCCGCATGAAAGCCGTGGATTTGGATGTGGTGGTGATTGACACCGCTCATGGCCATACCGCCGGGGTCATCAAGACCATCCGACGGATAAAATCCACCTTTCCAGATCTTCCGGTCATAGCCGGTAACGTGGTCACGGAAGAAGGCGCAGCCGCGTTGATCGAAGCAGGCGCGGATGCGATTAAAGTAGGGGTGGGTGCTGGATCCATCTGCACCACGCGGGTCATTTCCGGAACGGGTATGCCTCAACTATCAGCCATCTATCAATGTGCAAAGGTGACAAGGTTAAAAGGGGTTCCGCTGATCGCGGATGGCGGAGTGAAATTCAGTGGAGATATCGTCAAAGCCATCGTGGCAGGCGCGGATACGGTCATGCTCGGCAGCCTGCTGGCCGGGTTGAAAGAATCGCCGGGGGAGGAGATCCTTTACGAAGGCAGGCAATACAAGACCTACCGCGGTATGGGATCTTTGGGTGCCATGCAAGGTTATGGAAAGGACCGTTACGGCACCAGCCAGGGTGGCGCGGGCAAACTTGTCCCCGAAGGCGTGGAAGGCATGATCCCTCTTAAAGGAGCGCTGGGTGATTACGTCTACCAGTTGATCGGCGGGTTGCGTTCCGGCATGGGCTACGCCGGCGCCTCCAACCTGGATGACCTGCGGAACAAAACCAGGCTCATCCGCATCACCGGAGCAGGCCTGATCGAAAGCCATCCGCATGACATCACCATAACACGTGAAGCACCCAATTATCAACGTGGTAATTAAAACCTGAAAGTTAATGAGCGAATTCAAGTGTTTTCATCCTCAATGTGTAACTTTTTACACTTTCACCCATCTAATCATTTAAATTGATATTTGATGGAGATTAATTATGAGCACACCTTTACATGTCACTGATGCCGAATTTGAGAAAGTAGTCCTGCAATCGCAACTGCCTGTGATCGTCGATTTTTGGGCGCCCTGGTGCGGACCCTGTCGTATGGTCGCGCCCATTCTGGATAAAATTGCCCAGGAATACGCAGGGAAATTACTGGTTGCCAAGGTCAATACCGATGAAAATCCGCAGTGGGCGATGCAGTTCGGTGTACAGGGCATTCCCACCATGCTTTTTATTGCCAACGGTAAGGTAGTCCATACACAGGTCGGGGCGTTACCCGAACACCTGTTGAAAGAGGTCCTGGGTCAATTCATGGCGCTGGTCAGCGCACCGGAACCCGCCAAGTAAGTTTTATATTATATTTTGGAGGATATTATGAAGGTTAACGAATCTGGTACCGATCGCATCTTGCGTGTCGTAGTTGGTGTCATCCTGGTGCTGCTATACGTCTTTGGCGTGGTTGGCGGCACTCTTGGGCTTGTCCTTACGGTGGTGGGAGCTGTGGCACTCGTGACTGGTCTGACAGGCTTTTGCCCGCTATATGCAATTTTGAAGATAAAAACGCAAAAAAGTTGATCTTTCGACCAGAAGTCATTTGGGGAAAAAATCTCCTCGTATATTGTGAGGAGATTTTTTGCTGACTTTGACCTGCACAGCTGGCAGATCACTTTTTCAGAAATTCTCGAATCTCCAGTTTCGCAAAAAGACGCTCTTTGACCTCTCCGGGGATTTCAGCTTCTTCATCACAGCATTTTTCATATAATTCAACCGTTTTGCGTAATGTATTCACCACGATGGTGCAATTTTCACAGGTCTTCATGTGTTCTTCGATCTGGGCGCAAAGGTCAGCCTGCAAATCTCCATCTATGTAATCTGAGAGATTTCCCAACATTTGATTGCAATGAAATTCGTGTTGATGTTCGCTCATTTGGATTTCTCCTTCAACACCTTTTCGGCAAAATAGCCAGATAATTCCTGCCGCAATCGAAGTCTCGCTCTTAAAAGCCTGGTCTTGACGTTGCTCTCGCTTAATTTGAGGGCTTCGGCTGTTTCCTGGATCGAAAATCCCTCCAGATCTCGCAACACAAAAACGGTTCGCAGCGTATCCGGCAGCTGACGGATGGCCTGGTCCATGAACCGACGAGATTCTCCCGTGATGAGCTCTTTTTCTGGAAGGCAGCAGAAATCAACGATCTCCATGCCTTCACTCTCTTCATCACTGTTGAATAGGCCTGATTCTTCGACGGATAGCAGCGGAATTTTCCGCTTTCTCAGCAGCATGAGGGCTTCATTCACGGCGATGCGGTGCAGCCATGTGGAGAGACTGGATCGTCCTTCAAATTCAGGCAGGGCTTTCATCGCTTTTAGATAAGTCTCTTGTAACACGTCTTCGGCATCCTGTTCGTTAGCCAGGATCTGAATTATCGTGCGGTAGATCTGCGCCGAAGTCTCATCCACTAAACGGGCAAAGGCTTCACGATCACCCGCCTGTAGGGCGACCAGGATTTCATTGTATGGTCTCTCACTCATTTTGATGCATACCTGACCTTAAAGTTACTTGCATATCTTTTTTCCGTATCAAGATTGTTGATTCAGACTCAATTCTTTTTATAATTTTCCTATAATTAATTCTATGGAAAAACCATTTTTTAGTAAAGCGTATCTTAGGCTGCACCTATCCGTCATTAAAGGTGGAGAATGACTGTGTCCGGGGAACAAAATCTGATGCAAAGAGCCAGAAATAATGACACCATCGCCCTAGGGATGATTTATGACACCTATAGTCCTGCATTATACCGCTATGCGTATCGCTTATTGGGAGATCAATCACTTGCAGAAGATTGTGTTGCCGAGACTTTTTCTCGTTTTCTAAAGGCACTTCATGGCAGGCAAGCAATGGTCAATTTTTTAAAAGCATATCTTTTCAGGATCGCTCATAACTGGATAACCGATTATTATCGCCGCCATACACCAGTAATGGTGGAACTGGATGAATCCATGCCAGGTCAGTCGCATGAAATGCCGGAAACCCAGGTGGATGGACGTCTTGAAAAACAACAGATCCGTCTTGCCCTTCGGGCCCTCACCCCTGACCAACGTCAGGTGGTGATATTGAAATTCTACGAGGGCTGGCAAAACGAGGAAGTTGCAGCTGCCCTGCAAAAACCAGTCGGCGCAGTGAAAGCACTACAACACCGTGCGCTTGAATCACTTCGTAAGAGTTTAACTGAGGTTCAGAAAGTGAGTCAACCATGAAACAAAGGGATGACCTTGATCCATATATTTTCTCTAAATTGAAAATCCTCGATGAGGTTCCTCCACGAGATGATCTTCGTGCAGCAGACGGTAAAGCGGCTTTTCTTAAAGAATCTGCATCGTTGAACAAAGCCGTATCTCTTGAAGCCGATTGGCGTCATAAAAAATGGAAAGACCAACCAAAATCCATTTTCTTCAAGCGCCGAAAGGAGTTCAAACCCATGTTTTCAACAATTTCAGCCATTATTCTTGCTGTAACTCTCCTCCTCGGAGGCGGCGGTGCTACTCTGGCAGCTGCACAAGCAAGTGTTCCTGGTGATTTACTCTATGATATCAAATTGTTCAGTGAAGATGCATTGATGAGCCTAACTGCTGATCCAGATGCCCAATTGGAACTTGCCCTCGACCTTCAGGACCGGCGCGCAGAAGAGATCCAAACCTTGCTGGATTCAGGTGTTGTCGTCACAGATGATTTACAAATACGTTTTCGTGAACAGATCGAAGAATCCATCATGCTTGCGTTGAACCTGCCTGAAGACCTGATCATTGAGGGCCTTGAAAAAATACAGCTCCGTCTACAGACTGAAGAACAACTCTTCTATCAGACTCGCACAAATGGATCAGAAAACGCCATTATGGCACTTACCCAGCTACGTGATACCATCCAGGAAAGACTTCAGTTGCTCGAGAACGGACAAACCAACCTGCTCCTAATCCAGAATCAGGTTCAAAACCAGGAACAGGTCAACAATCCGGATCAGAAAAGTACAAATGCTCCCTCAGAGTCCGGTTCGGACGAAGCTCCCGGTACCGGAGCTGGCAACCCCTGGACCGAGGGTACACCCACCCCTGGAAGCGGTTATGGATCGGGTGAGAACAACAATTCATGGACCGAGGGCACACCCACGCCTGGAAGTGCTTTCGGACCGGGAGAAGGAAACAATACACAATCAGCCGGTCCAACCCTGGATAAGGGTTATAGCGATACTTCCGGCGGAAACGGCGGGTTTGAACCAAAATCCCCTGATGCCCCGATTGCTCCAACGCCAACAAGAACAGCGAAACCTGCCGGCAATCCCGGGAATCAAGGTGGTAACCATTAGGAACTAGCGGTGTGAGGAAAATTGGCTCAGAAAATGCTGAGCCAATTTTCTTAATAGAAAATTCAAACAGAATTCACAAATTCTTCACATCCATCCCTTAAACTTTCTTTCATGAAGGTTCAATTTACCTTCGAAAGGAGAGATTTGATGAAAAAAAGTATTGTCGTTTCACTTGTCGTGGCTGCTGTGGTTGTTTTCGCGCTTGGGTCATTCGGAACAGTGAGTGCCTATTCAGGCGCTCCTGTCACAGAAGATAGTGCCGTTGAATTCGGTTTTGGCGGCCGCGGCGGAAGAATGGGCGGCGGTTCCACAGGCGTTTTGAGCACGTTCATGCACGACGTCATGCTGCAGACTTTTTCCACCGAACTCGGTATCTCCGTGGAAGACCTCCAGGCCCGACTGGATGCTGGCGAGACGATGAGCAGCATCGCCCTCGAGGCCGGCATGACCCTGGAAGAATATCAGGCGCTCATGCAGCAAGTCCGGGACGCTGCCCTTGACCAGGCTGTGGCAGAGGGTCTATTGACCCAAACACAGGCAGACACCATGAGCCAAATGGGGAACAGGACGTCGAACGGTACCGGGTCCTATGGCGGAATGAATCCCGACCGCGCTCCCCGCGGAATGGGTACGGGCACGGGAACCTGCATCGTACAATAGGACATATTAGAATAGTACTAAAAACCAGGATGTCCATCTGGACATCCTGGTTCTGCAAAAATGACCGATGGTTTACACAACCTCAATGAGTTTTCTTTTATAATCTAGTTATGCAAACAAAAAACTTGAAAATCCTGGTTGTCGATGATGAACCTCAAATCCTGAAAGTCCTGCAAGCCTACCTTGAGAAGGAAGGGTACAGGGTGCTTACTGCCAAGGACGGCAGACTTGCCCTGTCGATCTTTGACCAGGAAAAACCTGATTTTGTCATCCTCGACTTGAACCTGCCAGGCATGGACGGCTTTGAGATTTGCCGGGAGATTCGCAAGGATTCAAACGCACCCATACTCATGCTAACGGCGAGGGTTGAAGAAGGTGATAAACTAACCGGTCTCGAGGTAGGTGCGGATGATTACGTGGTGAAACCCTTTAGTCCGCGTGAGGTTGTGGCACGCGTACGCACGATCCTGAAGAGGGTCAGACCCGAAAACCAGGATGGTGAGATCATTCAACAAGGCCGGCTGACCATCAATCTCGCCCAGCATTCGGTAAATCTGGATGGACGATCGATCGAATTGACACCCACGGAATTTCAGATCCTGGTGACGCTTGCCCAAAGCCCCAGACGGGTCTTTTCGCGCCTGCAATTGATGGAACAAGCCCAAGGCAGCGCCTATGAAGGGTATGAACGCACCATTGACGCCCACGTAAAAAATTTACGCAACAAACTGGAACCCGACCCTCGGAATCCGGTACTGATCCACACGGTCTTTGGGTTGGGGTATAAATTTGAGCCGGGTCTCGATGAAGAATAGCTGGCTGTTTAAGCTCCTGGCAGCTTTCTTGCTGGTCATTGCAGTGGTTGGGGTCATCACTTCACTGATGACCTCGCGGGCTACTTTTGACGCCTTTGACCTTTACACAAGCCGTAACGGAGAGATCTGGGCAGTGCGGTTGGCACCGCAACTTGCCGATTATTATCAGAGTAACCAAAACTGGGATGGAATAGACCTCTGGATCGAGGAAAATCTTTTCCTTCAAAATACCGAAAATGAAATCGGCTCGGGGGTTGGCGGACAAAACTCAGCAGGAATGGGTCAGGGTCATGGGCCTGGTTCGGGCATGGGCATGTTGAATCATGGCGACGATCTTTCCATGATGGGTGCTTTTGGGCAGCGCCTCATTCTCGCGGATGAGAACGGTATTGTGATATATGATTCCGTGAATGAACTCGTGGGGAGACACTTCTCAGATTCTGATCTGCAAAACGGGACGGCCATCACCGATGCATCCACGCAGGTAGGCACACTCTTTGTGACCACGGGCGGTAACCCGGATCGTGTTTCCCCTGCTGATGAATTTCTCTTATCCGTGCGCAGGGCGGTGACAGGTTCAACCATCGTTGCGGGCTTAATTGCCCTGGCTTTGGGAATTTTTCTCTTCATCCAGATGACTGCCCCTTTGCGCAAGTTAAGGCATGCCGCATCCTCCATCGCGGCGGGTGATCTTACCCAAAGGGTAGATATCCGGGGCCGGGACGAGTTCGCCGAGCTGGGTCGAACTTTCAACGGTATGGCCGATAGCCTGGCACTTGCCGAACAACAGCGCCGTCACCTGATGGCGGATGTCGCTCACGAACTGCGCACCCCTCTCACCGCCATCCAGGGCACCCTGGAGGGCATGCAAGATGGCGTACTCCCCATGGACGCGGAACAGCTCGAAGCCCTGGTCGCCGAAACCAATTTGTTGAACCGGTTGATCGGTGATCTACGCCTCCTCTCACTGGCTGAAGCAAGGCAATTGAAATTGGAGAAGGTTGAAACCGATCTTGCCAGGCTGGTTGGTGAGGTGGTGGAACGGTCACAGACTCTTGCAGCTGCCAAAGAAATAACCGTTTCGTTAGAGAATCAGGACGACCAGGTGATTTTAATGCTAGATCCTCAGCGTTTCACCCAGGTGCTTAACAACCTAATTCACAATGCGCTGCAATACACTCCCCAAGGTGGAGAGATTATCGTTGAATTAAAAAGGACTCAAACCTCCCCCATTACCATTTCAGTCACAGATACAGGCTCGGGCATCTCTGCGGAAGATCTCCCCCACGTGTTTGACCGTTTTTATCGGGCGGACAAATCCCGCACCCGCCTGAGTGGCGGATCCGGGTTGGGGCTTGCCATCGTCAAGGAACTTGTGGAAGCGCACGGGGGTGACGTTTCAGCGCAAAGCCCTGTGTTTTCAAAACCTGATGGAGAGGGCTACGGTTCTCGTTTCATCATCACGCTTCCAAATGTCTAACCTTGGGGTTCAGAACCCCATTGGACATGATAAACTTAACCGCAAAGGGAAATAAGTCATGTCCATTAAATCCGCCACCGCTGTCGCGCATCCAAACATCGCCTTCATCAAATACTGGGGCAATAAAGACCACTCTTTAAGAATTCCCGAAAACGGCTCCATCTCGATGAACCTTCAGGAACTGGCTACGCGCACACGCGTGACCTTCGACCCTGCCCTTCCCAACGATATTTTCGACCTGAACGGCATTCGCCAGACCGGCGTGCCTTTACAGCGCG
>CAZNAF010000084.1:0-2914 GCA_964570925.1 uncultured Anaerolinea sp.
GGGACGGGTTTGACCTCACCGTCGCTATAGATGAACATGACCTTGCCGAGGGGGGCATCAACGGTGTAAGTGGTCTTGACGATGGTGACACTGACGCCAGGGAAGACCTTTTGGGTGGCCTTGACGATGCCGTGGTCAAGCTTGGCGAGTTCCTCTTCAAAGACCTGCAGTTTGGCATCCATTTCAAGGATCTCGATGCGCAGGTGTGAATAATTGCGCAGTCTTTCACGGATGGTTCGGCTGTATGATTCAGAGATGTCTTTTTTATTTTCGCGATAGTTCTTGTATTCCTTGATGTAGCCTTCCAACATCAAAAGTTCTTTCTTTTTTTTGTTGTATTTACCCAGGAGTTCGCCGTATTCCGCCCTGATCTTGGGTTCGATGCCGAGTTCCAACTCGGTGGGCACCTGCAAGTCGGAGCCGAAAACACCGGCGCAGATCTCCTCCAAGGCCTCGAGGTGGCCGCCGATGATGTCTCCGGTATAGTTGTTGATGCGAATCTTACCTCCGGCTTTTACATTGGAGCGTGAAATGCTGTCATTGACGATCACGTCCTTGTGGGCGCGCAGGGTGGCATTCTCAATGTAGCGGGCGAGAATGTTACCTCCCGCCGCGAGGTGGCATTTGCCGCCCCCGAAAATGCCGTTCTTGATGAGGATATTGCCGTCCGCAAACACATCCGCGGCCTCTACCATGCCGAAAACCTCAATATCTCCCCCGGCTCTGACGCTGAAGCCCGATTTCACGTCGCCCTTGATCTGCACGTTGCCAACAAAATCGATGTTGCCGACAGAAAAATCAACGTCGTTCTTTACCACGTACAAGGAGATGACAGTGGGTTTCCCATCCTGCATGCAGGCGTGGCCGTCTTTGGCAGCCACGAGGCGCGAACCGGAGGCTTCGAGCGTCGTATCCCTGCCGCCGAGCAGGACTGGATTTTTGGGGACAGGGGCGTGAAGGATCTTGCCCGTAACGGTCTGGCCGTTCTTGCCTTCTTCTGCAGGAAATCGTTCGGCTAAAAGATCCCCTTTTTTTACATTATGAATCAGGTTCAGGTTCCTGAAATCCACACGTCCGTCTTCAGGATTGACAACCGGAACCAGCTCTTCATTTGTCGGAAAGTAGTATTCGATGTAGCCATCCTTACCCTCCTCAGGCAAGGTGCCTGATGCGATGAGCTGGGGTTTATCCCATAACTTCAGGTAGACAGCCTGTTCCACAGCGAGGCGGTTGATGTTGGCAGTGACCTTGAATTCTTCCAGGGCCCGGTCAACCATCTCGAGAGTGACAGGCAGTCCTTCGTTCACAGGCGAGGATATTTTGATCCAGGCACTCATCTCATCTTGCGAGATGATGACCGAACAGATCCCATCGATCGGTTCTTGTACATTCTCCAAATCTGTCATGCATACCTTATCATTCGAATCTTAACGCCGGCATCATTAAAATTGAATCCCGATTAATCTTAACGTTTTTTTTCAAAAAATGTTACAACCTTCCGAGATAACGGATCCTTATTTCCTCCACCCGCTGACTTAAGTTTGAAAGCGACGATAAATCTGTCCTTTCATGCAACATTTTCTCAAAAGAAGCGGCTAACGTTTTCTCATCTGAAGATCCCATGAGATTTTCTGCCATAGGAAAGAGCGTTTCTTCCTCCACACGGATGTGTTCAGAGAGACATGCGATGAATTTTTCAGCGTGCCGAGCCACCACGGCGTTCTCCTCGCCTTCCGACAGAGACTCGAGCAAATTGTGCAACAACCCGCGTGCCTGGATGTGCTGAGCCATCATGGCCGCCACCGGGCCGCCACGGTCCTTTATCCCGCGAGCGATCAACCAGGGGAAAAGCAGAGATTCCTCTTTGGCCAGATGCGAGTCTTCGATAAAAAACTGGAGGTCCTCAAGAAATTCCAGGGCGTTTTCGAGGGAAATCTGAACTTCCATTTCGAGCGGTTTCAAGATCCATTTCAGAGCGTGAAACGCATCCTGAATGAGCGCATGATCTTGGAGAAGACCGGTGAGTACCTGGTTCAAACCCTGCCTCCAGAACGAGCAAAGATATAACGACGGGTCAACGACTCGTAACCTACAGTATACAAGACCCCAACAAAACAAATCCGTAAAAAGATGCTAAATAATTAAGGGAGCGCCTCAGACCAGGGCATGAGAGAAATGAACTTCTGCAGGTCATAATCGCTTTGAATCTCGATCCGGCTAAGGTAAAAAATCGAGTTCAGATCGTGCACCACAGACTCCGTGAGGCCCATGCCGGAGGTATAACCATAAGCACTGGTTAGCCTGATAACCTCGTCATTGATCTCGCCAAAGGGATAAGCAAATGAATTGACCTTAACGCCCAGCATGTCTTCAAGGTCCAGCTTGGACATGCGGATCTCCTCGGCGAGGTCCACGCCGGGTGCGGGCAGATGAGCGTGGGTCTTACTGTGGCTGCCGATCTCCCACCCTGCCTGCGCCAATTCCTTTAGTTGATCCGTGGTGACCATGTCTTCGCCGTTGATGTAGGACTTCACGACGTAGAAAGTGGCCACGAAGCCGTATTTCTGCAGGATGGGATAAGCGGTGGAGTAGATATCGGCATTGCCGTCATCAATAGTGATGACAACCGGCCGCTCCGGAACCTGGCCGCCGTTATAGATCAAGTCCACGAGCTGGCTGACCGTGATGGTCTGGTAGCCGTTTTCGAAGAGCCAGTGCATCTGTTCTTCAAATTTTTGGGGATCGACGTTATAACGGCTGTCTTCCATGGCGGTGGTGACGTGATGATATAAAAGGACAGGGGCGGTGACGGGGCCAGCGGGAATGTTGAGCAGCCGGGGCGTGGGGGTTTGGGTCGGCGCCGGGGTGGGCGTGATGGTGGGGGTAGGCTCCATCGTGGCCGTGGGCGCAATGG
>CAZNAF010000084.1:3014-4662 GCA_964570925.1 uncultured Anaerolinea sp.
TCTTCGCCATGGCCGGGGATAAGGCGGGTATTTTCCGGCAGGGTAAACACCTGGGTTTTGATGCTGTTAATTAACGCTTCCTGGCTGCCGCCCTGGAGGTCCGTGCGTCCCACACCATGATGAAAGATCACGTCCCCGCAGACAGCGGTGTGAACCTGCGGGATGTAGTAAATGACCGACCCGGGGGTGTGGCCAGGCGCAAGGCGCACCTGGATCTCAACACCGGCAAAAGGCAGCACCTGGCCGTGTTCAAGCAAGAAATCAGGCTGCCCGGGGGGCAGGACGGGAAAATGTAAATCCCGCGAGCCGCCACCCTCTAAAAGCAAGGGGAGATCGTCGTGATGCAAGCCCCAGCGCGGCGTGTGCGTCAATTTTGAAAGGAGAAAACTGACGCCAGCGAAATGATCAAAATGCCCGTGAGTGAGCAAGATCTGTTTCACTTTTATTTGTTGTTCTTCGATAAAATCCAGAACCATTTCGGGCTCAAAGGATGGATCCACGATCACGGCCTCCGCCGTTTCTTCATCCAGGAGGATGGAAACGTTATTGCCCATCATCCCCGTGGTCATCACCCAAACTTTAATCGTCATGCCTGGTGTACCTTTCGTTTTTTCATAAAGGTCAAAATAATTACATTCAAGATCAAAACAGAAACCAATATTATCATTGAAACCTGATAAACAGAATAAGGGTCCTGCCTATATAAAAAGCCGGCCAATATGGGCGCCAATATCACAGACAAGCCGTTCATGGTCTCCACCGCGCCGTAAGCCAACCCGGTCTGAGAGGGGTGGATCATGTCACGGGTGATGGCCAAGTTCATGGCACGGCAGAGGCGGTAGCCTCCGACAAACAGGTAGGCAAAACCAAAATAAATGACCGATCTGCCGTTAAAGAACAAAGCGCTGGAGATCAACAGGAAGATCTGGCTGATGAAAAAACCCGCGAAAACGTTGAGGTGACTGAGGAAGAACATGGCCAGCGCAGACCCCAGGCTGCCAACGGCTCCCAGGATCCCGATGGCGGTGCTGCCGAGCTGCTGCTGGTTCTGCAGAAAATTGGGGGTCAACGGCTGCGGCAAATAAAGGGCAAACAAGGTGACGAAAGACAGGGCCAGGAAAACCAAAAAACGTGAATTGCCCAACAACCCGACATTATTGCTGGAATTCTGGTCCGCTTCATGAACACCTTGCTGTTTTTGAACGAGAAGGACCATGGCCGTGGAAAAGATAAAAATGATGGCGGCGATGAGATAAACCACCTTGAAACCGAGATGTTCAGCCACGACCCCGCCGATCACCGGTCCGAGGACAGCGCCGAGGTTGAAAGCCGCGGAAGGGATGGATACGGCCCTGCCTACCGAAAGCGTGCCGCGCATGCTGGTGAGGTAGCTGTTCATGGGCGCGAGGACGAAACCGGTGAGTCCGTAGAGCCCGACCCCGACCACGAAGAACGGCAGGGAAGGCGCGAGCGCCATGGTCCAGGCGGCGAGGGTGCCCAAGATCCACGAGCCCCACATGATGGTGCGAGCCCCAAAGCGGTCGGAGAGGTAACCCGCCGGAATCTGTGAAACAGCGTTGGCCAGGCCCATGATACTGTAAACCCCGCCAATCATGAGCGGGTCCGCGCCCCACTGCTGCAGGTAAAG
>CAZNAF010000084.1:4762-8220 GCA_964570925.1 uncultured Anaerolinea sp.
GATGGATAGGCCGGGTAATCCACGTGGTCTTTTTGGGCTTCAAGATTCCACCAATCGGGCTCGCCCTTACGCACCCACGGCATGAGCCAGGTGATATAAGGAAGCAGCTTCGCGCGGGGGTCTGGGGGGAGACTGCAGGGGGCGGAAAAGGCTGCGACGGCCTGCACGTCATAGCGTGCGGCTGCCAGCAAGGCAAGCACCCCCCCCATGGAGAGACCCATCACCACCTGCCGTGTGGTGCAGCCTTTGAGCAAATTAAGCCCGTCTTCCACCGAAGCCAGCCAATGACGCCATGTGGTGGCGGGCATATCAGATAAAGTTGTCGCGTGTCCGGCAAGGCGAGGCGCCAGGATGGTGTATTTTTCAAGCGCCAGAGAATCCGCCAACATGCGCATCTCTTTAGGCGTACCGGTAAAGCCATGAATCAACAGGCAGCCGGTTTTACCGCCGGGGATAAAAAAAGGTTCAGCCGAAGGGATGGTGAGGGGATCGCTCATGAGTCCTCTGATCTTTTTGGTTCGCTTAATTACTTTCTACTTAATAACTAAATCCAATGTTTTTTTTACCTCACCCCCGTCCCCTCTCCTGCCTAGCAGGGGAGGGGTGCAGGGAGCGTTTAATTTTTGAACAATCAATCCTATCCGTTTGTTATCAAAGTGCCCAGGTATTGGTTCCTCATCCCCGGCCGTACTCCGGCAGTTCAGGAGAGGTGTGCCAGGAGCGGTTATTCTCTGATAATTCAAGCAAGACCATTTGTTATTAAAGTGCCTCAGTTTTGGTACCTCACCCCCGGCCCCTCTCCTGCTCGGCAGGAGAGGGGTGCCAGGAGCGAGTTCAGGGTAAATAAGGGACATGATGCCTACAACAAAATGCCAGAAACCGGCAAGACCAGGACCTGCAGAAATCAGAAGATGCGCAAGTCGCGTGAAAAATCACTTAACGACTCGCAGCCCGACGAGGTGATTACGACATCGTCTTCGATGCGCACCCCACCCCGGCCGGGTAAATAGATGCCCGGTTCGATGGTGTAGGTCATGCCCTCTTCCAGGATCAATGGATTCCCCTTAAAGATGTACGGCTGTTCGTGAGGCTCCATGCCCAATCCATGACCGGTACGGTGGGTAAAATACTTTCCATAACCGGCGTCATCAATGACCTTGCGGGCGGCGGCATCCACGCTGCCGGCGGTGACGCCGGGTTTTCCGGCAGCCCTTCCGGCGGCATTAGCAGCTTTTACGACCTGGTAGATTTCAAGCAGTTCAGGGTCTACATCCCCCACGGCAAAAGTGCGGGTGAGGTCGGATAAGTAGCCTGAGAAGGCAGCTCCCCAATCAATGACCAACAAATCACCCCGCTGCAAAGGACGAGCAGAAGGAACCGCATGAGGATTGGCGGAATTGGGTCCGCCGGCGATGATGGGAGAAAAAGGAAGTTCAGAGGAGGAACCTGCTTTGAGCAATCGGATGGTCAATTCGGATTCCAAATCCATTTCAGTGACCCCCGGTTTGATGTGAGGCAACAGGGAGCCTAACGCAGTTTGGGCAATCTCGGCCGCCTTGCGCATCAAAGCGATCTCCTCCCCATCTTTTTGGGCGCGAAGAGAACCGAGGACGGATTCAGCGGCGGTAAACGTGGCATCCGGGAGGGCTTTCTGGAGAAAATCCATCTCGAGGAAGCGCAACCGCTGAGGTTCAAGACCAATAGAAAGGCTGCCTTTGCCCCAAGGCCGCAAGGCCTGGTCGATCAGCCCTTGCCAGGTGGCAGGATCATCCCCATAGGTGTGCACCGTCAGGGGAAAAGACAAGTCGTTGAGTTTGGCTGTTTCCAACTCAGGCAGGATCAGGGCGGGTTGTTCTCCGCGTTTGAAGAGGAAAAGGGTCGGCCTTTCCATGAGATGAAAATGAAGAGAGGTCAGATAGATGAGCGTCGGTCCTGGATTAAGAACCACGGCATCCACCTTCGCGGCGGCCATCAGCTTTTCCAAACGCAATAATCGACTGTTGAGCATGTGAGTGTCTCCTCAGTCGATTATAGCCTTATTTCAAAGCGAGGACAAAAAACGCCTAATGGTTAAGAATTTGTGAAAGGAAAAGCCGGGTGCGGTCCTGGCGAGGGTTGTTGAAGAAGACCTCCGGAGAGGCTTTTTCAACGATCTGACCTTTATCCATGAAGACGACCTCGTCGGCTGCGGCCTTGGCAAAGCCCATTTCGTGGGTCACGACGATCATGGTAATGCCCGCCCTGGCGAGGTCGAGCATGACTTCGAGGACCTCTTTGATCATTTCAGGGTCCAAAGCACTGGTCGGTTCATCGAAAAGCATCAGCTTGGGGTTCATGGCCAAAGCTCGCGCAATGGCTACACGCTGCTGCTGTCCGCCAGAAAGCTGGGCGGGATAGCTGGAGGCCTTTTCGGGAATGCCAACACGGTTCAACTGGACCATGGCGTTCTCTTTGGCTTGTGCTTGAGGGACTTTTTTCACAATACGCTGAGCCAAGGTGATGTTTTCGAGGACGGTGAGATGCGGATAGAGGTTGAAGTGCTGAAAGACCATGCCGATCTCAGAGCGAATCTTGTCCAGCTGCTTGGAGTTGTGGGTCAGTTTTTCACCATCCACCCAAATGTCGCCGGCGGTCTTTTCTTCGAGCTGGTTGATGCAGCGCAGCAAGGTGGATTTGCCCGAACCGCTGGGTCCGATGATGACGATCACCTGCCCTTTTTTCACAGTGAGATTAATACCATCCAGGGCTTCAACGCCTGTGAAATGTTTTTTAAGGTCCTTGATCACAACCATGTCATCAGCGTTGTTCATTTTTTTGTATCCGTTTCTCTATGTATTTCATTAGTAATGAAAGCAAAACCGTCATGGTGAGGTAGAGGACGGCCAGGGTGATATAAGATTGTTCATATTGGAAGGTGCGGCCGGCGTAAAGCCTGGCGATCTGGGTGATATCGCGAACGGCCAAAACCGAAACAAGGGAGGAATCTTTCAACATGGAAATAAAGTCATTGCCCAGAGCCGGTAAGACGTTTCTGATGGCCTGGGGCAGGATGATGTAACGCATGGCCTGCCAATAACTCATCCCCTGCGAGCGGGCGGCTTCCATCTGTCCGCGGCCGATGGATTGGATGCCGGCGCGAAAGATCTCGGCCAAAAAAGCGCCGTAGGTAACGGAAAGAGCGATCACCGCCCTGGTGTTCATGGGCAGCTCATTCTTGGTGGAGGCGAGGGCTGAACCGATCTTGTCAAGACCGAGTTCCATGAGACCCGTGCCCAGGGCGTTCACACCGCGCACGACTGCCGGAACCCCCACAAGGGCGATGAAGAAAATCAACACCAGCATGGGAATGCCGCGCACCAGTTCCACGTAAAGGGTGGCCAGGTTTCTGGCAAATGTGTTGTTCGAGATTCTGCCCAGGCCGGTTAAAAGTCCGAGGGCGAGGGCAAAAACGAAAGCGA
>CAZNAF010000085.1:0-8004 GCA_964570925.1 uncultured Anaerolinea sp.
TGGTGCACATGATGATCAAAAGACTTTGAAAAGCTTTGCGGCTTTTTTGAGCCGGAGAGCCGGAAAAGGCAGGGACCAGATTGGCAAAGACCTCGATGCCGGTCATGACGGCGAGGATCCTGACGTAGCCGCCGATGGTGAACTTGAGATTGGGAGGAGTGAACGCCGAGAATGAAAAAGAGGGCAGATGAAAACCGGTACGGATCAGTGTGGCCAGGATCATGATCCAGAGCAGGATCAGAACACCGGCGGTCGCTGGCCCGAAGGTGCGGGTGACCGTCTTTGGTCCGCGGTTGACCAGCCAGCCGGTTAAGATGCTTAATACGACCGCTACCAGAGTTCGATATTGGATTCCTAAAAAATAATTATTGAGCAGCGGCAGACGGTCCGCGATAAAGGTCACCATGGCGGCCATGCTCACCAAAAAAGTAAGCGTATATTCAACAAAAGTGATAGCCGCGTTGATCTTGACCGCCCATCCGCCGAATTCCTCCTCGTTCAGGCCGCTGCCGCCCGAGCCGTCCGTGATCCAGCGCATGACCAGGCGGTACATGGCTGATACGACCGCGATGGTGAAAACGGCCAGCCAGACTGCGCCGCCGAAGACAAGTTTGGCAGCTCCTGAGGCTAAAGCCAGAGTGAGAAATGGACCAAATACGTAGAGGGGTGAAGTTGCGGGGTCACCGCCGCCTGCCAGAGCGCCTTCCAAAGCGTTTTTCAGTTTATGCGAAATGCGGGCCATTGTTTTTCTCCAATGTTGCTCACAAGCGATCAATTTATTGAATTATCGTGATGACGGGGACGATGAATGTGAAATATCAAATTTATTATAGATTAAATCAGGATTGTTTTACCCTGATTCTCAAGGTAAAGCTTTGTACTTTTTCTATTGAGAGGTTCTCATTTTGGTGAGCTTGTTGAGCCAGGCGCGTAATTCGGCCGGACTTTGCATCCGGTATTGAGCCAGCGATTTAACAGGCGCAGAAGCAATGCGAACAGCAAAACCGCCTTTGTCTAGAATGACGCGAAAGGCTTCTTCATCTTTATCATCATCACCGAAGTAAAGCACCATGGCGTTGGATGGGGTCATGTTCTGCAGCACCCACCCGACGGCATCGGCTTTGTTGGCTTTATCAGGAGCAATCTCCAAAAACCGGTCGTTTCCGGACAAATGAAAACCTTCGCCGGGTATTCTTTCTTCAGTCATCTTTCTGATTCGTTGCAGAACAGGTTCAGCATCCGGTGGTTCGTTCATCTTGTTGTGTAAAGCCAGGGCCCAGCCTTTATCTTCAAGATAAATGGATGACGAATCACCGACCAGTTCTTTCCAAAAGGAAAGGATCGGCTTAATGGACGAACGAACCCGTTCATAATCAAGCACATTGAACAGTCGTCCATCAGGCAACTGCATTTCAATCCCGTAAGTCCCTCCGAGCAGCATCCCTTTGACGGGCAGCAGCTTTTGGATGTGAGCCAGGCGTCTTCCGCTGATCACGGCAGGCAAGATCCCCGGGCAGCGGACCATCTTCTGCATCAATGCAATCAATTCATCATCCGGCAAAATGGTATCGGGTGTTGGGGCAAATTCGGCCAGAGTTCCGTCATAATCAAGGAAAACCCGTAAGAATTCAACCTCCGAGGATTTATCTAAAAGGGCGTCGAGATCCAGGCTCATTGGGATTGTTCCGTAGATAATAGGGGAAGGATCTGTTTTTGAAAAATGGCTTTCCAGGTCAGGTTTTGGCGTACCTGTACCCTGAACCTGAGTTCCGGTTTATGGTCCAGCCACTCGACAATCCTGTTTGCCAGGTGCGAGGGTTCGAGTACGCGGTCGAAGATCAAAGCGTCATCCAGGTGAAGATCCTGCACGGCAGGGACGGCCGTGGAAATGATCGGAACACCAAGCAGTCCGGCTTCGAGGATCGGCATGCCAAACCCTTCACGGTGTGAAGGCATGAACATGGCATCTGCCATCCTGTATAACTCGGAAACCATTGGTCCCTGGATCAGATAACCCGCATCGGGATCAGGACCGGATTCAAAGACGAAATGAACGTGAGCTTCCAGCCCCAATTCACGCTTCAGAGAAAGCAGCGATCCATAGTATTTCATGCTTTCGCCGTCATGCGGGTCGGGCGGACCTGAGACGATAAGCTTCACTGTGCGATACTTTGAAACCAGTTCCCTGGTCACACGCATGGCAAATTCGATGTTCTTGGCTTCCGTAATTCTTACCGGCATGAGCAGGATCAGGTCTGCGTTCCACAGGTTCAGGCGATCTATCAGCGCCAGTCCCTCATCGGAAAGTGCCATGAGGGTTTTAGGGTCAACGCCATTATGGACGACCGGGATCAATCTCGCATCGCAGCCAAAAGATTCGGCGACCTCTGCCCGCCTTTTCTCAGAAATGGCAACATAAGTCGTGTTTTTTTGGAGGGTTTTCAGCAGCGTCCAGGGTTCAGACGGATAAACGTTCTTGCGTGAGTGCGGACTGGTCCAGGTGAGGTCATGACACCAGGCAATCGTATGAGGGACCACGCCATCCTTGATCAGTTGAATGATGGCCGCGGAAAGCGGCAGATTGAAATGTTTGGTCAAAACGTTATGGACGATCAAATGGTCGCAGTCTTGAAGTTCTGGGCGCAGGCTTTCGGCCAAATCCCTGGTCAACTCATCGAAATTTCCTGGCAATTCTCCCTGGTTCAATGCAACGGTGACCTTTTTTATTTCCGGGTGGAGCGTGTCCATTTCCGGAATGCGGACAAACTCAATTCCCTGGGGGAGGGCGGAAGATTCACCGCGTCCGGCAATGATCTTCAAGGGCAGACCGGCTGCCATGAATTGTGCCGCATGGGCATTGATCACGGATTCCACGCCTCCAATAACCGGCGGCACCGAGTAATGCAGAATTATTGTTTTTGGTTTTTTGCAATTGCTTTTCATGTGGTTAACCATTGAACTCAAGGTAAATAACCCAGACGGGAGATTTCTCTGATCTGGTCGCAGAACCAGGCGTTAATATCATTTTCTTCGACCTGACGGCGCAGCATGGCGGCGCGTGCTTGACGCTCACCGGCCGGCATTGTCAACGCCTGGTGCAAGGCTTCGGCAGTGGACTGAATGTCGCAGGGGGAGACGACTATTGCTCCGTGTTGTAATTGCTGGAAAGCGCCCGTGCTCTCTGACAGGACCAAAACGCCGTCTTTCTGATTTACGGCTGGTCCTTCTTTGGCTACCAGATTCATGCCGTCCGCGATCGAATTGACCAACAGCACGTCATACAATTCCAGACCTGCCACGGCTCGGGCATAGTTTTCACCGAGCATGACCCTGATCGGTTCCCAATCGCTTGTTCCATATTTTGAATTGACCCAGCCGGCAGCGGCCATGAATTTATCGTGATAATCGTGATACTCATCCACTTCAAGCCGCGAGGGTACCAGCAGCGCAATGAAGATCACATTTTCACAATGTTCAGGATGTTGTTCCAATAATTGGTCGAAGGCTTCAAATCCACGTACGATATTCTTGCTTGGTTCTGTACGGTCCACTCGCAAGATTATTGATTTACCCTGCGCCATTTGCAGGAGCAATTCTTTCTGCATCTTTACTTCTTCAGATTCTGCTTGTTCCTGCAAGTTTTTTACATCAATGGATATGGGGAAATCCCGCACGGTAGTGGGATGATTGCGATACCAGACACGCCTTTTTTTATAACTTACTGTCGCACCAGGCAAATGAGTCGCAACGGATTGGAGGAAGTTAACTGAATCTGCATAGGTCTGGAACCCAAGGATGTCTGCGGCAGTCAGCCCTTCCAGAATAGCCTGGCGGATCTCACGCGGCAGAATTCTCAACTCTTCAGACCCCGGCCAGGGAATGTGGACAAAATGAGTCAGGGTAAAGTCTCTTGCCCGGCGAGATTTTCTCAGGATCTGCCGCAGCATTCTGGGAACCAGATAAAGGTGATAATCCTGGATCATTACAATCGATCTGCCCTTTTCAGACTTAACCCTTTGGGCGATTGCTTGAGCGAATTTCTGATTAGCTGCCACGTATCCATTTTTCCAGGCATCCCAGGTGGTTTTGGTAATGGTCGGGCTGGTAATGGAGTCCCACATGGAGTGCTGAAGGAACCACAACAGCGGGTTGGAAATGATGTTGTAATATCCGTTGTAAACATCTGCATCAAGAGGTACAAGCTGGAGGTCGATAGCTCTGCCGTTGTCATCAAGTGACAACTCGCCACCTTTCCAGTCTCTTTCAATGTCGTTGATTGCCGAGGCGATCCATGTCACGTCGATGTTCTGGGTTAATCCCAAAAGGGCGGTGACCAATCCACCGCCGCTGCGTTGGATTTGGAGATTTTCATTTTCGTCTTCAAAAAATGAGAACGGGCCACGATTCGATACGATGATCAGTGACCTTCCCTGCAGAAGAGTTTCCGGGGTGGTTTTACAATTAGAGTCTTCAATTTCGCTTTCTTGAGCCATTTTTCACTTCCTTGTTCTTTTCTAATTCCTTGCTGGCCTGAATAGCCAGATCAATAAATATGGCTGACGTCCAGCCAAAAGTGTGGACCGCTTTTGAGGGCGGTGAACCGGTTTCAGCGTCATAGTATTCATACATATCTGTTTGGGCCATGATCACCTCAAGCGTACGATCGCGCAACTGATCGGCCAGTTGTTTTTCACCGATCTTGTTTAGAGCTTCGATGAAAAAATAATTGATATTCGCCCAAACCGGACCGCGCCACATGTTTTGCGGTTCAAATTTCGGGTCGTTTCGGGCCACGGTAGGGATGGGATACTCTCCCCAAAACATTTCCGGATTCTGTAGATGTTCCAGTAATTTTTTACTGATTTTTTCAGGCAGGAGTCCTGTCCAGAGCGGATAGAGATTAAAAGGAGTAACAATTTTTATTGGTTGGCGATCTTTGGTTGCCCAGAAAAGGCCTGCTTCAGGGTCCCAGAAGTGTTTCACCATGCGCTCAACAATCGCTTTGGAACGGCGCCGCCACATGGCAGCTTCCTCTTCCAGATGCAAAATGTCGGCAATACCCGCCAGGGAACTCATATTGATGCACAGGTAAGTATTCAGGTCCGGCGATTCCACGGGCATACCCTCATCCCAAAGGGGACTATTATCCAGGCCGGAAGAGTATGGATGGTTGTACTGAGCCAGCCCATCGCCATTGTCATCGTTCATGTTGAACCACCAGGCGTTTAATCGGACAAGCGGCATGTATACGTCGGCCAAAAAACTGTCATCCGGATCGGTCTCATGCAGCTTTAATACCGCCCAGGCGAGAATTGGCGGCTTTGTGACTATGCCGGGTATGGGATGGTCAAGTGTGTAGACGACACCCTCATCGTAAACAGCATCCGGCAGCATTCCGGTGGGTAGCTGGTGATCCAGCATCACCTGAATTTGGTTGCGCGCCAGGATGGGGTCAACGTAACGATAAGCCAGGGAATGTAAGGCGCTATCCCATAACCAGAGCCCCACGTAACCCACTTTTGAGGGAGCCATTGCTTCAAAGGTCACTTTTCCCTGGGGACTGATCAAATTGTTCGCCATTACCCACCACGCGTATGCGTACGTACGGGCATATTTCCGGTTCACGGGGGGAATTTTGGAAAACCATTTTTTCCAGCGCTGCTCCGCAGCGGAACGCATCACCGAGAAAGGTTGGTTGGGCGGGATGTTTCTGTCACCGGGGTAGATGTCGATGGTGATCGCATCATCCTGGCCGGACTCGATCAAGAAGTTTACTTCATAGCCGCCTTCTACCGGCGTGATATTGTTGATCAAAACCTTGCCTGTCGAATTGTAGACCAGATTGCGAATGGAGCTGAATTTTCCACCCTGGTCTGAACTGTGCCAGTATTGTGGAAAAACTTGAAAGCGCAGACCACAGACTATGTTGGGGGGCAGGCCAAATGCAATGGTCTGTCCGTCCTCAAAGACAATATTAAAATCGCCGTTTGGGGTATGTACGCTAAGACAATAGGGGCTGCTGTTGACCCGGCACTCGAGGGCGTTCCCTTCTGAATCAATCAGGCAAAGATCCTGTATGAATGGTGGGCGATTCAAGTAGGCTTCGTTATTGCCGTCCAACTGAGTGAGTCGTTCTGCCAGTTTGATATAGAAAGCATCTTTATCGGGATAACGAAACAGCAACAGACGGGAACCGCGATCGCTAAAGGGAACCTGGGAAGTGTCAATGTGATTGTGAAGAAGGGCTAAATAATCGATAGTTCTTTTGCGCAAGAATCCTCCCAGCCCCCTTCAAACCGTGTGAACCAATAATGTTATCGTCAAAACCAGTCTACCCCATCCAAAAGGGGAAGTCAAATTGACAACCGATAAATAATCCGCGGTTATTATCTAGTGCATGTATTTGGAAACCATGAATTAATATCAATATTCTTCAGGGCAGGAAAAATAGACATCTATATCACTTTTTCGAAATATTGCCAATCATTAACTATGTTTTTATGGAATTTTTTATAAAAGGGTTAATAATTAAAAGGAAATTAGCGAATAAAACGGGTGGATTTTAATTAAACTCAATTCGTGGATTGAATATAGAAGTTATTATTCCAATTATGTAGGAGTCTTCAATGAAGTCTAGGGATATCTTTTTTGGAAATGTACGAATTTCTGTTAAGTTAATAGGCGGATTTTGTCTGGCTAGTTTATTAACCATGAGCTTGATCGTCTATAACCTCATTTCAATTCAAACCTTAAGCAAATTACAAAACGAAAGCGTTCAATTTGCTTCCGATTCATATTTAGCCGTTACGGCTAATAAAGATGCTCTTGAACTTAATCAGATAATTTCCGATGCTCAGATAAATCTTGATTTTTCACAAACAGAAATGGACTGGTTGCAAGCCAAAGCTGAAATGGAAAAAGATTTAGATAATCTAGATAAAGTCATGCAATCAAATGAAGAAAAGGCGATCTTTAGAGAAACCCAATATTACTATAATCAAGTCGTGAATCGCTTTGAGAAAGATTTACTTCCCGTATTGAAAAAGACTAAATCAGTTACTGCAGAAACCAGGCAGTATAACAATCTACTTGGCGTTTATGTTAGTGGAATGCGTAAGCCATTGGATGAGATCTCGGCGGAAATCACACAAAAATCAACAGCGAGCGCACTTCTATTTGAACAAACACAAAAACAAATCAAGATAATCTCTGTGATAGCAGGAATATTGGCGGTGGTTGCGAGTTTTACAGTTGGTTTGATAATCAGTCTTAATATAATAAATCCTTTGAAAGTAATTACTCAAGCCGCGGATGAGATTGCAGGTGGAAATCTCGACCAACAACTGGAAATTCAACGCAAAGATGAAATAGGGCAACTAGCGGCATCTTTCAGGGGCATGATAGGTTATTTAACCGAGGTATCCATCGTTGTAAAAAAGGTTGCAGAGGGTGACTTAACGCAAGATGTTATTCCGGTTTCGGATAAAGACGTACTGGTAAAAGCATTTGCCGGAATGATTACAGGTTTACGCGATTCGATCACCAAAGTAATGAAGGCAGCTGTTGCACTTAACTCCGCTTCTGATCAACTGGCCAGTGCAGCCAATCAGACGGGTATGTCAACAGGGCAGATCGCGACCACCGTTCAACAGATCGCGACGGGTACCGCGGATCAAACAGCCTCCATAACGAAAACTGCCATGGCGGTGGAACAATTATCTCAGGCGATCGATGGTGTCGCCAAGGGCGCCCAGGAACAAAGCTTGTCGGTCGGACAGGTTTCGATCGCCACAGAAAAGATCAACAAGGCCATCATTCAGGTTGCCGGTAATAATAATTCCGTCAGCCTTGACTCTAACACGGCTGCAGAAGCGGCCCGTAAGGGCTCACAGACGGTCGAGCAGACGCTGGTCGGGATGCAGGCGATCAAATCCAAGGTCGGTGTATCGGCAGAAAAAGTGGAAGAAATGGGCCGGCGCAGCGAGGAGATCGGAAAGATCGTTG
>CAZNAF010000086.1:0-7419 GCA_964570925.1 uncultured Anaerolinea sp.
CCGATACCTGCCCGGTTGGGAGGGAGAGAATTCATGATGGCCGAAGTGGCCGGGCTCATGGTAAAACCGATGCCTGTACCAAGGATGAAGAGGACCAACAAGATCAACCCGTAATCCGTGTGCAGCCCAGCTATTCTCGAAAACAGGAAAAGTGCCAGGCCGGTTAATAGCAATCCGAGCGTCATGGTGTAGCGAGTGCCTTTTCTGTGATTCACCCTGACCGAACCCATGGTGGAGAGGAAGACGACTGGGGTTAACGGGAACATACACAAGGCCGAAAGAAGGGGTGAAAAACCCTCCACCGATTGAAAATATTGGCTGAAAAGGTACATGCTTCCCATTATGGCAAAGGAACTGATGGTCAAAGCCACGTTAGCACCGCTGAACTGCCGGTTCTTGAAAAACGAAAAGGGTAGCATGGGATTTGGCGAACGGTTCTCCCACCACACAAAAGCCGCCAGGAAGACGACCGCCAGAATAAGGCTGATCCAAACTTCGTGCGCAGACCAGCCCTTTTCACCAACCAGGATCATGGAATAAACTAAAGCCACCAAACCGACCACTGAAAGCGACACCCCTGGAATATCAGGCCTGGGTGCGCGTTCGTCTTTGGATTCAGGCACAAGCCAGACACCGCCAAGGATGCCTATCGCCACGATGGGAATGTTAAGGTAAAAAACCGACGACCAATTAAATGTGTTGATGAGCAAACCGCCAATGATCGGCCCGATGCCCGCCCCGATGGAGAATATGCTCGTCCAGATGGCGATGGCTTTAGCCCTCTCCTTGCCTTCCTTAAAAACATCGATCAAAATGGAAAGGGTGGAGGGCATGATCATGGCTCCTGCCACCCCCAGGAGTGCGCGCAAGGCGATGAGCATGTTGATTGACAAGGATAGTGCAGCACCAAGAGAACAAAAGCCAAACAGCGCCAGGCCGATGATGAACAGTCGCTTTCTGCCGTAACGATCTCCGAGAGTGCCTGTCGTGATCAGCAGCGAGGCGAATACAAGTGTGTAGGCATCCAGAACCCACTGCAGCTCGCCCACGGTAGCCTGAAATCCAGTGGCAATGGAAGGAAGGGCGAGGTTTAAAACGGTGTTATCGATGGAGATCACAAAAAGAGTGATGCACATGACCCCCAGGATCTTCCAGCGGTTTGCATAAATTTTCGATGAGGTCACGATGAGTGCTCCATTTTTGTCTGTATCTTATCGTTCAGATTGGCGTGAATACGGTTGAGAAATAACTCAAGCGTCTTTTCTTCATGTGTAGAAAACCCATGGAAAGCAGCCTGATCGATCGTATGCGTGGCTTGATCGATCTCTATCAATTTGGATCTGCCGCTGACAGTCAGAAATATCCTCGTATAGCGAGAGTCCAGCGAATCCACCTTCCGCTCAACCAATCCTGCTTCTTCCAGACGGTTCAGCAAGTTGGAGAGGCTGGGAGGGGTTAACTCCAAACGAAGGGCTAACTCGCATTGCGTGACGCCTTCATTGAGCCTTAATTCTTTTAGCACAGAGGGTTGCCCGCGGCAGAGTCCGATCTGACCAAAAACTTTACTGGCCAGATTATGGTGCGCACGGCTGACGAGAAACAGTTGATGACCGATGCTTCTTTCCTGATTCATGACCTACCTATTGAATAGTTAGGAAGCTAATTATAGAGACTTCCCTTTATCCGTCAAGGTTTTATCAGGCAGACTCGTTTTATGGAATGTGATCGGGACTATAATATTGGGTAACTAATCAATGAACCGGGGTGGCCATGAACGAGATCGTTCTTAAAGCCAGTGGTTTGACAAAAAAATTCGGCAGCTTTACTGCAGTTTCCTCACTCAACCTGGAGGTTTTTCGGGGTGAGGTGTTTGGATTTCTGGGACCCAATGGGGCTGGAAAGACAACCTCGATCCTAATGATGTGCGGACTGCTTAAACCGGATGCAGGAGAGGTGTTCGTCAATGGTGAAAAGATGGACAGCCATTCGCGGATGCAAAGGCTAGTTGGTATTTGCCCACAGCAGATCGTGTTATGGAATTCCCTGACCTGTCTCGAGCAATTAGTATTTGTCGGTGAAATGTACGACATCCCAGTCAAAACGGCTCGTACACGGGCGAACCAGCTGCTCGAAGACATTGCATTAAGCGACAAAAGGAATTGTCAGGCAAAGACTCTTTCAGGTGGTATGCAGCGTCGTTTGAATCTCATTATGGCACTGGTGCACGACCCAGACATCCTCGTTCTGGATGAGCCCGAAGCCGGACTCGACCCGCAGAGCCGCGTGTTGGTGCGCGACTTTGTCCGCTCGCTGGCACGGATCAAGACGGTCATTCTTACTACTCATAACATGGATGAAGCTGATCGCATGGTAGACCGTGTTGCGATCATTGATCATGGCCAATTGCTGACCGTGGATACTCCCTTCTCTCTCAAGGAGAAGCTTGGGGCAGGAGATGTGCTTGAGTTCTCGATCGTGGAAACCTGTAACATCCCTGAAGTTCAAGAATATCTTAAAAACCAATTCGCGGAGGTGAGTGTGTCTGGCAATATGTTTACACTGCGCGGCCATGGATTGGTGGATTTACTGCCGAAGATCCTCGCCACCCTGGAGAGCCTCGGCTGTAAAGCAGTCGACATTCGCCTGAGGCAAAACACGCTTGAAGACGTCTTCCTCGCTCTCACCGGAAGGAGGCTGCGCGAATGAGGTTGTTGAGCGTTTTTCTAAAAAGTATGCGCGAGCAACTGCGTAGTGTCTGGTTGCTGATCCTAACCATCAGTATTGCCCCGGTGTTCGTGCTGGTCTATTGGTTCATCACCGGCGGCGGCACGACGACCTATAAGGTCATGGTGATCAACAATGATCAGCCCGGAAGCAATTCCGCCAGCCTGCAGATCATCGAAAACATACAAACCCTGAGTTACGCGAATGGACAGCCCATCCTCAAGGTTTTGATGAGCAGTGACCGCGTTGAGGCTGAAGGAGGGCTGAAGAATCGCGAAGCCGCCGCATTGTTGATTTTTCCGGCTGATTTCACATCCACCCTGGCAGCCGCGAAAGAACCCGGTTCTGAAGCTTCCACACAGTTGACCGTAGTGGGAGATCTTACCTATCCCTATTATCCCCTTGTTTCGATCATGGCATTGACTGCCGTGGATGATTATGTCAAAACGGAACTGGGGCAGAACTCCCCCGTGTTGCTGGAGGAAGTGCCCCTGGGAGCCTCCAGCGCACGCACCGAGTTTGAAATGTACGTACCGGCGCTGTTGATCCTGGCGGTGGTGATGATGATCTTTCAAACATCGATGACAGTGGCGCGTGAAGTGGAGGGCGGGACGCTGCGCCGTTTACAAATGACCAACATGACGGCGTTTGACCTGCTTGGGGGTATCAGCCTGACCCAGGTGCTGATCGGCGTGATCGCGGTGATCTTCACCTTCTTGATCGCGGTTTTGCTCGGTTTTCACAGCCAGGGGTCTTTGTGGCTTGCGATTTTGGTGGGTGTATTGACCAGCTTTTCGATCATTGGTGTTGGGTTGATTATCGCTTGCCTGGCACGCACTGTTAGTGAAGCATTTATCTACGCCAATTTCCCACTCATTTTTCTAATGTTCTTTACCGGCGCGACTTTTCCCATTCCGGCGGTACCGTTATTTACTATTGGCAGCCGTACCATCGGCCTGTTTGACGCCCTGCCTCCAACGCATGCCGTGGTGGCGCTTAATAAGGTCTTGACCCTGGGAGCCGGATTCAGTGACATTCTCTATGAACTCGCTGCCCTAACCATACTATCTTTCCTTTATTTTGGCATTGGGGTGTGGCTCTTCCAAAAGATCCGTTTGCACAAGTCTTCCTAGTATTTAAAGGCACCGTCATGAATAGATCGACCTCTTTTTTTTCAGGCATTCTCATTCCGTTGGGTTATGTTGTTTTTTCCCTCCTGGCTCTTATTAATTATGCTGGTGATTTTTCCCCCTTGAACAATTGGTTGAGCGACCTGGGAAGTCAAGGTTTGAATCCTGCCGGTTGGGGATACTACAACGCCGGGATCATCCTTACGGGTGTTCTATTACAGTTTTTCTTCTGGGGGCTAACTGTCTGGAAGCTGCGCTGGAATCGAAAACAAAACCTCATGGTGACATTTTCAAGTATCGCAGGCAGCTTGGGTGGGCTCAGTATGATCTTAAGCGCAGTGTTTCCGATAGATAAAATTGAAATCCACTCATTCTTTTCTGCGGCACTCTATATCCTCATCGGCTCCGCGTTCGTTTTTATCTCTTTGGCATTCCTTTACCTTCCAAAATTTCCCAGATGGATGTCGGTCTTGGGTTTTATCATCGCAATAGTGGATTTGTTGTGGAGTGTGTTCTTGAATACTTATTTGATGGAATTCTTCGTCGTGGGATGCTTCCTGTTGTTTTGTTTGCTGCTGGGGCTGCAAACTGCGACTAGAAATAAATACATGGCAGAGGTGAGGTAAAAATGAAAAAAACATTGTTCATCACAGGAGCTTCCAGTGGAATTGGGCTGGCGACTGCCTTGTATTTCCATGAAAAAGGATGGAACGTGGTTGCCACCATGCGCAACCCTGAAAAACGAAAAACTTTATTGCACGAAAAAGGACTGCCCGATCTTGTTCACCTGGATGTGGGAGACAAAGGGTCAATCCTTGCCGCGGTCAACTACGCCGTGGATAAATACCAACGGGTGGACGTGCTGGTCAATAACGCCGGATACGCAATGTACGGACCTTTTGAAGCAGCCAACAATGACCAGATCGCCACACAATACTGCACAAATGTTTTCGGCCTGATGGAAGTCACACGCGCAGTGCTGCCGATCTTTCGCGCTCAGAAAGAGGGATTGCTGATCAACGTCACCTCCATGGGTGGGCGCATCGGTTTTCCGTTGTATTCGCTCTACAACAGTACCAAATGGGCAGTGGAAGGTTTTTCTGAAGCGCTTCAATATGAATTGAAAACGCTCAATATCCGTGTCAAGACCATCGAACCGGGTGTGATCAAAACCGATTTTTACGACCGCTCAATGGACCGTGACCAGGAAACAACGGTCAGCCACGACTATCAGTCCATCCTGCGGCGCGCCCAGAAATCCCTTGGAGAAGGGAGTATGACAGCCGGCTCCGAGCCGCTGGTGGTTGCCAAAACCATCTACCGCGCCGCCACGGATGGCAGAAGTCAATTGCGTTATCCGTGTGGTTCTGATGCTTTAATGGCGAATTTCCTGCGCGCTATCCTTCCTGAGAGAATATTCTTTTCAATTTTAGAACGCTACACACTCAGATGATCAATAGCGTGTTTTGATATTCATATGGCCAAGGGATGGATTTTTCCCCATTGGCGTTTTCCTTGTTCTTAAAATTTTTGATTACTCAAGTTTTAAATTCTTTTCAGCCGAACCCATGAACTCGCTTGGTAACCTGGAATGGATTGATTTGAACTCCTCGGAATCTCAAACCTAGAGATGCTTTTTTCTCCGCATGCATCCTTTAATTTGTTTTCAAGTCTTGGTCAAGTCATTTGATTTTCCAACAAACATTATACAAGTGGTGATAAATGTTGCAATTTGTACTATTATTCTATTTAACGAATTAATACAAGAAACAGGGAGACCCATGACCAATCAAAAACAACTCCACTTTTATACAGAAGCCCCCGATATGCTTCTGAGGGATACTGAAAACCATGAGGTGAGGCTGTCGGACCTGTGGGCGAAGGCACCTTTACTACTGGCCTTTACTCGCCACTTTGGTTGTACGCAATGCAAAGAAATGTTGCGTGAACTGGTCGCTGGACGCGAGCAGATCAAAAAAGCCGGTCTTTCCATCGTTGTTATCACACAGGGCACGCCCGAATCTACCGCCTTATTCGCAGAACAGCACGCCCCTGGTCTGTACTGTCTGGCAGACCCAGAACGAAAAGCCTACCAGGCTTACGGACTCGAGCGCGGAACCCTTTTTCAAACTTTTCTTAATCTGAAAGTGCTGGCGGCCGTGAAACGGTCACAAAAAAAAGGCTACAAGGTCGAGGCCCCACCTGAAGGACAGGATGCCATGCTGATGTCGGGCTCCTTTATCATCAGCCGCGAAGGGCGCGTCTTATTACCTTTTTATTATGATGATATCGCTGATCATCCTGCGCTGGAATTATTCCTGAATGGAGTCCTATCTACGGACTGGAAAAAACCCTTTGACGGCCCCCTGGGTCGGGGGACAAAATAACATTAGTGTTTGGAGAAATGCCATGAAAAAAACCTTATCTTTAATAATTCTCGTCGCTATCACAGTCATCTTGTTAACTGGCTGTGGCAGTAAGGGTGAACAAACCTCGACTGAGACCGTTGATGTACCCTATGATCAGTTCTTGATCGCTGAAGGGATGTTGGAGCCGATCAATTCCATGTTGCATTCCTTTTCCATCTCGGGAGAGGTCGATAAGGTGCTGGTCAAGAACGGACAATCGGTAAAAGCCGGTCAGGCACTTGTGGTGCTGAAAGATCTTTCTGCAGCGGAACTGGCATTGGAAAACGCCAAAGCCGACGAACTATCTGCCAGACAAACCTACAATGATCTGCTTGGTGCGGAGGACCTTGCTCTCGCGCAGGCCCAACTGGCCGTTGCCAACGCCCAAAAAGACTATGACAAGAAACGCTGGAATCAGGTTTTCGAAGATAAACCGCGTGAATCCAATGAGGACGTGATCAACGCCGCCAAGGCTGCGGTCACCCTGGCTGAAGACAAAGTTAATGACGCTGAAGAGCGCTATAACGATTTTGTCGAAACGGACGATTCTGACCCGCTTAAAGCCGCCGCCCTTAGCACCCTGGCGAATGCGCGCCTGAATCTTAAACAGGCTCAACTCAACCTGAATAATTACCTGAATCCCCCCAATACGCAGGACCTCGCCATCTCGAACGCCGAGGTAGCCGTGGCAAAGGCCAATTATGAAAACGCGGTGCGTGAGCTTGAAAAACTACAGAACAATCCTGTTTCTGACGAACTTGCGATGGCCAAAGCGAGATTGGATACGGCCGAAGCTGCGCTGATCAATGCGCAGAATCAACTGGACGCCTTGACACTCAAAGCTGCCATTGCCGGGACGGTTGTTGACCTTACACTGCAATCAGGACAAAAAGTAACAGCCGGCGAGACCGCGGTTGTCGTGGCAGATTTTACTGATTGGCTGATCAAAACAGACAATCTGACAGAAACCGAGGTCACCTCCCTTGGGACCGGCCAAAAAGCCAGTGTGGTGCTTGATGCGCTGCCTGACAAAACCCTGGAAGGTGAGGTCACCTACATCAACTCCCTTTTCGAAGAGAAGCGGGGCGATATTACCTACACTGTGACCATCTTGTTGAAGCAAACCGATCCGTTGATGCGCTGGGGTATGACCGGTT
>CAZNAF010000087.1:0-4576 GCA_964570925.1 uncultured Anaerolinea sp.
ACGACCATGGCGACAACATGGTGCAGATCTTTGAGGTGATCACCCAGGCGATGAAGGAAAAACAAAACGCCACACCCGCCGAACAACTGGCTTACGCCAGCAAATTGCTTCAATCCAAGAGTCAAAGTGGATCGGCCCAGTTGTATGCCGAGGGTTTGTCTGACGCTGCCGCCCAGTTCAAGGGGTCACCGGCGATCACCACCGATACCGCCATGACGCTGGTTCAGACGCTCCTGGGCGCGCAGGGCAGTGTACCCACTACCTCACAGGGTGGCGGCACGGGTGACCTGTTGGGCAGCCTTCTGGGCGGGTTGAGTGGAACTCAAACCTCCGCGCAACCACAGGGTGACGCAACCGGAGACATGCTCGGCAGCCTTTTGGGCGGTCTGACCGGCACACAGCCATCCGCCGAATCAACCGGTCAGGGACAGATCGACATTGGTCAACTGCTCAATGCCGGCATGGCTTTTGCCCAGACCAAACAGTCGGGCGGTAGTAATCTGGACGCCATCCTGAACGCGGTGGTTTCTTCAAGTAAAATGAGCGATTCCTCTCACCGCTCGCAATCTGGAACACTGGTCGCCAACACGTTAATGCAGGTGATCGGTCAGATGGCGGCAAAAAAATAGTACTATTGCAATTTACTAAAAACGAGAACCTTGATGAGGCGCTGTCCTTCTCAAGGTTCTTTTCTTAACCTGCGTTTCTCGAAGGGTTTGTTCGTTTATAATATTCCCAGACAGGTGATGGTTTGAATATTAACGCTCTTCGCTATTATTTCAATTCATTGATCACTCTTCTTCGCGGACTGAAGAATCCGGGCGTGATGTGGACGCTTCTGTTCAAAGGATCCACTTCGCATCCAGTGGGCGTGGTTCTGCACAACGGATTGTCTTTTGGAATCTTCAGCCTGATGGATTTGTGGGTGCTAAAGGAGACCATCCTTGACAGGCAGTACGAATGGGTCAGTCTGCCGTTGAAAGACGGTTGGACGATCATTGATATTGGCGCCGCGCTTGGAGATTACTCCGTGTGGGCGGCAGACCAGACGCCGCACGGCCGGCTGATCGCGGTTGAACCTTACCCGCCATCCGTCACACTGCTGCGCGCCAACCTGCAAGCCAATCACATCAAGAACGTGGATGTATTCGCCGGCGCCGTTGCCGTCCGCAGCGGAATCACAAGGCTGGCGGTTGATGAAGGGCGCGTGGTACAAAATTCAACCGCGAACAGCGCGGTTTCTGATAGAGCGATCAGCGTTGAAACGATCAGCCTGGATGAATTGTTAACCCGTTTTGGCATTGAACACTGCGATTACCTGAAAATGGATTGCGAGGGCGGGGAGTACGAGATCCTTTTTACGGCCGCGGCCAAAACGTTGAAGCGGTTCGACCGCATCTGCATGGAAGTGCATGACGGCATGACCGAGCACAACCGTGATGAGATGGCGGCCTTTCTCGAAAGGGCGGGTTATACCGTCCGCGTGGAGAACAACTCCGTGCATCAAGAACTTGCCTATTTGTATGCTGAAAAAACCAACCTTGAAGAGGAACATTCATGACCCTGCATCGACACATCCCGGTTGAGGCGGAAAGCGCCCACAAGGATCATCTCTGGCTGCACGTCTCCGGGCTGCCTTACTTCCGTGGATTGCTGCGCGCGGTGGAAGCGCGCTTCTACGAAAATATCGAACTGCCTTCTCCGACCCTTGATTTGGGGTGCGGCGACGGACACTTTGCCAGCCTGACCTTTGATCGCAAACTCGAGGTGGGGCTCGATCCGTGGAGCGCTCCGTTGCTCGAAGCCGAAAGGCGCGGCGGATATGTCGAAGTCGTCGAAGCCTCCGGTGACGCCATCCCTTACGCGGATGGATATTTCGCCAGCGCCGTCAGCAACTCCGTGTTGGAGCATATCCCCGACCTTGATCCGGTGCTGGCCGACCTGGCCAGGGTGCTCAAGCCGGGTGCCCCATTCATCTTCTGTGTGCCCAACCATAACTTCCTCGGCGCACTGTCGGTGAGCAATTTCTTCGACCGCATCGGACTCAAATTCCTCGGCAATGCCTACCGTCGTTTCTTCAACCGCATCGCCCGCCATCATCATTGCGACGACCCCGAAACCTGGAAGGCGCGCCTCGATAAGGCGGGTTTCGAATTGGTCGACTGGTGGCATTATTTCTCACCGCGGGCATTGCGCGTGCTGGAATGGGGCCATTATTTTGGGCTGCCATCGCTCATCACCCGCAGGCTGGTTGGCAGGTGGATTCTGGCACCCGCGCGCTGGAATCTTTTTCTCACTTTAGCCATCACCCGGGCTGCCTATCAGGAACAATCGATTCAACCGCACGGAACCTGCACCTTTTACATCGCGCGGCGCAAGCAGGCATAAGGATTGTTTATGGAAGAACCCAGTGTCCTTGATTACTTAAAAGAAAAACTCAATCCGCGCCGGTGGTTCAATCACGATTTTCCGCCCGTGATGGAAATTGTCATGGTGAAAACAGACGAACTAGAACAACCCGGCGAAGGAAAATCGATGTTCATCGTCAGTTTCTTTCGATTAATCAGACGTCTTCCGTGGCGGTCCATGCTGGCCGTGCTTCTGGCGCTCATTGCCCAGGTGCAGTTTGAACCGCCTACCCAAATCGTAACCTGGGGAATTATCTTTTACGTTGCGGCAGGCGGTTTCATGGTCTGGGCATTGTTGGTGAAGGAATGGCAGTTGCCGGAGATAAAAATAGATTCCGTTCAGTCGATCGGATTGGGACTTCACACGGTGCCATTATTTGTTTTCATTATTCTGCTTTTCGCGGCCTTTCTGGCATTTGGGGGCGGCAATTTCACCATCCTTAATGTTTTCCTGTGGATGGCGACGCTGGCCGCCGGGCTGCTTACTTTTTGGGAACGTGACCGGAAAGTGGATTGGCGCACCGTGTTCGCTCAAGTTCGAGGATGGTTCAGTGGACAAGCAGCGTCATTCAAACTCGACCCGTGGAAGCTGTTGGTTTTGGCGGCCTTTCTCATCTGCGCCTGGTTTCACCTTTATCGCCTGAATGATATTCCGTTGAACATGACCAGCGACCACACCGAGAAATTGCTCGATGTGAACAACGTTCTTAACGGTCAGACTCCCCTCTATTTCACCAACAACGGCGGACGTGAGCCAATGCAATTTTACCTGTCGGCTTTGCTGGTCAAATTTTTCAACGTCAGTCTTGGATTCTTCAACCTGAAGTTGACCATGGCGCTGGCCTTTTTGGTCTCCCTTATCTATATCTACCGGTTGGGCAGGGAGGTTGGCACGCGTTGGACCGGGCTCTTCTTCATGCTCCTGTTCGGCTTTGCCGCCTGGCCCAACATGATCGCCAGGGTGGGGCTGCGGGTGGTGCTGGCTCCGGTGTTCGTGGCCCCTGTCTTGTTTTACTTCCTGCGCGGCATGCGAACCTCGCGGCGAAACGATTTCATCCTGGCGGGCATCCTGCTTGGATTGGGACTTCTAGGTTACAGCGCGTTCAGGATGATGCCGTTTGTCATCGTCGCGGGCATATTGATTTACCTGTCTTATCATAAGTTTTCAAAAGAAACGCGCAACACCTGGTGGGCGTTGGGGCTGCTGGTGGTTTTTGCGCTGGTCATGTTCCTGCCGCTCCTTCGCTTCACGGTCGATAATCCTTACCTGGTGGGTTACCGCACGCTCACGCGCATGACCTCGAGGGAAGTGCAGATCACCGGCAATGTGTTTGTGATCTTTTTGCAAAACTTCTGGAACTGCATCTCCATGCCGTTTTGGGATGACGGAAACACCTGGGTCATCTCTGTTCCGGGGCGGCCAGGCCTGGATATCATTTCGGCAGCGCTCTATTTATTGGGCTTGATCGTGGTGCTCTTCCGCTGGCTGCGCGAGCGTTCGTGGAAGGACCTCTTTCTGCTCATTTCCATCCCGCTGCTGATGCTGCCTTCCATCCTCGCGCTGGCTTTCCCGGAGGAAAATCCCTCCCTCAGCCGGGCGGGGGGAGCGGCCGTGCCCATCTTTTTAGTCTGTGCCATCGCGCTGGAATCCCTGCTGACGAGCTTGTGGAAACGCTCCAACCGGTGGGTGGCAAAAAGCTTTGTGGTGGTATTGGGGTGCGGTTTGATCGGCTTTTCGGCCAGTCAGAACTACACCATTGCCCTTGAACAATATCCCGAACAAAACCTGATGAACACCTGGAACAGCACCCAGATGGGCGAAGTTGCCAGGGATTTCATCGACCTCACCGGCGAGGCAGAAAACGTCTGGGTGGTGGGCGTGCCCTACTGGGTCGATACCCGCCTGGTGGCTTTTAGCGCCGGTTACATCGGCAGCGATTACGCCATCTGGCCAAAGGATCTCGAATCCACGCTGGCGCATGAGGGTGCCAAACTCTTCATCGCCAAGGCCGACGACCCCGAGAGTCTGGACCGGCTGCAGGAGGTTTATCCGGATGGGTTTGCAACCCTGCACACCAGCGACATCCCCGGACGCGATTTTTATGCTTACATGGTTCTTCCGGAAGAATAAAAACCGAGAGTCGAGAATTGAAAATTGAGAGTTGAGA
>CAZNAF010000087.1:4676-7230 GCA_964570925.1 uncultured Anaerolinea sp.
AATAGGAGTCTCGATGACGAAAGCCAATTCCTTACCCTTCAAACCCGGCAGGATCGGCGGATTGACCCTGCGCAATCGCATCATCCGTTCTGGCTGTTTTGAGGGGATGTGCCAGGACGGCATGATTACAGACGCATTAATAGAACACCACCGCCGGGTGGCGCAGGGCGGGGTGGGCATGACCACCGTGGCTTATTGTTCGGTCAGCTACGATGGACGGGCGTTCGGCCATGAAATGTGGATGCGTCCTGAATTGATGCCTGACCTGAAACGCCTGACCGCCGCTGTGCACGCAGAAGGAGCGGCTGCTTCCATCCAGATCGGCCATTGCGGATTCTTTTCCAATCCGCGCGAAATTGGCCGCAGACCATTGGGCGCGTCGGTTAAATTCTGCCTCTTTCGCCTGTCTTTCTGCGAAGCCATGAATGAAAGCCAGATCGCCGAAAAAATTGAAGACTTCGGCAGAACGGCCCAAATGGTCAAAGAAGCCGGGTTCGACGCGCTTGAAATCCACGCGGGTCATGGATATTTACTGAGCCAGTTTCTCTCACCCTGGACCAATCACCGCCGCGATCAATACGGCGGATCGCTGGAAAACCGGCTGCGCTTTCCGCTGGCGGTCATCCGCCGGGTGCGACAGGCGGTTGGGCCCGATTTTCCCATCCTGATCAAGATGAACGTCAGTGACGGTTTCAAGGGCGGTTTAAAGCCGCAAGAAGCCGTGGAGGTTGCCAGGGCCTTTGAAGCCGCCGGAGCCAGCGCCCTGGTGCCAAGCTGCGGTTTCACCGCCCGCACTCCACTTTACATGATGCGTGGCAACCGTCCGGTGCGTGAAATGGCCGCCAACCAGACCGACTGGCTGCTGAAACTGGGGTTGAGCCTTTTTGGCTGGTTCATGGTGCAGCGCTACCGTTTTGACCGTTTGTTCCTACTTAATGAAGCCCTGCGCATCAAGAAAGCCGTCGGCATCCCGGTGGTTTACATCGGGGGTGTGCTGAGGCTTGAAGATATTCATTATGTGTTGGATCAGGGATTTGAATTCGTGCAAGTCGGCAGGGCGACCGTCCGCGACCCTGATTTTGTAAACAAACTACAATCAGGCGCCATCGTGCGCTCCGATTGCGACCAGTGCAATCGCTGCATCGCGTCAATGGATGCCGGGGGGGTCTACTGCGTCACCGCCCGCGAGGGCAGATAAATATTTGGGTTTACTTGTAAGTATCCGCCAGATACTGGGCGAGGACGGCCTGTTCCTCCGCGCTCAATTGCGCGCCTTTATCTACCATGCGGCTCACCATACTCTGCCAGCCGGCAAGCGTGTCACTCTTTTGTGTGACGCGATTAAGGGAATGACAGGTGGAGCAGCGATCCTGAAGTAAAGTTGCGCCGTCCGTGTTTGCTGGGGAAGAAGTTACTGCGACCGGGGTTTGTTTGGCACACGCGGCAAGAACCAATAAGAATGCGCACACTATCAATAAAACTACCACAAAGGTTTTCTTCATTCTGACCCTCTTTCTTGAAAAAAGCACAAAGAAATGGATTGACTAGAACAGCATTTTCTTGATTATATATCTTTCGTAGTTTTATTCGATGGCAAATAGAGAAAAAGTTGGATTTGAGATATGCCAATTTTTATATATAATAATGTGTACGTCGATTCTGTTTTCATAAAATAATTCTTGAGGTTTACTTGGACGGTTACGATATCTTGCTGGTCGATGACGATGAAGTGATTGTCACCACCCTTGAACGCTGCCTGCGGCGGGAGAACTTCTCCGTCAAGAGCGTCCATTCGGGGATGCAGGCTTTGCAGGTGGTCAAACGCCAAACGCCCAAGTTGGTCCTGCTCGATGTGATGATGCCCGGCATGGACGGCTATGATGTCTGCCGCGAGATCAGGGCGGATAAAAAGTTAACCAATCTGCCGATCATCTTTTTAACAGCAAAGACGAGTGAAGAAGACCACATCGTCGGGTTTAAGGCCGGCGGGGATGACTACATCAATAAGCCGTTTAACAGCGAAGAATTGATACTTCGAGTAAGAGCAATATTAAGGCGCACCCAGGAACGCGGCAAAAAATCAAACCGTCAAAATAAAGAAGACGTCAGGGTGCACGAATCCAAATTCTTTGACCATGCCCGGGTCACCCAGCCCATCATTGAGTTGAAGGGTTACAAACTGAATATATTAACCTTTGAACTCTTCCTTCCCTCGGGAAAGAAATTACTGCTTACTCCCATTCAATTCGACCTTCTTTTCAATTTTATGAGCCACCCCGGAGACATCTTCTCCCCCTCGGCTTTGCTGAGCATCATCTGGGATTATCCGCCCGACACGGGCAGTTCCGACCTGGTGCGGGTTCACATCAAGAACCTGCGCATGCGCGTAGAAGAGGACCCGCTGGTTCCATCCTTCATCGAAACCGTTCCCGGTTACGGGTACACAGTCAAACCGGAATAAAAAAAACGAAGAGGTCATCCTCTTCGCTTTTTCTACCTTTCCGGTGGATTAATCTTCGTCCAGTTTGGGTTTCTGAATCTTGAAGCAGAAAGA
>CAZNAF010000088.1:0-6954 GCA_964570925.1 uncultured Anaerolinea sp.
CATTACGCATAAGAGACCTCGCAGAAAGAAAATGGACTTTGATTATAGCGTATTCAGTGAGCGTAAGGGGAGTATCATTCATCTCCCCGAAATCTACTGTAGGGGCGGATCCCAGATCCGCCCGTATTCAAAATGCAACAAATCGAACCACGAAAATTACGAAAGACACGAAATTTATAAACAAATATTTCGTTCAACCCCTGACGCAGAGACGGCAGCAGATGTAGGGTGCGCCCCTGGCGGACCAACAACCGTCCAAATTTTTTTTATTCAACCCTCTCGCACAGAGACACGGAAATCACAGAGGACGCAGAGTTTTTTTGAATTTTTCTGTGTCTCCTATTCCTCAGCGTCTCCGCGTGATGCTTTTTTGTGTAGGGTGCGCCCCTGGCGCACCAAAAATCACCCCATATTTCATTAAACCTTTCACACAGAGACGCGGAAATCACAGAGAACGCAGAGGTTATTTTATGAATTCCTCTGTGTCTTCCCTTTCCTCAGCGTCTCCGCGTGATGCTTTTTGTTTGAAAAAATCTGGACCACGAAAATCACGAAAAGCACGAAAAGGAAAGCGTAGGGGCGGATCCCAGATCCGCCCGACTGCTGTATGAAGAATGCACGACACTCCATTTTTTCGGTTTTAGATTTGGACGGGGATGCGCTTGACATCAGGAAAGCATGAATTATAATAATGGACACGTTCCTCGTTAGCTCAATCGGCAGAGCGGGCGGCTGTTAACCGCTAGGTTCGAAGTTCGAGTCTTCGACGAGGAGCCTGAACAAAAATGGCATTCCCTTATGGGGATGCTTTTTTGTTTTAGATTCGGCGTTCCCTCTTCGGGGAATACCAATTCGAGTCTTCGACGAGGAGCCTGAACAAAAGACACCCCCTTGTGGGGTGTTTTTTGTTCAGAGTTTTGCTCCCGGCACCCTATGGGTCGACGAGGAGCCTTAGCCTTCAAAAGACACCCAAAATCGTTCAGGGTGTCTTTGTTTTTAAGTATAATATTCCTATGATTCGTGTCAAAAGAGTGCTAATTCTATTGGCATTTACCATGACCTTATTTTCTCTTAATGGTTGTAATAAGTTGATCCGGATATTTGCCACCTCGACCCCCACGCCAACCTTGACTGCGACGGCTACGTCGACTTACACTCCAACACCAACTTATACAGTAACACCAACCTTCACAGCCACTAGTACGCCAACACCGACAACGACACCAACACAAACACCAAAACCCACTTTGAAAACTACCTTCACTTCAACAAATACAGTTTCGCCAAATAATAAGGAAGACCCAGTCCAAATCGATCCTACACTTCCACCGCCACCTACTACAGATCCTCATGGGTGATGCTATTTGAACATAGAGTCAATTCTGTTTTTCTTCATATCATCATCCATGTTTGAATATAATTGATCGGTTATTCCAGTACTTGAATGCATGACATTTTGACTGACTGCTTTATAGTCCTCTTGAGTCTTTATGTATAATCAACTTATGGTCCAACGGAAAAATCTCCTTGTCATGATCGTGATATTCATTCTGTTTGGATCTCTTTCCGGCTGTAATTATCCGATCCGGCGGTCTGCCACATCGACCCCCACGCCAACGTTGACCGCGACATCCACGCCCACTTACACACCAACACCAACCTATACAACGACATCAACGTACACATTAACTTATTCGACCACCATCACGTCTACCCTGACATCAGCGCCAACTCAGACTCCAAAACCCACATTGAGACCTACCTTCACGTCTACAAACACAACTTTGCCAAATACCGAGAATAATCCAGTCCAGACCGACCCTCCCTGGGTTCCACCGTCTCAACCAATTGAAGAACCAAATGATTGAATGAACATAGAGTCAATTCGATTCTTTTTTATATCATCATCCATGTTCGAATAGAACTGATCAGATATCCCATTTCTTGAATATTTCACATTCTGGCTGATCGCATAAAATCATTCAGGTTTCTTGAATTCAGAACAATGCTTGTTTAATTTCCGAGAACGAAAAATAAAAAGATGACTTTTGCCCCCTATTGTTGAACAGGGAAATAACCGATATTATGATAATGACGTCATTGCAGGTGGACCATCCTGAGGAATGAAACCCTCTTCGATGTGAAGTTTCAATAGGTCCACTTTTATCAGTACAAGGAATAGGATGGCTTTACATATTCGTAACAGAAATCCATTATTTGTGTCATTCCTCTTTTCGATTTCGATTTTCTTTCTTTTTCCCCTTTCAGTCTATGCCCAAAATGTCGAAACGAATAGTTTTTACTTTAAAGATATTTTAATTCCCCTCATCATTTTCACCCTGATCGGATTCCTGGTTACCTTTGTTTTTGTGGGTTTGACTTCGAAACGGCTGAAATTCATTCCGCTCCTATTGGTCTATCTCATGGTTTGTTTATGGGTTCAAGGGAATCAAATCCAATACAATTTGGGCTCCCTCGATGGACACTCCATTGATTGGGCAGACTGTTTTCGCAGAGTTTGGATCGAAATTTTGGTCTGGGCAGCCATTTTTGCCATTTTTGTTTTGTTTCGCAAAAAAATACTGCATCATATTCATTCAATCCTGATTTTTCTTTTCTTCCTGTTCACACTGCCATCGTTATTCCTTCTGATCAAAAGTAATGGATCCATCCAGGACAAGATCTATCTTGATTATTCAAGAGAATTTCAATTTTCAGAAAACAACGTTCTCGTTATCATCCTGGATGATTTTCGATCCGATGCATTCCCAACCATCCTTGAAACACACCCGGAATATCAGGAGACTTTCAGGGATTTCATTTATTATGAAGATGCCCTGGGCGGGTATCCCACCACCCGGCCGTCGATTCCCCTGATTTTGTCTGGCGAATACTACCAGAACCTGACTCCCGTGCAGGATTATTTATCCTCCATTGAAAAAGCGACGATTCCCTACCAATTAAAAACGCAGGGATTCACGGTTGAAAATTATCCTTATGTGCCATTCTTCTCATCGATTTATGATAATCAAATACACACGCTGCCGCTAAAAGAGCAGTTTGCTTTTGGGACTCAACAGTTAATCATTTCAGGGATCCGATATTCGCCCCTGGCAATCAAGCCTTTTTTCGTTGCCAGGTATTACTTTGGCGTCAATTATGTTCATAAAGACCTGGTGAAGTTTAACGAGCATGTGGATGAGGTTGAGATCACCACTGACAAGCCCCTGTTCAAACTAATCCACCTCTCAGGGGCGCATGTTCCCTATTCCCTTGACAGTTCCCTGAATTGGAATCAGGGTGACTATCTCGAACAGGCGGCAGGGTCGCTGCTTCCGGTCAAGAACCTGCTCGATGAATTAAAAAATGCCGGAGTTTACGACGATTCGCTGATTTTGATCATGGGAGACCATGGCAACAATGATACAGATGAATCGTCGAGTTTTCCATTGGCGAACTACTCACGTCCGCTGCTGCTGGCGAAAGCCGCGGGGCAGCAATACGAGATCATGCAAACTTCTTCCGCTCCGGTGACGCTGGGCGACATTCCACGCACAATCGCCGATGAAACGGGGATTGATGCGGGTTATCAGGGGTACTCGCTCTTTGGTGAAATTCCAGAAAACAGGATCCGGCTTTATTACTATTACACCTGGAATCATGATCACTGGGCCATGCCCTACATGCCGACCTTTTATGAATTTGAGGTCAGCGGTCCGGCAAAAAACGCTGCTTCGTGGAATTATATTGGCCAGTTTACGGATGGGGTTTTTATTGGACAAAATAATTTTGAAAACAGCGACAAGTACAACCGCCTCATGGGAAAAGAAATCATCCCGGAAAACTAGTCAATATCATTAGTTGTGCGTGTGAGGGCCTGTCCCCCACACACGAAGCGTAGAGAACCCGACACCCATGCGAAGTGCGAATTATATATGAGGGCAGTAATCAACAACTAAAAAATAAGGCCATGCTACAATATTGATATATATAATGGTGGGTTGACAAATCCAACCCTCGCTACAAGATTATGGGGTCAACGGTGGAATTACAAACGATCGAATGGATTTTTGAACACATTGAGGAATTGTTCTTAATTCCCATCACGGTTTTTTGTTTTTTCACAGGAATTCGAATAGTAAAATCCAGAGGCACACATTTATCTTTTGTCCAGAACCTTCTTGTTAAATATCAAAGAGGCAACGGAGATGAAGCAAAAGCTGAAGAAGAGAAAAAAAGGCTCATACAATGGAATAGAAAAACAGGATACGGCTATATCCATATTTATGGAAGTATCTTCGTCTTGGTCATGATAGTGTTTAGTCTGTTTTCAAAGTAATTTATTGATCATAAGAGGGCTTGGACCTTGTCTTTCTAGGTTCGACACTCCTGCGGGATGCAGGCGTTCGAATCTTCAACAACACTCCACAACTTGTTTTCTTATGAAAAAGACATACCATATAGATATTCCAACGACAGGGTCCTATTCATTCAAGGAGTTGCCATGTTTAGCGAAGAAGAGGGCATGCAAATGAGCCGGCGCATTGCCGTTCTCGAAAACCAGGTTACTTTTCTTTACCGTCACCTGGGGCTTCCGTTTCCAACGGAAATGCCCATTGAAGAGGATCCGCAGGTGATCGAACTGATCAGGAACGGAAAAATAATGGAAGCCATCAGCATCGTGCGCCAGCGCACGGGGTACGGTCTGAAGGATGCCAAAGACGCGGTCGAAGACGTGCAGCGGAAATACAACCTCCAGTAAAACGCGTCTGCAAGATGCATAACAAGGCACTTCAGCGCTCCTGAACGGGTGAAGGTGATGAGCAAGGGCGTCCGGTTGGGGGCCTGTTTTTTTGGACTGTATAATTCTTTTAAGCCGGTCGACGCGGCCGGCTGCGGTTTTCGGAGGTGATGCATGACTGCCGGTGTCAACGACCCAAAAACGGAAAAGCGAATTTCTCCGATCAAGTGGGTTCTGTTGGGCGTGGTGTATCTGGTCGTCCCGGCCATCCTGTGGCTTTGTGCGGGGACGGTGCGCTGGTGGCAGAGCTGGGCTTTTGCCGTTTTGATCGTTCTCGCCGGGTACTTCGGGCGCGTCCTGGCGGAACGGCGCCATCCCGGCCTGATGGCCGAACGCACGGAACCCATCGCCCGCGAAGACGTCAAACCCTGGGATCGGATTCTTTCACCACTCATGAGCGTGACGGTTTCGTTTCCGCTGGTCATTGTGGCGGGGCTCGATCACCGCTACACCTGGTCGGCGGTGTTCCCGTTATGGCTCAACCTGTTGGGTTTATTGCTGATCGCGCTCGGTTACGGGTTTGCGGTCTGGGCGCTGGTGGAGAACAAGTTCTTTTCCGGAGTCGTGCGCATCCAGACTGACCGCGGACACACCGTCTGCGACAGCGGTCCCTACCGCATGCTGCGCCACCCGGGATACGCCGGCGAGATCCTGGCGCTGGCGGGGGTAGTGCTGGCCCTCAGTTCATGGTGGACGGCGATCCCCGCGCTGGTAGCGTTGATCGTCACCGTGCTGCGCACCGCGCTTGAAGACCGCACGCTGCGAGCCGAACTGCCCGGATATCAGCAGTATGCTGAAAGGACGCGCCACCGTCTGCTGCCGGGCATCTGGTAATGGGGGTAGGGGTTTCTTATTTGCGGGGCAACCCGTATGCCGCCGGTGGATTACTCTCTGGCAGACAGGCGCAGCAATCTGACAGCCGCCATGATCGAGAACACCGCCCAGGGGATCAACGAGAGAAGGGAGAATACCAGCCCCAGCCTGCCGGCAGAAGAGGGAATGGACATTAAAATGCCCGCGGCCAGGCCGAACCAGGCGGTGGTTTTTGAGAAAATCCGGCTTTTGAGTGCCACAAAGGCAAAAATCAGCAGGGCAATCCCGTTCAACACATAATAGGTGTCAAAAGCAGTGCCCTTGTAGACCTCGAGCATGCTCTGCCCGGCTGTCAAAAACATCGTCCGCTGCGTTTCATCGCCGGTCGCCGCAAAGAGGTTGGATAACGAAAGCATTTCAAAAGCGGTATTGGATGCATAATAGGCGGCCACACCGACCACGCCCAACACCAACGCGATCAACACGGCTGAAAAATTAATGTCTTTAAGGGCTGAGAATAGACCCAGATAAAACAGGATCAAGAGGGTGTTATTGGCGATGTAGAGCAGATCCATGCTGAGGAGACCAAGCAATTTATTGGACTGAAACAATTCGAAAAAGCCTTCCACCGTCGCGGGAGGCGGCCAAAGGATAAATATCACGATCTGGGCGATCATGATGGCCAACATGGCAAACGCAGCCATCCCACCGATTCTGCCAATCCTGCTCCATTGCCTTTTGCTTGAGGTCATTTCATTATTTTCACTCATCATGGATCGTCTCCTGTAAATCAATCAATAGCGAGAGTGATCATTATGCCAAAAAAAGTCTCCGTTGACCAAGTACTTTGTCCTCATTATGGATGACATTGCGCGTTTTGAATCCACACGGAAAACACAGGCAGGTTATCCGGATAGCAATAGCGGTCCATGCGGGATTTTGAATTACCCAAAACGGGATTTCCCGGTCTCGTTGGATCGATCCGTGAAATCCCTACCAAGTAGTTTGGAATGTCTTCCGTGGTGTTGCGGATGAACAAGGCGTTGAATTTGGCTATGATGAAAGTAATTGTAGAATGCTTCGATAAAAAGTTGTATGAATAAAGTCAACATGCAGCGAAATCAAAAAGTGCATCCATCAATTGTTCGATTTAATATACACTTAGTATTATTTACAGTGAGCGACAGGTAAAAAAATAAAGGGTATTGATATGGTGGATGTCTTTATTTCCTACTCACGAAAAGATATATCGTTTGCCCGCATCCTGTATGAATCCATTGTGTCACGAAACAAAGAGGTGTGGATCGACTGGGAAGACATACCTCCAAGCACAGACTGGC
>CAZNAF010000089.1:0-6856 GCA_964570925.1 uncultured Anaerolinea sp.
CGGTTTCATTCATCCTCTCCAAAAAGAGTATAGACGAATCGGGAGGGAAATTCAATATAATACCTCTCTATTTGATGTTATTATCCAGTGCCAAGACCGGTTTGAAATGCTTATCCGGTATTGATTCCTCGAGGAGTCAACGATTCTTTTCTGCATGAGGGAGTACCTTGTGAAAACGAAAAAACCTCAATGCCTGCCGCTTTGCTTTGGAAAGAACATATTACTATTCGTTTATGTTTGCCGAGAAAATTTATTCCGATTCATACAGCATGATCGGTTCGGATAATAACTCGATCTCGCTGTTGAGTTTTCTCATTTGATAATCGGGAGAACTTAACAGGAACAACCCTTTCTCAGGCATGGAACAGCCAAAAAGCATGTACTGTTGAAAAGCTCCAGTTTCATCTTGCGCCTCATACCAATAAGGCGAGAGTGCATCGCTTTGACATAACTCAAGAGGGGCTTCCGCTGCTGGCGTGGTCAGAAACAACATCCCGGCCTCGTTCCAGGCGTAGGAGCTTTCATCTTTTGAAATGGCGGGAAAAGTTTTCCATGGGTAAGAGCCTGTAACTTTTCCGTTCCAATCCAAGGCGTAAATCTGTGGGCCGCTCTCAGTAAAGGTTTGGACATAGTATTTCGACGAGATAAATTTTATTTCCCTGGCGTTTTCATCCGCCACGAGGGTGGGGGACAGGCTGCTAATTTCCGGTTCGTTATAAATTTTCACACCGGGTTCCTCAGAGAAATCTTCCCCGATCAGGATGGCCAAAGACCCCGTTGGACCGATCGCGTAGTCATTGAAGCATCCATCCTGTAGGAGAGAATCGGTTTGATTTTCGATATCGACGATCCGCAAATCACGATAAGGACAACCGCTGATGGATGCGGCTACAAAGGATAAGCTGCCTGATCCAACCCAGGTCAAAAATTCATGAGCAAAAATTTCCGGGGAGGACTCAAGCAGGATTTTTGCCTGCCCGCTTTCCGCATCGGTCGCCCAAATTTCAGCTCCAGAAAAACCCGCGCCGGTGCCAAAACAATCCGCGCTGAAATATGCGATGGTCTGGCTGGTTGGGACCCAGTGCCAGTGAAGGTCGTAGGCCTGACCGGGTTCGTCGCTCACGCGTTTGGTTGATTTATTCGTCAGATCATAAATATATACATCCGCCGATTCTCCATCCATGATCCCGGTAAAAGCAAGCCGGGACTGGTCAGGCGACCAGGCGAGGGGTTGACCGATCGTGGCTGCCCTGGCCGACTCGAAGTTCGGATCACAAATTTCCGCGTTTTGACCGGGCTCCTTGTCTGGTGAAGCCAGGGGCAGTTTTTCGACGATGGTCCCCTGCGGCAATTGCATAATGATCAATGACAATTCCGCGTAACTGGATGCGTCAACAGAGCTGATGAATGCCAGAAGGTTCTTTGAGCGGGCAAATCCCCGATTGAGGTCAGAAGGCGCGATGATGAATCCGTCATATATTTGTTTTACTGCGGTGCCATCCAGATTTTGAATCCACAACCCGGAGGAGGCATGCAGCAAAATCCATGGACCTTGAGTTAATAAAACGTCATCTTGCGCCTGCTCTTCAGTGGGGGTGGTTTCCTGGATGGCTTCAATATCAGGCTTTTCCACGAGTGGAAGATCGGGAGTGTTTTCAACCGAGGGCTTTGGTTCAACAGCCTGACACGAGGAGAGCAATAAAAGGAATATGATTGCCCAGGCCGTAATTTTCGTTTTCGACACACAGAGGTTTGACATGTTTCCCTGCGCTTTCTCTAATATATCAGGCTTACTCTACAAGTAATACCATCATAAATCAATTCAAATATTCTTAAATATCTTTCCAATTATTTGCTTGCACTCCATTTCACCGAGGTCCAGGATCGCCCCTTCGCTGCCGGTTAAATCCATCAACCACAAGGAAAATGGATCTCGTAAAAGCAGGAGTACCTCATGAATTATTTCGCCGTTTTCTGAAAGGGAGCTTACCCTTATTCCAACCTTGGCGGTTTCATGCAGGAATCCTTGTTCCAGGATTTCACCTGCCTGTGTGAACATGAAGAGGTCGTTGTTTGGCTTTTTATCATCGTCCGGAATGGAAACCAGTAATCCTGCTTGTGTTAGTTCGGCGAGGGACGTGTTCAGCTGCGATGGTTGGAGCAGGGTTTTTAAATTTACCGGGATCAATTTTTCCAGAAACAGGAGCGGCCAGCGAAAATCTTCCTTGTCTGATTCTTCAATCCTTTTTAGTAATTCTTTGGCTGAAAAAGTCGAAGCGGGTTTTGTGTGGGTTAGTTTTGAATGCAAATTCAATAACATGGATTGGTCCAAAGCGGCCAGGGAGGTTATCGCCGCGCTTGTTGAACCAGCCAGGTGGAAGTTATGGCGCGCAAGGCCCGGGTGCACTGCCAGAAATTGGATAAAGGATTGGCAAATTTCTGACGTCGATCTGGAGCGCAGCCAAATATCGTCTCCTGCTATTGTTATCACCGCCCACCGGTCAGGAATCGCAGAAACCCAGGCAGCCGCGTTGCGTGAGAAGGTAAGGTCAGATACGGTCTCATTCCATAGGATGCTGGATTCTGGATTACACAAAGTACGGATCAAATCGAGGAATATCGACTGCTGATCTGTAGCAAGGTTGGAAAAGGCTTGCATATCCACAATGGCGTCACCATCTTCAGAAACAAGACGGGGAATCATGGAAAGGTCGTTCGGGGTTAACTTCAGCCGTAAACGAAGAGCGTTAATTTCTGCGACGGACAATTTCAGGGTTTTGGTGTCAGCCTGGAAATCCATGATAGTCTCCGATCTTTATGGGTTAATGGCACTAAACAGATTTTTGATATGCTCCGCGGCACTGCTTGAAAAATCAGCCGGAATCTGTTCGATGGATTGCTGCGGGTTTTTGATCAAATCTTCTGCTACATGTAGAATGGATTCAGGAATTTTTGGCATCTGAAATCCTGTTGCACCGGGTTTTCCGGCCAGGATCCTTTGGGCTTTGTCGGCTCTGAGCAGAGCCTTGGCCAGCTTGAGTGGGTCGCTTGAGCCCAGGGCAATGTCGTTTTGCTGGGCGAGCACTTTTTGAGCGTCACTCAGGGAGATGATTGGCTGCTGTTGGTTGATGATGTCGGCGGCCTGTTGACCTTCGGCTCGAGACAACTGGATTTTGGAGAGCGCGTCCTGGTCGACCACCTGTTGGCCGGTCATTTTTGAAGTGACGATCTCACCAGAGGCGTTTTGTCTAAACACCATGGCCTCTCCCTGGTTTGCCATTCTCGTACGATTATACCCGGCCGGATAACTATCTCCCATTTTTGGATCGCCGGAAAGGCCGCTGTAATTCTTGTAGTCCAGGTCTTTGGTGTTCAGACCGATCTTCGAGAGCTGGTCACTTATCTGTTTTTCATGCAGACTGGAAAACTGCGATTGAAGTTCTTTTTGGGCCATCTCGCGCGCCTGAACTTGTGTTAAGGATTTGTTGCTTTCCATCAGTTGCCTGGCATGAATGTCGAGTGAAGCATTATCAAATTCCACCAAAATGGAACGGTCAAAATCACTGTTCACGCTGCGGGGTGCCAAGGATCTGGCGCTTGAAGATCCGCTATCTGCAACCGTCACGCTCTTGATCTTAATATCAAATTGTTTTTCAAAACTGTGAATTGCCTGCGGGGTTGCTTCTGATACGGCATGGTTGACGTCTTTGGTGATAACCTGTGTAATGGTTCTGGCATCAGTCGGGGAGATCATGCCCTTCGATTCCAGGTCGCGCAGAGTGTTTCTGCCGTTGTTCTGAAACAGGGCGCGGATCTGGTCTTCTGAGATTTCTCCGGGCTGGTTGTTGCCGAGCGCATTCTTGATCGTATTTTTAACCTTATCGAGGGCCGGATCAAGGACGGATTCCTTGAAAGGCTCAATATTTTCTGTGAGAGAACTGGCTCCACTTCTAATCTGGCCGGCAGCCCAGCCAGCCGCATCCGAAGAAGCCGCCCATTTTAGAACTTTTCCACCTGCCTTGAAAACACCAGATTCCACGCTCATCCACGCCAGCGAGACAGCCGCGGCTCCCGCAATGGTCATGCCGCTTTGCACGCCGTCATAGGTTCGGTACCCAAAATCGGCAGCATTCATGACGACCTCTGAAGCTCCGGCTGTTAATCCTCCGGCCAACATCCGTCCGCCCATCGCCAGGAATGACATGTTTCCATCAGGGTCCACGCCCGTCACAACCGTTCGGGCGGTCATTTGTGAAGCCTTCCAAAGTGTTCCGAGCGTGTCTTGCTGCAGGTTCTGGCTGGCGCGATAATCCAGTTGAGCCTGTTCTTCCATTTGAGGAAGGGCGGACCGCAAATCATCGATACGCTGCTGCCTTTGTTGTTCCTCGAGGGTTTTGGCCATTTCCTGTTGTTGAATTTTTTCGCGGGTTGGCAGACTGCCCTGGTAACTTTTTTGTTGCGCCTCTTCCCAGCGTTGATCACGGTTTAAGGACTCTGGCAGAATAAATTCATTCCCACGCAGGATAAATCCCTGGCTTTTTAATCCGAGTTCACGTTCGAATTCGTGGCGGGGAATTAACCGGCCGTCAAAGGGTGATTGAAACATCGGAGGGGATAACCTGCCGGTGGAGGGATTATACGTGTAGCCTTGCTTGATCAGGCTGGCATGGTTCGCCGCCAACTCTGCGCTGACGATCCCAACCCCGGGAAAAGGAGACTGAGCCATGCCGGGCGGTATCTGCATGGTTGCTTTACGCCTAAGCAAGTCCAATAGCAACGAGAGACCCGCCACCCCCAAAGCGGGCAATAAAGCGGCAGGTCCTAACAGGGCTGCCACGGCGAGGAGGTCATTTTCACTCATGTCGGCGATCTCGTCTTCCGTGAAAACCAATTCTGGAGTGGCTACTTCGAAGTTGGATTGGCCATCAGTTTCGCCCGAAGCTTCCGCGGAAGCTATCGGCGGGTTGAACATACCCGCCTGAGAGGCTAATAAATACAGGAGTTCAGGATCATTTTCCACATCAAACAGAGGTGTATCGATGGTTTGGCTGTCTGCAACCGGCCCTCCGACGATATTCCCAACAATGGAGAAAAACCAGGGATATTGGATCCAGGCAAAAACTTCATGGCGGTTGGGATAGGAGGCGGATTCCCCCGGGTTTGTTATCTGAACGACCAATCGCTGTAAAAGTGCTTCCTGTCCGTGAAAATTCAGGAGGTCATTTTGCAGGACAATGGTTGTGGGTGAAACGTAATCGCTGTAACCGGGATTTAGATCCACATCCTGGTAGTAATTGGTTAATTGCTCTTTTAAACCGGCTTGATCGGGTAGATAGAGGACGTAAACATTGTTATATGCGAATCCATTCGAGACCTGGTAATCAGTCAGTTGAGATTTTTGGTAATACGAAGCATCCCCTGCCAGGACACTGGATTGAAGAGAAGGGTCTCCGTCGAGACCTTTCTCCACAAGGTCCTGATTGTTTTGTTCATAAACCAATACCCCCGAGGCGTCTCCGTCAAAACACTCCGAAAAGGTTGTGCATGGAGGATTAACTGGCCATCCCTTGGCCTCGGCATATTTATCCAATACCTGGATCGCCATGCGGTTGATGTCATCCTGTGTCCACTCTACACTTTGAGGGGACACAGGATCCTCACCAGAAAGGGTGGAACCATCTTCACTGGCAGGAATAAGTCCGTACAGGTTTTCTGCCAGGAACTCAACCGAATAATCTCCCACCGGATAAACAAAGTTATATACGGCGGCAGCCCATTCACCACGTTCCCAAAGGATGCCTGCCTGAAACGAGGAAGAGGACGTGCATTCATAAGAATAGGCTCTTGAATCATAAAGCGTGTAGGGTTGTACTTTGCATCCCTTCTCCGGTGATTCCAAAATTTCCAGGTAAGTATCAAGCCAAATTTGGCCGCCAGTATCGCCCATGGATTCTTTGAGATTCACCACTTGCGCGGCATTGGTGTAAGTTCCGGAGTTTTGAGAACTTTTGAAATAGACAGTCGAATCGGGGTAGTTGGGATCGTTCACCCACTCAACGGCGTTCGCGTCAATTTTCTCCAATAAAGATTGAAGGATGTCTGCCGGGGTCAAAGATTGTGCTCGAGCTGTTTTCGAGGCCGCCCCGAAGAGGGTCGAGAATATCAAAAGAGCCACGATCAAGGATCTGCTGGCTCTGGAGTTGTTTCTTACCCATCCGATCAATACGGGAACGAATGAAAGGATTGTGCTTGTCGTGGTGGTGATAAGCTTGGACAGGAACTCGCCAAAACCCAAGGCTGTGCTAACCCATCCAACCCCAAAGCTTATTGCGCTGGCCAGGATCATACCGAAGAACCTTTTGAGCAAGGTTGTCAGGCAACCTTTCGCGCCGCCAGGTGATTTCTTCTTATAGGGGACGCGCAAATCCCAACCACAGGAATTACACAGTGGAGTAGCATTCGGAAAAACATGCCCACATTTTTGGCATACGAATAGCTCTTGAGTTGAGGGATTGTCATCAGGGGGTAAATCTCGTAGAATGACCTGTTGAAAGGGAGGAGGGCCCGCGTGAAGAGGATTGCCACAATTGGAACAAAGAACAGCGGTATTCTCGTTCTCATGATTGCATGATACACATCTCATACGTCTATCCTCATTATTCTGTTTTCAAAGATGTGAAATTAAATATCATTATAGCGAAATTTCAACAATATCTACTACACAACTTAAAAATAACCAGGTTCCAGGGTACCTGATTTCAACATGTTATTGAGACTGGGATAGACCTTAATAAATTATGCTTTGATCGTTTTCACATAACAACGTCTGCGTTTGCGAATGCGGTTTTCGAAGTAC
>CAZNAF010000090.1:0-6727 GCA_964570925.1 uncultured Anaerolinea sp.
AACGTGTTTTACTCCGTGACGGTCACGGTGACCATGATGGACGCTTGGTTGCCCTTCTCGGCGTGTTCCCCCTCGGCGGGAGTGACCACCACGTTGGCCATGCTCTTGCCGTCCTCGCTTTCGTAGACGATCAATCCCCAATCGGCCAGGGTCGGGTCAGGCAAGAATTTGCTGTAGAAATCCTTCACCATTTCCTGATCATCCTTTGTGACGAGCATGAGAATATAAACGGTGGTGTTCCCGTTTTCATACTTTTGCGCGCTGATCAGCTTGGCGGGTTTATAAGGCGGACAGAATTTGAACGGATAATCCTGCGGGATCTCGTTTTCCGTGGTGACAAACTCCCCCTCCTCCAACTCAAAGGTCATGCTGCCGTCCTCATCCGTTTCCATAAAGGGACTTTCGCCCTCTTCCGGCGCGAGGTCGATGGGTGAGTCTTCGCCAAATTGATCTTCCACGGCTTCTGCAATTTTATTGCCGGCCAGCTCTTTGACCTTGCCGATCACCGTGTCGGTCAGACTGCAGGCCGAGGTGACGAGTAGTGTGCCGATCAATAGGGCAGCAAGCAACAGGGTCTTTTTTCTTTTCATCTCAGTCCTCCTCTAACAATACTTATGATGTAAGCGAATGGTTTATAAATTGGCTGGTTCCCGGATCAATTAACTTTGAAAACGAAGTATCCTTTGTTCTCGAACACTTTCTCATATTTTAAACCCTCCTGCAAGAGGGACGTTCCTTCCGCCGAGGAATCGCTGAGGATGTATTCATAATCCACGCTATTTTCCTCGTCAAACGCGGTCAGGCAGCCCGCTGCACCGAGGTCGGCGCAGTCTGAAAGCTCCTTCCAGCGGGCGTATTGCAGGTCGTAATCTCCGTTCCACTCGGCGCCCCAGTGCCCCACGGCGGGGACACGCGCGCTCAGCCAGGGGATCCACTCGGCCTTGTCGTGGCTGCCCGAGAAGAAGAGGTAGCGCGCCTGCGGCGGGGTGTTCTCCCTCAACCAGCCGGCCGCCTCCACCAGGTCTGAATCCAGCGCCTGCGGTGCCTGGCGCACAGTAAATTGAAACCGCGCCCAGAGGAACCCCAAAAGCAGCAGCAGCGCCGCGGCGGTTTTAGTTATTTGACCGAGCGTTTTCTCGGTTTGCGTGTCTGCGCGGCAGCGCAGCACCTCCACGACGAGCTCGGCGGAAATCAGCGCGCCGATGAGGATGAGAAAGCGTGTGTTGTCCCCGAGCAACAGGAAAACCAAAACGAACCAGCACAAATAAAGCGCCCTGCGCCTCACCAGGCACCAGGCGAGGCCCAGCAGGGTCAGCCCAATCAGGGCAATTTCACCCCAGCCCGCGAACAGGGCGAGCAGCAAACTCTTGAGATCCCCCGCGGCCAACTTGCCGACCAGCTCGAGGGTGCCGTGAGAATTGAAAGCGTTCAAGAAGGTGGCAAAGCCGTACCGTGAAAGGACGACGCCCCACCAGGGGGAGGAGAAAAGCGCGCCAAACAGCCCCACCCCGGCCAACCTGAGCAGGCGGGTTTTGAGGTTGGTCTCTCGCGCGCAGAGCAGCAGGGTCAGCCCGCTGATGACCAAAAAGGTCAGGTAGCTCAGATGGCTCATGGCGGTCAGCGCGGCGGCCAGCCCCGTTAATAAAATCGCCCAGAAGGAGGTCTTTTGGGTTCGCGTGATGCCCCACAAGCCGGTCAGCGCCAGGATCATGAACAGCAGGGCGGGCGCCCTGACGATGCCCGCGGCGGTGGCGTGCTTTTCGTAGATCTCGTAGGTCAGCGCCATCAGCAGCACGGCGCTGACGGCTTTCACGCGCTCCCCGGTAACCTTTTTAAAGAAGAAATACCCGGCGACAAGGGCGCCTGTCGTCCAGGCTGCCGGGGCGAACCGGAGGTAGTCGAAGGCGGAAACCTGCAGGAAGCGCTGCACTAATGCGCCCAGGTAGAGCCCCAAAAAGGGGTAGGCGGCCGGGATGCCGCCCGGACCGTAATAGGGCAGGGTCTGCGGCAAAGAAAACCTGTGAGCCAGGAGGGTATCGATCTCCAGCTGGAAGAGCCCGGCGTATCCGGCAGGGTCGGGACGAGCCGCCGCGCTGGCAAAGTAGGCATACATCACCGCCAGCAGTGCCAGGAATTCGAAAAGGTACCAGTGCTGCTGCGCCTGCGCGAGCAGGCTGGCCAGTTTTGTGAAAACCGCGGCGATCTTCCCGCCCACGCGCGTGAATCCCTCTTTCCAGCTGCGGCGATAAAAAGCAGCCGCGCAGACCAACAGGCCGAAGGCCAGCAGCAAGTATTGCAGCAACCCGAACCCCGCCTCACCCCCTGCGCTGAAGCGGTCGATCAGCAGATCAAAGACGATGAGGGCAGCACCGGCAAAAAACGCCAGAACGCGCAAGATGGAAAAACCCGACCTGGATGGACTCATGCTCAACCCTTGCTTCCAATGTGATTTGCACTTGATTATAGTAAATTATTGAAGTGTGCGGGAATATGTTTCAAAAGAATTCGCGAACGATCCTTCTCCGCGCGGAAGGTGGGAAAAGTGGCTAGTCTTCCCAGTCGTCGGGCTCCATGTGGACGTAGGCTCGGTCCACTTCAGGAAATTCCTCCAGCCGGCGGATGACTTCATCTGAGATGCGGTGCGCTTCATTAAGGGTCTTGTTTCCGTCCACGTTGATGTGCAGGTCGAGCATCAGGCGCGGACCGACGTAATCGCTGAGAATGTGATGCACGCGCAGCACACCGGGGATCTCCTCCGCGGCCTGGATGAACTCCTTCAACTCCTCGCGGGTGGCGCTCTTGCCGGTTAGAAAGCCGAGATTCTCGCGGCCGGCCAGGAAGGCCTGGCGGAAGATCCACAACGCCACAACGAAACCTGCTATCGGATCGGCCAGCGGATGGATCCAGTTGGAAGCCAGTACGCCCAGAAAAGCAGCCAGTGAGGTCAACATATCGCTCAAGTTGTCTTTGGCGGCGGTGTTCAAGGTGGGGCTGGCAAGTTTTTTGGCGATGCGCCGGATGACCGTGAACATACCCGCCTTGACCAGGGCGCTGGCCACGAGGATGAGGGTGGGCAGGTTCATGGCGATGCTCTCGCCGCCGCTGGCATAACGCAGGTAGGCGTTCCTGGCGGCTTCAAAACCGGCAAAGGCCATGGAAAGGGTCACGATTAGCCCCACCAGCGGTTCAAAGCGTGAATGACCCTGGGGATGTGAGAGGTCGGGCGGCCGAAGGGCCATCCACAGCCCGGCCACCATCAGCAGGGAATAAACGACATCCGAGATCGAGTTGGCCGCGTCCGCGTAGATGGCGGCACTGCCCGAAATGGCCGCCACGGCGGCTTTGCCCGCGGCCAGCAGCAGGTTGCCCCCCAGTGTGAGCAGAATGGCATTGCGATATAGGCGGTTCTGGTCTTGTTGTGCTTTTTGGTCTCTGATCCAGCGCATGAATTCGAGTCCCTGAAAAAATCTAACAAAAAACCTCAAACGGGATTCCGGTCAATCCGGAAAACGCACCTTTGAGGCTTGTGGTGATATTGATCGAGGCTGAGTGCTCCGCCTGAGGAGTCCATTTTACCATGAGAACGCAGGTCAATTACAGCCCCCGTGTCCATCGAGACAGGGTTGTTCTTCGAACTGGATGGTGGTGTGCCGGATGTGAAATTCCTCCTCCAGCAACTGCTTCAGCGCGCTCAGTGCTTCGCTGTGGCGCTGTTGATCCTGATCCTTGAGGATGACGTGGGCGCTGAGAGAGATCTGTTCGGAGCCCAGGTTCCAGATGTGCAGGTCGTGCACTTCCTTGACCATCTCGATGGAGGTGATGCGTTCTTTGATCGCCTTGACCGACAACCCTTCCGGTACTCCCTCGAGCAGGATGTGCAGTGAGCGGCGCAGCACCCTGAATGCCGACACGAAGATGATCACACCGATCAAGATCGAAATGAGCGGATCCACCCAAACCGCACCCGTGAACCGGATGATCAAGGCCGCCGCGATCACCCCCAGCGAAGAGATCGCGTCACCCAACACGTGCAGGAAGGCGCTGTGTACATTCAAGTTGCCCTTTTGGTTGCGGGTAGTTAAGTGAGCATGGTCATGATCGTGCTCATCTGCGTGAGTGTGATCATGCCCTTCTCCGCCCAGGATCCAGGCCACGACCAGGTTGACCACCAACCCGATCACGGCGATGATCAACATTTCGGTGCTTTTGATCTCAACCGGATCGCTGAAGCGTTTTACCGCCTCGATCCAGATGCCGATGGCGATCACAAAAAGCGAAGCGCCGTTCACGAATGCAGCGATCACTTCACTGCGCTGCCAGCCGAAGGAATGCCGGTCATCCACCGGTCGCAGGGCAATGCGCAGCGCCACAAAACTAAGCGCCAGCGCAAAGACATCCATCAAGACATGGGCGGCGTCCGAGAGCAGTGCCAGCGAACCCGAGATCAGACCGCCGATCACTTCAGCCACCAGGATCAGCGAGGTAAGCGTCAGGGAGAAGATGAATTTATTTTGGATCTTCTTGCGATCTTGCGTGAACATGAGGTTGACTAATCTGCCGTGATCTCGATGTCGGCCACGGAATTGAGGATCTGGGTCGGTCGGTAGGGATAACGCAGCACGTCTTCACGTTTTGAGACGCCCGAAAGCACCAGGATGGTGCTTAACCCGCTCATCACCCCCGCGACGACGTCGGTATCCATGCGGTCGCCCACCATGGTGGTATTCTCGGAGTGAACGCCCAGGTAACGCAGCGCGCTGCGCATCATCAGGGGGTTGGGTTTGCCGATGAAAAATGGGGCGCGGCTGGTGGCCTTTTCGATCAGGGCGGCCAGCGCGCCTGTGGCGGGTACGATGCCTGATTCGGTCGGGCCGGTGGAGTCAGGGTTGGTAACGATGAACATGGCGCCGTTGTTGATCAGCCTGACCGCTTTGGCGATCATCTCAAAATTATAGTTGTTGACCTCGCCGACCACCACGTAATCGGGGTCGGTATCCGTTTGCACGTAGCCCACCTCGTGCAGGGCCTGGGTCAGGCCGCTCTCGCCGATGACGTAGGCCTTGCCGTTGGGCTTCTGGTTTTGCAGAAAACGCGCCGTGGCGATGGCGGAAGTGAAAATGTGATCAGCCGGGACATTGAGGCCAATGTTGTTCAGCCTGTGTTCGAGGTCGCGCTGGGTGTAAAGCGGATTGTTGGTGAGAATGAGAAACTTGGTCTCGGTATCAAGCAGGCGCTTGATAAAAAGGTCCGCGCCGGGGATCAGTTTCTTGCCGGTGACCAAAACGCCATCCATGTCGATTAAAAAGTTTGTTTTCATAATATTCCTTGTATGGGTCTCATTTTAGCACGAAAGGATAAACAAACAGGTTCATTGAAGTCAACCATTGAAATCTTAACGCACATGAAATATGTCCCCATGTTCACGACTCGTCCTTCCTAGATTTCACCCTCACCCTGTTTCCCTCTCCCACGGATGCATTTTCTGTGAATAGAACGGCTCATCCGTGGGAAAGGGACAATCGCAGCAAATCCATATTGAATTTCGTTTAGGGTGAGGGGATCGCACTCCCTATTTTGATCTAACCGTATTGATCGAGATGGAAATCTTCCGAGTTCCAAGAAGTATAGACAAATTTTTCTCCTGAAAAAACAAATGGGGTTATAATCAGACGTATTAATCCTTTTTGAACAGGAAACCCCATGCCACGTCAGCGATCCATTGAAGAGCTCACCTCTGATGAATTGCGGCAGCTTCTCATAGAAAGAAGGCGGGCAGAACGGGAAGCCAGACTGGATTCATTTCGCAAGACCGGTCGCGTGATCCAGGTGAAGGAAGCGCCCGTCAGGGCAGCCCAAATTTTTCAAGAGGAAGAACCGGCACTCGATGAAGCGCCCGCTACCAACCGGCAAAAGGCGCGCCACCGCCGCAAGAAGGGCATGGACCGCTTGCTTTTCGCGGTGGAAATGATCGCCATCGCGGGATTGATCTTTATCATTTTCAGCGGAATCAACACCCTCAGGAACCTCAACAAGGAATTCGCCAGCGCTCTGGGTGAAGGGGAGCTAACCCCCACGGCATTGATCACCGCCGTGGTGTTGCCTGGCGGACACATGGCGCCGGTCGAGGGTGTGGAGGCCAGGCCCAACGAGGCCGAGATCCCCGAGCACCTGCGCCCGCTGATGCAGAGTTACAGTGAAATGTCCATCCCGACTCCGGGAGTGCAGCAGGCCAGGCAGATCCAGATCCCGTCCATTGGGCTGAGCGCACCTGTCGTGATGGGCGACGGCTGGGAACAGTTGAAGAAGGGTGTTGGCCAACATCTGGGAACGGCCAACCCGGGCGAAACAGGCAACGTCGTCCTTTCGGCCCACAACGATATTTTTGGCGAGTTATTCAGGGACCTCGACAAATTGAAGGAGGGTGACACGGTCACCCTGACCACCCAGGACCGCTCTTTTACATACGTAGTGACCGGCACCCAGATCGTGGAGCCGACCAGGGTTGACCTGATGGCGCCAACCCCCGAAGAAACGCTGACCTTGATCTCGTGTTATCCGTACCGCATCGACACGCAGCGTATCGTGGTGACAGCCATTTTGCAAAAGAACTGATTTTTATAAACCAAGGTTACAAGGAGTTTTCGATGGCTTCAAACAAAAAACGTTCAGGTAACGCGACCACCGCCGCCGCCAACAAACCAGCCGCCAGCGCGAGCCCTGTCGCTCG
>CAZNAF010000091.1:0-2752 GCA_964570925.1 uncultured Anaerolinea sp.
GTGTAGAGAGTTGTTCCGGCTTTTCAGGCCGGAAAAGAAGGGTTTGTGAGCCGTTATTTGTGCGTTACCTGTGAAGTGTTTGCCCGGCCGCTCTACTCGATCGCGGCTGCATCGCCGAATGTCATCGACATTCAGCTGATGCCTCGCAGCCTTCACGATGAACCTACCCGTATGCGCGCCAAACTGCAAAAGAAGATCGATTTCATGGAAGACCGCGGATACGAGGCTGTTTTGCTCGGATACGGGCTGTGCGGTAATGGCACCGTCGGGTTACAGGCTCGCAGCATCCCTATTGTCATCCCTCGTGTTCACGACTGCATCGCCATGCTGCTGGGTAACCCGGCCCGCTATACTGAAGAGATGAGCAAGACACCAGGTACCTACTGGTACACACAGGACTTCGCCGAACGCGTGGATGAGAACAATCGTTTTGCCAGCCTGGGGCCGATCCCCGATGAGGAGCTTGCCAGGCAATACGAAACCTTCCTCATCCATTATGGTCGTGAAAACGCCGATTACCTCATGGAAACATTGGGAAGCTGGCAGCAGAGGTACCAGCGTGCCGCGTTTATTGACCTGGGACTGCTCTCACCCAACGGCTATAAAGATTCCTTAAATAGCGATGCCGACCGCCGCGGATGGGCCTTTGAAATGTTGGCGGGAGATCTTTCCATCTTGCGCGGGTTGCTTGACGGCGAATGGCTGAAGAAAGACCCCAAACACTACATTGTCATCCCGCCCGGTCACACCCTCGATATCACCTATGACAAGCAAGTGTTTCGGTGCACACCCGGATGACGAAATCCTCATCGGTTGAAACATTTCAAATCACCATTGAACCCACCGGCAGGCGCATCAGCGTCACTGCTGATAACACCCTCCTGCAAGCCGCGCGGCAGGCAGGATTGCAAGTGTCGGCGGTTTGTGGAGGCAAGGGAACCTGCGGCGCCTGTAAGGTCTATATCATCTCGGGCGCTTTTTCAGAGCTCACCACTTCAGAAAAAGACCTGTTAAATACCAGCGAGATCGAAGCTGGGCACCGCCTGGCCTGCCAGGTCTTTCCCCGCTCTGACGGTGTGATCTATTTTCCCGCCGAATCTCTGGGCACACTCCAACGCCTGCAACTGGAGGGTGAACAGTACGCCATAGCGCCATACCCAGCCCTGCAACGCCTCGACGTCGACCTTTCCAACTCTGACCCAACGCTGAAACAATCTGACCTGATGAACCTGCGAGAGACCCTGGCGGTCATTGGATATCCGCATACCCAGATCCCCGCAGACCTGCAAGTCAAGATCTTGGACTTGATGGATTCAACCGATAAAAAGGCCTCCCTGGTTCTTCACGGAATGGACCTGGTGACCGTGCTCGCGCCGAAACGTCCCCTGTTGGGGTTGGCCGTGGACCTGGGTACCACCAAATTGGCCGCTTTTTTGGTGGACCTTGAGAACGGCGTCACGCTAGCCTCTGAGGGCATTCCAAACCCTCAAATCTCTTACGGTGAAGACGTGATCAGCCGCATAGAGTTTACCGATTCGAATCCTCAGGGAGCCAAAATTTTACAGGAGAGTGTCATCACGGGGATCAACGAACTGGCCGACCGGCTGACCCGTCAGATCGGGGCGCAGGTGGAAGAGATCGGTGATTGCGTCATCGCCGGAAACACGGCCATGCACCATATATTGGTCGGATTGCCCGTCCATAGTTTGGGAACAGCGCCTTATCTTCCCGCCTCCATCCAGTCCATGCACCTGACTGCCCGCGACCTTGGATTGAATTTGGCTCCTCATGCGCGCGTGTACCTGCCGCCTAATATCGCCGGTTTTGTCGGTGGAGACCACGTGGCCATGTTGCTGGCCGCCCGCCTCCGTCATTCCTTAAAAACGATCCTGGCGCTCGACATCGGCACGAACACGGAGGTCAGTCTCTGGCATAAAGGCCGCCATCTGACCTGCTCCTGCGCTTCAGGCCCGGCCTTTGAAGGAGCGCACATACGCCACGGGCTGCGTGCCATCCCCGGCGCGATTGAACGTGTGTTCATTGACCAAAACACCATAAAAGTTCAAACCATCGCAGACCAGCCGGCCATCGGGATCTGCGGTTCTGGAATCGTGGACGCGGTGGCTGAGATGCATAGAGCCGGTGTGCTCAATTCGCGCGGGTCCTTTAACAAGTCGAACCCCCTGCTGATCCTCAGAAACGGCAAGCCTGAATTTCCTTTAGTGCCTGCAGCGCAAAGCGGCACGGGGCAAGAGATTACCATCAACCGACAAGACGTTCAACAACTGCAACTGGCCAAAGCGGCCATTCGCTCGGGTATCGAGGTTTTATTACGTGAAGCCTCGATCCGCGCCGAAGACATCGACCAGGTGCTCGTGGCCGGAGCCTTTGGCTCCTATCTGGACATGGCCAACTGTCAACGTATCGGCTTGCTGCCCGAACTTCCCCTCGAGCGGGTGCGGCAGGTGGGCAATGCCGCCGGGGCAGGCACGCGTGAAATGCTGCTTTCCACAACCAAACGCGCCGAAGCCGAAGCCATGCTTGACAAAATTGAATACATCGAACTGACCACCATCCGTGATTATGTGGATCTTTTCACGGATGCCATCGGTTTTTAATTCCTCCCCGGAAGTACACTCCTATACCGGTTTTATACCCTTATAGTCAGCATTGACTTTAGAATCCGACTCATCACGTATCAAGGAGTATTCGGATGAAAAAGTTAATGATCTTTCTTGCCATATTTTTATTG
>CAZNAF010000091.1:2852-6634 GCA_964570925.1 uncultured Anaerolinea sp.
GAATCCATCAACACGGCGAATGGATCCGTGACGATGGAGAATAATCTGGTCACGTTATCAGAACCGGGAAATTACCGCCTCAAAGGCACTCTCACGAATGGTGGTTTGGTGATAGATACGACCGCTGAGGGCGTGGTCAGGCTCATTCTGGATGGAGTAAGCCTGACCAATTCAAGCGGCGCTGCCATATACATCAAGAATGCCGACAAGGTCATCCTGGTGTTGGCGGATAATTCTATTAACAGCATCGCGGATGGCGAGAATTACTCTTTTGAAAGCGTCACGGAAGACGACCCCAACGCCGCCATATTCAGTAAGACGGACCTCACCATCTATGGCAATGGTTCTCTTGAAGTCACAGGCAAATATCAAGACGGCATCACCAGCCAGGATGGTCTGATAATTGCTAGTGGAACACTGCGCGTTACGGCCGCGGACGACGGCATCCGCGGTAAAGATTACCTGGTTGTAAAAGAGGGGGAGTTAGAGGTGACTGCCGGGGGAGACGCGCTCAAAGCTGATCGTGAAGATGAAGCCGACCCCGGAAGCATAACCTTGTTGGACGGTACCTACAACATTAACGCCAATGGTGACGCGATAACCGCTCAGGGAGCCGTTGTTATCAACAGCGGATCCTACAACATCACCACAGGCGGCGGTAGCGAAACTGCCATATCCACAGATACTTCAGCCAAAGCGATCAAGTCAGCATCAAATATTACGGTACAAGACGGCGTTTTCAACTTGGATTCTGCGGACGATAATTTCAATGCAAACGGAACCCTTTTGATCAACGGCGGGAGTTACACCTTGTTCAGCGCTGACGACGCAATGCACGCGGATGCTTCACTGATCATCAACGATGGTGACATTCTTGTCAAACGGTCGTATGAGGGGTTTGAAAGCCTGGTGGTCGAGATCAACGGCGGTTTGATCCACCTCAATGCAGCGGATGACGGCATTAATATTTCTGACGGAAGCGGCGCGAATGACATGGCAGGGTTTATGACCGCGCCGGCTGTTGGTCCGGGTGGCATGGACGGCGTGAAGCCTGAAGGTGGGCTGAAGCCTGACCGGGGAAGCCAGCCCTTGGGCGATCAAACATTGCCGCAAGAGGGAATGGAGGCTATGCAGCCCCAAAACGAATTTATGAGTGTACCAGCCGCAGGCGGGTCCGGGTCCTTGACCCTCTCGAACGGAAGCATCGTGATCAATGCTGAGGGGGACGGCCTGGACGTAAACGGTAATATTTCCATGTCGGGAGGATTGCTCATCATCCAGGGTCCAACCGCCGATATGAACGGTGCTATTGATTACGACGCCTCATTCACAATATCAGGCGGTTCCCTAATCGCAGTTGGGAGTTCGGGCATGGCACAGGCACCTGATACATCCTCCACCCAAAACTCGATCCTGGTCAATTTTTCGACGCCCCAGGAGGCCGGAACGTTGGTCAACATACAAGAGGTGTCAGGGAATGAAATCCTCACTTTTCAATGTGCCAAAACCTTTCAGTCCCTGGTGTTTTCTTCCCCCTCACTGGTTGATGGATCCAGTTACACCCTTTCACTGGGTGGAAGTACCAGCGGGGTGATGACAGACTTTCTGGTCCAGGATGGAGTATGGACGGGAGGAAGCGCCTATACCAGTTTCACGATCACCGAGCCGATCACCATGATCGGTAATAGTGGCAGAAACAGGTGAAAAAAAGACTATCCTGCGCGCATTTTTCGAAGGGTTGCCATAGTATACAAAAAATATACCAATCATAAAGCCTTTCAAAATAAGATACTGGTTAACAATGATTGTTTACGGAGCACATCATGGATATGCAATTGTGGATCACAAATCAGCAAAGGCATCGAAATACACCAAGCATTACAAAATTTCAATCTCCCTACTCGGTTACAGCTGTAATGGAATCGTTGGAGGATATGCTGGAAAAATTTGCGCCGATAAGTCTCAAAGAAATGGATGAGGTCGCCCTATTAAACCGCGTGGACAGAAAATTTATCCTGTCCCGAGATCAATTGTTCAATCTGGTCAAGAATCTGCAGTCAAGTTACAGGATCTTAACCATTCACAGTCAGAAACTGAACCACTATCACACGGTCTATTTCGATACTCCTGATTTTGCCCTGTTTCTGATGCACGTCAATGATCAGGCTGAGCGATACAAAATACGTTATCGCGAGTATCTCGATACCTGCGAATCCTACATCGAGGTCAAACACAAAACTAGAAAAGAACGTACGGTAAAAATACGTATCCCGGCCTTGCTGCCCTATACAAATACCATCCCGGAAGTAAACGCCTGGTTAAGTGAAGCTTCTCCTTATGATCCGTCTGTTCTTGAGCCGAAACTTTCCAATTCGTTCACACGCGTGACACTCGTCAGTAAGACCGGGCTTGAACGAGTTACGCTTGACAGCAATCTGTTGTTTTTTACCAGCACAAGAATTGCCCGGCTCCCAAATCTCGCCGTCGCGGAAGTAAAAACAGACAGCTCCCATTCGTCCTCTCCAATTTTGGAGGAATTAAGAAGAATGCGTATTCAAACACAAGGATTCAGCAAATATTGTGTTGGCGTGGCTCTGCTATATGATGGCGTCAAAAAAAACGCGATGAAACCAAAACTAAAAATGCTTGAAAAAATAATACCTGGAGATCTAAAAAATGACTGACCTGATTTCTTTTCTAACCGGATTCGGTTTCAATTTACTCGTCGCCTTTATTATCGTTCGTTTTGTCTACTACCCATCGAACCGTGATAAGAGATACGTGTTTACCTTTCTGGCGTTCAACACGATCATTTTTTTCGTGGTCAGCCTGATGACAAACCTTGAAATAGGCATTGGTGTCGGTTTTGGACTGTTCGCCATCTTTTCGATCCTGAGGTACCGCACGGACCCAATTCCGGTTCGTGAAATGACCTACATGTTTGTCATCGCGGCCATGCCGGTTATGAATTCAGCCGCACTGGCTGGTGAAGCCTGGCCGCAGATCATTGCTGCCAATCTGGCAATCATACTGATCTTATTCATCCTTGAAAAAGGATGGGGTTTCCGTTATGAAGCAACCAGGACCATCACCTACGAAAAGATCGAATTGATCCATCCCCGCCACCGTGCCGAATTGATCGATGACCTGACAGCCAGAACCGGTCTGAAAATCAAGCGCATCAATATCGGCAAAATTAATTTTTTACGAGACACCGTTGAGATCAAGGTTTTCTTTGAAGAAGCCCCTTTTGAAGCGTGGACAAGCTCATTCCCTTCGGATTATTTGGAATCGGTACGGGAGGATGATGATTAAGGTTCGGTTTGGAATAAGTATTTTTATGTCACAAAAAAAAGCAACGGAATGCAAGCTGGCCGAAAACATCAACGCATAGTTTGGATATAATCAATTTATGACTCGAAAAATCTTGATCGTCGATGATACCAGAAACGTGCAGTTAATGCTCTCTGATTTTCTGATGAGTCAGAATTATCAGGTTCTCACTGCCTCGGACGGTCAGGAAGCCTTGCGGGTTGTTCACGAATCACTGCCAGACTTGATCCTGCTAGATATCATGATGCCGAACATGGATGGATACCAATTCATCACCCAATTAAGAAAAGAGTCCAATATTCCGGTGATCATGATCACTGCCAGACAGCTTGAAGCCGATATCGTACGCGGTTTTGACCTGGGCGCTGATGACTATATCACCAAACCGTTCCGTATGCGCGAATTGCTGGTTCGCATTCGTGCAGTCATGCGCAGGTCCGCCCCCGTGG
>CAZNAF010000092.1:0-6628 GCA_964570925.1 uncultured Anaerolinea sp.
AGCGGTAGTTCTGCTCGAGCAGGATCTTCTCGCACAGGGGATAGTCCTTCTCAAAGCGCTGTACGTTGCGGTAATCCGCGCCGCGCCAGCGATAGATGGACTGGTCTTCATCGCCCACCACGAAGATGTTCTGATGATAGGCGGCCAGGTGCCTGAGCAGTTCGTACTGCGCCAGGTTGGTGTCCTGGAACTCGTCCACCAGCACGTGCTTGAAACGGCGGGCGTATTTTTCTGCAATGGAGGGATTTTCCGCAAGCAGGCGTGCTGCCCACAGTAGCAGGTCATCAAAATCCACGGCGTTGTTGAGCTGCAGGTACTCCTGGTAGCGGGCGTAGGTCTTGGCCACCACCTCATCGCGGTAGGAACCACGCGGCATATCGGAGGGCAGCTTGAGGTCGTTCTTGGCAGCCGAGATGGAAGCGTGGATACCGGCCGGGCGGTGAGTCTTGTCGTCGATGTGCAGGTCGCGCAGGGCGCGCTTGACCAGGTTCTGCTGGTCGTCGCTATCGAAGATGACGAAGTTGGCGGCGAAGGGCAGGGCCGCGGCCTCACGTCTTAAAATGCGCGCGCACATGGCGTGAAAGGTTCCCAGCCAAATGCCCTCAAGGCTGCGCTGCGCCAGGGTGACCACGCGGCTTTCCATCTCGCGCGCGGCCTTGTTGGTGAAGGTCACGGCAATGATGTCAAAGGCGGGCACATTCTGACGTTCGATCAGCCAGGCCAGGCGGCGCGTGAGCACGCGCGTCTTGCCGGAACCGGGTCCGGCCAGCACAAGTACCTGCCCATCAGGGGCGGTGACGGCCTGGCGCTGCTGGGGGTTAAGGTCATCCAATAAAAAATCGGTCATCTAAAAAGGACTCTTCTCTGGGTTTCTCTGCGATCTCAGCGCCTCTGCGTGAGGAATTACTTGTCAATACGAAAATCGTAGATCCCGTCCTTGACCTCGTAGACGCGGCCGCAGCCGGGGCAGCGGATCTCGGGTGGGGTGTCTTGCAGGGCCGTCTGGCAGGCGGGGCACATGAAGAAGCCGGAAGCGTTTTTCGTTTCTCCAACGGCCGTAGACCTCAGGAACACGCTGGGGCTGAGCTGCCACAAATTTCCGGTGAGCCCGGCCAGGCTGTCAAGCCAGGCCAGCAGGCCGGTGGGCAGGGCGCGCTTGAGAAAGCCGATCCTGAAATGGCTGACGGTGATGGCGCGCTCGATGTTAAAACCCGCCTCTTTCATCCATTGGCGGATGGCGGCGGGGTGAAAATCAAAATTAAGCTCCAGATACTCGACCGGGTCGAGGGTGTAGGGTGACCAGGCCTGCTTCTTGAGCAGGTAGCGCAGCATGGATTTAAGGTTGCGCTTGTTGGCGAACTCGAGGATGAAGGTGGCGTCGGTAGTGAGCACGCGTCTCACCTGGGCCAACGCGGCGGGCGCGTCTGCCATGTGGTGCAGGGTGCGGATCATGGTGGCGCCGTCGAAAGCGCCGTCCACGAAGGGCAGGCGGTAGACGTCCGCGGCGATGAAACGGTAGCGCGGGTCGTCGCCCAGTTTCTGCCTGGCCTGCTCCAGTTGGGTGCGTGAATAATCCAGCAGGGTGACCTTGTCGTACCCGGAGTAGCGCGGGGTGTTTCTTCCGGCGCCGGCGCCCAGTTCCAGCAGGTGAGCGCCGCGGGCGGGCAGCAGCTTCTTGAGCGCCAGGGCTTCGCAGGCGTCTTCGTAGGCGCGGCCGCCCTTCTCCCAGAAGGAGGTCTGGTAATCGGAGCCTTCGTAATTGCAAACGGGGGGAGTGGTCATGGTCAGTTCTCTCGCGGGTTAAAAGTGCGACCGGACAGGTTTGCCGGCGGCGCCCAGAGATACCTCCTTACCGCTGCTTCCTCTCGGACCTGACGGGGTTCGCAGGGCTCTGCCGCGCCGGTCCCATCCGGGCGCGGGGTTAAGGATACCACGGATTTTTACAGGGGGAAGAGCAGGGATGGGTAATGAGTCATGAGGACTCAGGCACTCAGGCAAAGGATTCGTTTTTATGCACGAAAGATAAAAATCAGCGCTTTGGCGAGGAAACAAGATGGAAACTGGCTGTCGGGCATTCGTATTCGTGCCGGAGAAATATCAGGAACGAATGAAAACGAATCAGAAGAGTTGGGCGAGTTTGAGGTTTGTAAAGAACAATCGTTATTCGATAATAGAACATAAATTCTCGTTTGTCAATGATACTATTCATTGACCCTGTTGTAGAAGGTCGAGACTCGTGCCGGGGATTTTTTTCCAAAGGCAAGCGTGCTATGATATTGCCATCAAAGCAATGAAAAAACATGACAGCCAGTGTCGCGCTGGAATATTTTATGTATGCCGGGGAGGTACAAATGGTGAGGACTACTTTACGTGATTCACGTATTAAGTGGTTTGCAGGGAGCGTGGTCGCGCTGCTGACGTTATTGCCAATCCTGTCGGGCTGCGGGTTGGCCTCTGACCTGACGCAGAAGAAAGCCGAAACCGCCTTTGCCATGCGCGCGGAAGGGGGATCCGGATTGATGAATTGCCAGGGCGAATGGGTGCTGGAACCTGTGGGCCAGGAGGTCGGGTTGATCTCCGGGCCGATGACGGACGGATGGGCCTTGCTGATGGACATCAACCAGAATAGTTTCAATTACATTAACAGCAAAGGCGAATTGCTGCTGCAAGAGCCGGTGGAGCGCGGGATGCCTTTCTTTGGCGGACTCGCGGCGGTGGGCGTGGACGGAGCCTGGGGGTTCATCGACACGAAGGGCGAGATGGTCATCGCGCCTCAATTCGTGAGCAATTTCATCGGCAATTTTTCCGGCGGGCTGGCCAACGTGGCGGTGGAGACGAACGATCTCGGCATGCCCTTAAGCTGGATCTTCATCAATGAAAAGGGCGAAAAGGTACTGGGGCCTTACGACGGCACGGGGGCCTTTTCGAATGGCTACGCCTCGGCCAGCCTGATCACGGAAGACCAGCATCTGCAATCCGGCTTCATCGACGCGCAGGGAGAATTCGTTCTAATGTTTACCGAGGAGGATGATCTCAGGCCTAACGGTTTGTACGGCGAGGGGTTGTTCCCGGTGGTGGACGCGCAGAAGCAACTCAGCGAGGGCACCTGTTCGCGCGGTTACATGGATAAGGAAGCCAATTGGGTTGTTGAGCCTTTGTATTGCGGGACGGGTGTGTTCAGCGAGGGTCTGGCCCCGGTGTCGCGCTCCATGGAGCAGCCCATGTTGTGGGGCTATATTGACACGAAGGGCGAGATGGTCATCCCCGAGTCCTTCGTCCAGGCGGAACCCTTTCAGGGCGGCTGCGCGCGCGTGTTTTGGGACAATTACAACGGCATCGGCCTGATCAATGAGAAGGGCGAGTTCATCTACAAATACGAGCCGGAGGGGTAAAAAGGCAATTATTGCTGAATAATCCAAGGAGTGGTAGGGGCACGCTGTCGCGATCTGTGCACACCCGAGCGATTTCTGCGAAGGGTGCAGCGTACCCCTGCGATAGCGTGCCTCTGCGACAGCGTACCCCTGCGTTTTTATTACCAAACGCTTTGAATCCCGCAACGCACAAGTGGAGACCTTTCGTAATACAATTCATGTGGATAATTTCATGAAACTTGACCGCCTTGTCGGCATCCTCGTGATTTTGCTCGGAAAGGAGCGCGTGCAGGCAAAAGACCTGGCCGAGCGCTTCGGCGTCTCCACGCGCACGATCCTGCGCGATGTGGAGGCCATCAACCTGGCGGGTATCCCCATCGTGACCTTTCAGGGCGAGGGCGGCGGCATCAGCATCGCCGAGGGCTACCGGCTCGACCGTTCCGTGCTCTCGGGTGAGGACATGGCCTCCGTTTTGAGCATGCTCAAAGGCATCGACGGCGCGGTAAGCAGCCGCAAGCACCAGATCCTCATCGAGAAACTGAAGAACAGCCTGCCTTCCCCGCAGCGCGAGAAGCTGGAAGCCAACCTGAACCGCCTGGTGATCGATTTCTCGCCCTGGAAAGAGAATGATCGGCAAAAAAGGAAACTGGCCCTGATCAACCGGGCGGTGGATGCCAACCTGGAACTGGAATTTTCCTATGTGGATATGGAAGGCCAATCAACCCGCCGCAAGGTGGAGCCGTATTCGCTGATCCTTAAAACCCAGGTCTGGTATCTCTATGCGTGGTGCCTTTTGCGCGGAGATTATCGGTATTTCAGGGTGTCCCGCATGAACGAGATTGCCCTCAGCGGAGCAACCTTCAACCCGCGCGAAATGCAGCTTCCCCAACGAGACTCCGTCGATGGCGGCTGGAACAAGGAAGGCCGTATGGTGGCGCTGGACCTGGCTTTTGATAAAGAAATGGCCAGCGTGGTGCACGACGCGTTCAACGACGTCATTGAAACCATGCCGGATGGGCGCTTGCGGGTGAGTACGAGCCTGCCGGATTGCAATTGGATGTACGGCTTCCTGTTAAGTTTCGGCCCGGCCCTGGAGGTACTCAGCCCTGAACATGTGCGCGAGGGAGTGGCGAAAAGCGCGAAGGCGATCGTAAAAAAATACGATTTTGAATAAGACATACAGGTGTCATGTTCATGATGCCATACTTGGTTATCAAAACCAGGAGGCAAGGAATGAGCAACAAGATCGAACTGAAAGAAGTAAAAGAACAACCCGTACTCTCCATCCGCAAGACCATGCCCATGAAGAACCTGCAGCAGGAACTGGGCCAGGCCTACCAGGCTTTGTTCCAATATCTGGGGCAGATCGGTGAAGTCCCGGCTAACGCTCCTTTCGCGGGCTATTTCAACATGGACATGGACGCCCTGGACGTGGAAATGGGTGTGCCCGTAACCAAAGCCCTGCCTGGCAGGGGCGAGATCAAGGCAGGCAGCATTCCGCCCGGCAAACAGGTCTCCTGCTTCCATAAGGGTTCCTACTCCCAATTGGAAGCGGTATATTCGGACATCAACAAATGGATGGCCGAGAACAAATGCGAACCAAAGGGCGAGTGCTACGAGTTCTATCTCAAATCCCCCATGGATACACCGGAAGACGAACTGGAAACGTTGATCGTTTTCCCGGTGAAGTAAGGAGAAAAGGCGCTTGCAAGGGCGCCTTTTTTGTAAGTTTTAACGATCCCGGATTTTTCGCTGGCCGGGCGGGATTTGTTGTTTCTGAGAGGTTTTCCAAATCGCGTTTTTGTGATTGATTTTTTTCTTCAAAAGCGGTATTCTATAGAAAATAATAGGATAAAAAAGATGAAAAAAATCATAAAAATACTCAGCATTGCCTTTGTCTTTCTTGCAAGCCTGGCTTGTACCCTGCCCTTCCTGGCCGGCGACGCGACTGGTGAGGAGACGGAAGAGGTCGTCACGCCGGAGGTTGCCACGCCTGAGGTTGACGAAATAACCGACGGCAGCGATCCGTGTCTGGTCGGAACGTGGACGATGGACACCTACGCCCTGAACAACAAGTTCCTGGACCTGACCAGTTCTCCTGTGATGAGTGTTGTGGCTCCGAGCGCAATGACGCTGGTTTTCAGCGCGGAAGGCACCTACACCATCAGTGGGGAGACCACGATCCGCGCCGATATACCGGGTACGAGTGATTACATGCAAATGACCGGCAGCCACAGCGGGCAGGGTTCCTACTCGGCAGACGGTTCCTCCTTAAACCTTACGGATTCAGCCTACTCGATCGCTTTCGGGACGATGACAAGCAGTATCGATGGGGAGATTACCGAAGCCCCGGGTTCGGCGTTTGGATTCCCTGAAAATTTTATGTCTCCTCCGGCAATGGCTGACTATCAATGCGGCGCGAATGCTCTGCTGATCACGTATGCCAGTCCTAATGGCACGATCACTGAGGAATGGTCCCGTTAAAAAGGCCAATATTTTCATTGCCTTATTCTACAAGTAAACTGGTCTTCCGCCTGACTTGAGAGGAATGACCAGATCAACGGGAAGCGAGTTAGAAAGGTACTCTCCTCTGCGCTGATCAAGGACCTGGTATTGGATGATCCCTTGCATTTCGTTCATACCGTGGGTACTGTTTGAATTCGCCTTTTTGTTCCTCACAATTCCGGTTATGCGTTCCAGGGAGAATTAATTAACGCTATAATAATTTATCGGATCGGCCATGGAGTCAAGAGTGGCGTCTAAAATAATAGAGGTTTGGGTGTTGCCATGAAAATCTCCCGCAAAACCATTATCATAACGATCGCAGCCCTAATTTTGCTTGTCAGCGTCTTTTTCATTGGCCGCGCCAACGGCATTTTTCTTCCTGAACCGACCGCGACTCCCACGGCAACGGCCACACTCACCCCCACCGCGACCGCCACGAGCACGGCCACGCCCACGAAAACAAGCACGCCACGGCCGACCAACACCCCCACCGAAACACCCACCCCTACCATCACCAACACCCCCAGGCCGACCGCCACCAACAAACTATACGCCATCCCCTCTCCGCAGGGCATGAGCTGCGAGGTGGAACCTCAGTGGAACAACCCCGCGCCGGGACACGAGATCGCTTACGGTTGTTTTGCGGTCTCCTGTTATCTCAATAGCAAGTTCTATTACGGCAACAACGCCACCTGCCTGACCCCCTGGCCTTATGAATGGGATTTCGTCCACCCCCTGAGAGAAAATTTGGT
>CAZNAF010000093.1:0-6443 GCA_964570925.1 uncultured Anaerolinea sp.
TTATTCTTGGCTGCTTTAATTTCATACATGGCCTGATCGGATTGTTCCAAAAGATACTGGATCGATTGAGGGCTTTCCCACTGAAACAGTGCCGTTCCAACGCTGAAACTTAATGGATACTCCCTCTTTTCTTTTTTAAGGAATTCTGAACGCTGTGAGTCCAGGCGGGCAAGTATGTTGTCTGTGGAATTATCCGCGGTTTCGATGGCCAGAACGGTAAATTCGTCTCCGCCAATCCGGGCGATGATATCAGAAGAGCGAAAAGAATTTTTCAAAACCTGACTCGTGTCCATCAACGCCTGATCTCCGGCTGCGTGGCCCAGGTTGTCATTGATCTGCTTTAATCCGTCCATATCGATAAAGAACAGGACGGCATTTTTCTTGATCCGCAGGCAGAAGTTTATCAATTGATCCGATAAGACCAGGAACCCTCTTCGATTGGTTAATCCTGTTAATTCGTCGATCAGAGAAAGTTCTGATAATTCTTTTTCGATCTTCTTCCTGCGTGTGATATCATGCAGCACCAAAAGGTAACCGACTTTTTCTTGCTGGTTGTTCCTGAGTATTGAAACGCCAACCTCGAATTCTGAGATGATCCCGTTTTTCTCATGCGTTATTTCAATGGCGTTATTCCCTTCAAGTGACTTTAACAGAGACGGGTTGATCGTTTTCAACTTTAATTGAGTAATCGTTTCGCCCATGGGAATGGAATCCCACCCGAATATGGCTTGCGATCTTGGATTTGCATCGACAATCCTGAATTGGTCATCCAGAACGAGCACACCGTCAGCCAGGGTTTCGATCAATGTCTCTCTTGCGATGGGGACGAGGTCAAATAGTTTGTAACGAAAGATGGCATAACTGATCGCGCCTCCCCACAGGGTATAGGCAAAGGGGTTGAGGTCCAGAGATTTCAATTCGGGAATAAGCGAATAGCCGCTGATGTAAACAAGATAGAAAAAATACAAGACGAAGGAAACGGCCAGGATGATATTCGTCTGTTTGATGTATAACGGAGAGGAATTTCGCCTTTTTAGGAGGATCAAGAAGGTGCTCAAGGTAACCATCACCAGGTTATAGGCTACCACCAGATAATATAAAGGTCCTATCTTAAAATACAAAAGGGCTATAAAGCCGGTTTCTTCGATCTCAACACTGCTATAGATCCAACGTAATGAATCATCAAAGACCTTGATGATCATAAAGGCCAAAGGCAATATGAAAATTATGATGAGGTTCTTTTTATTGATCCACGCGTCGTTTCTTGTGAACCGACTGGTAAAGATCAAATACAGCGTTGGGAAGGTAAGAACGCCAAGGTATTCCACTTTATTCCAGAAAAGCATCATGGGAAGATCCAGGCTGCTGAGCTCAAAACTGTATGCCAAAATGTAAATTGACATGGAAAGCATTAAGATGCTAAAAACTCGTGAGCCGTTGGTGGTGCGTAGCTGCCATGTATAAACAGCGATCATGATCACCATGATGGCGCAGACGAAAACAGTTAACGCAAAAAGATTCATCGCCATAATTTTGATCCAAAAACAAATATCATTTTTTAGACAATAAATGACTTATCAAGGAAATTGCAAGAATAATACCAACCTGAATTTTCACCAAGAATTATTGTTAGCGGATCCATCTGGGTGATTTCACTTGTTTCCCTCGGGCAAGCTAAGATAAAATGATCTTGATCATCATTTCAATCAAAAAGACGCACAACGCAAAGGAAAGGAACCGGTTGATATGAATCATCCTCTCGTTGATCAACTTCGTTTCACCCGTAATGAATTCAAACGCGCACTTAAAGGGCTTACCACCGAAGAAGCAAGCCGGCGCTTCCTTCCCATGAATTGCATTGCCTGGAACGTCGGCCATTTGGCGTGGCATGAACAGCGTTATTTTGTCACCCTTGGACAGGGAAAAGTCATCTTGCCAGAGTTAAACCAGTTATTTGCTTACGGTGCACCAGCCTGCACCCCTGATCTGGAGGAAATGCTGGCAGCCTGGAAAAAAATCACCAAGGCCGCCGATCCTTTCCTTGATACACTCACAACCGAAAAACTTCAGGAACAGGTGCTCAAAGACGGGAAGCCGCTCAAGCGCTACTGGGGGAACCTCGTGCAAAGGGTTATTTACCATTACTGGTATCATACCGGTGAGAACTCCGCCATCCGGCAAAACCTTGGACATACGGATCTTCCGCAATTTGTAGGTAACATTGACACCCGGGCACCCTATCGACCTGATTGCTGAAGAGGAGACTGAAAGTTTTTTTCATTGGTCAGCCAGGATAGATTCTTGAGGAGAAACCATGCCGCATCCGCTTGTAGATCAACTCCGCTTCGCCCGCAGTGAATTTTTACGCGGACTGGAAGGCTTGTCTGAAGAAGACGCGCGCAGGCGTTTTCTGCCGCTCAATTGCATCAGTTGGAACGTGGGTCACGTTGCCTGGCAGGAACAGACCCGCCTGCTTTACATCGGGCAGGGGATCAAATTATTTGCGCAATTGGATGAATTGTGCGCGAGGGGCAAGCCCGCCTCCACGCCGTCGTTGCACCAGATGTTGGATTATTTCTCACACATTACGGCAAAGGTGGACCCATGGCTGGATGGATTATCCACGGATGACCTGTTCACAGAGGTCGTTATCGAAAAAACTCCATCCGGCATGTTATGGGGGACGGTTCTCATGCGTCTGACCTACCATTATTGGTACCACCTGGGTGAAAACGCTGCCATTCGTCAATTTCTGGGGCACACGGATCTGCCTCAATTCGTGGGTGATATTGACCGCCTGGCCCCTTTTAGAGAGAATTAAATTTGGAGCCGGAGTATATTGTTAATTTCCGGGCACGGGTATATTTTCTAACATTCTAGATCCGATTCTTGAGCATTTGTCCTACCGGTAATTTCTCGTATGGGCAATTTTCCTCTCCATTAAAAAGTGTTGTTGTCAATGCACCATAGAGAAAGATGAAAATCGGAGGTTGATTTCTTGTTCGGATGAGAGGTTTTAAAAACCAATTGTTATATAATAATTTGGTTGAAACTAATTTGGGCGTGAGGTGTAAGGTATGGGTGATAACAGCCTGAAAGAAACCGAATACAACAATGTCGAATATAAAATGCTTGAGATCAAGGAATCACGCATACAACTCAAGGAATTCAACCAATGTACTTTTATTAAGTGTAAATTCAATGGAACGTATTTTCAAAGGTGCCACTTCCGCGATTGCACCTTTGTGGGTTGTGATCTAAGTCTGGTAAACCTCAAAGATACTTCGTTTGCCAATACACGTTTCGCAGAATCACAACTTCAGGGCATCAATTGGACCCAATCTGATTGGGCTGCTGGTGCGTTGCTCAACCGACCCGCTACTTTTCAAAACTGCGTACTCAACTTTTCGTCCTTTATGGGGTTGAACCTGGAAAAAGCCATCCTGAACCACTGTATCGTGCACGAGGTCAGTTTCGAAGACACCAACCTTTCTTTTGCGGATTGTTCGGGCACGGATTTCAAAGACAGCCGTTTCGCGAGAACCAACCTGACCGGCGCGGATTTCAGGGGCGCCGTCAATTATCACATTGATCCTTCCATCAACACCCTCAAAAAAACAAAATTCGATTTACCAGAGGCGATGTCATTGCTCTATAATATGGATATTATTTTGGAGGAACTTCCTGCCGCTTTAAACCGTTGAACGCTTGTGCCGGGTCAGACTGATGATTGAAAATTAGGGTTGATTTTTATGGATTTTCAATGTTTCGCGTTTATCGCAGCATCTCTGGATGGTTTTATCGCCCGTGAGGACGATGATCTTTCATGGCTGGAAGATGAAACATTAAAAATTCCTTCTGAGGATTATGGGTACCAGGAGTTTTTTAACTCTATTGATACGATTGTCTTAGGACGGCGTACTTATGAGACCATATCAAATTTTTCAAAGTGGCCTTACGCGAACAAACGCGTGGTTGTGCTCAGTCACGCACCACTCACGCTTCTCGGAGATACCTCAACCATTGTGGAATCAGCCAGCCTCAGGCCAGAAGAATTGGTGAGTTATCTGAAGAATACCGGTTCTGAAAAGGTATATGTGGATGGAGGCAAGACCATTCAAAGTTTTTTGGAAGCTGGTTTCATCGATGAGATCACCCTGACCATTATCCCAATCCTTTTGGGCCGGGGTATTCCCTTGTTCAATTCACAGTCAAAAGAATGCAGGCTTGACCTGGTGCACCAAAAAACCTATAAGAACGGATATGTTCAAGTTCGTTATCGATTAAGCAGGGGCTGATCCATTAGGGTAGGAACAATAAATCTTATACGCGTGAAGAGGAGGCAGAAATGGCCAAACTTGAACGAGTACTCTCGATGACGGACCAGTCGATACAGTTTTGGCTGCGTACGGTGGAGGAGCAGGATGTATTGAACGGACTGCTTGGCGTTAGCGCGGAGGTGAGACAACGCGTGCTGGATAACCTCTCTCCTCGTGCCAGGGTTGTCACCCGGGATTATCTGGAGAGTCATGCAGATTTAGACCAGCGCTTCGTGGAAGCCAGTTTAACCCGCCTGGAAAGCGCCCTGGGCCTGGTGCGTTAAAAATCAGCTTTCGTTAACCGGCTGAACTTTTAGACCCAAGTCCTTGCCCTTGCGTAAAAATATTAGAGCCAACACGACGCCGGCAAAAGCCAGACCGGCGCCGAATTCATCAATCAGCCAGGGAGTCAGCTTCGACTGCAGGGTTAGAGGGGTGAAGATGGCCTGCACAAAAACGTTATGGCTGGCGTGTAACAGCGCGGCCGGCCACAGGCTGCCCGATTTCAAACGCAGCCAGCTGAAGAGGGTATTGATTCCCAAAACCATGATGGTGAACATGAGCACCGCGTAAGCTTTCGGTACGCCAGGCAGGCTGTAATCTGCGAAGAGGATCAATGGCAGATGCCAAATCGTCCAAACCGCGCCACTGAGAAAGACCGTTTTGGTGAACGAGGTAACCTTCGCGAGTTCCGGTACGAACAATCCGCGCCAGCCGATCTCTTCTCCTGCGCCGGAAAGGATTCCCATCAGCACGCCAAGCGTGGCGAGAGAGACGCAGTAACGCAGCACCAGCATGGCAGGGGTGGAAGTGGAAGTTGAAACTCCTTGTGTCACTGCCGAGATAAATTCGGGATTGGGAAATCCGCCCAAACCGGAAAGCCAGATGATGCCGTAAGCAACCAGACAATACACCAGCGGTGCCAGGTAGGCGATCAATAGATAACGGGGCTTGCCGATTTTCCAACCCATGCCGCGTAGACTTTTTTCGTGGATCAACTGGGTTAGCAGGCCGGAGATACCAGGCGCCCACATTAATATAAACACATAAATCCCTCCGGCAGTTTGCAGGCTGCCAGAATGGATGATCAGATAATACAAGGGGATCGAGAAGACTATAACGAGGACCAAAAAAGTAATAATCTTGCGAACGGTTTTGTTCTTTTCCTGCATGAGGTCGCTCTCCTTTATGAAAAGGGTAATGAATTTACGTTTGGGAGTGTGAACGGTTGCGCACCCAAATCCAACTTTCGCAAAAAATTATCTTGTGGCATGAAAACTGATAACCCAGGGTGGGATGGTCTTATTGCGCAGCGTCCATGCCGGCCAACGCGCCGGAACTAAAGGCGAACTGCAGGTTATACCCCCCGCACGGTCCTACCACGTCCAGGGTCTCGCCGGCCAGCCACAAGCCCGTAAGAACACGTGAACGCATGTTCAGCGGGTCCACCTCACTGACGGGCACACCGCCCGCGCTGACCTGGCAATATTCGAATCCGCGTACCCCCGTGACCCTGAAGGGCAGGTCGGAGGCTTCGCGAAGCACTCTCTCGATCTGCCCGTCCTGAAGGCTGCCGACGGGCGCGTCGGCCTGGATGCCCGCGCGTGTAAGCAGCAGGGGCGGCAGTTTGGGGGGCAGGGCGGAGCCCAGCAGCAGGCGCAAGGGGATATCGCTTTTCCGTTTGCGACCGATCAGTTCCTTTAATGCCGGTTCACGGTCGAATAGGGGATTAAGGGATAGGTCCAGGTTCGCGCCCGCGCGAGTGGAGACGTGGTGGCTGAGGTTCATCACGGCGGGGCCGTTGAGACCCCAGTCGGTGAAGATCAGGTTGCCTTCCGTTTCAGCCAGCAAGGTCTTGCCTTCATATAAAGAGGCACGGGCGTCCATGCGCATACCCGAGAGGGAGCGCCAGGGTTTCATTTCACAGGTAAGCGGGGCGAGGGCGGGTGTGAGCGGGATGACGCTGTGCCCGAGGGATTTGAGGAAGGGGAAGAGTTCGCCGCGGGAGCCGAGGGTGGGGTAGGCCTTGCCCCCTGCGGCGACGATCAGGCGTTCGGCCTGCAGGGTGGCTCCCGTGGAGAGATCCAGCAGGTAGCCCCCTTCTGTATTGCGTATAGATTTTAC
>CAZNAF010000094.1:0-5188 GCA_964570925.1 uncultured Anaerolinea sp.
TTGACTCCTTGCAGGATCAGGTACCAGAATGACTTCTACAACTGATAAAGGATTGGAACATCTTCAAGTATGGCAAAAAGCAATTCAATTTGCTATATATGTTTGCCAGCATATCATAAACAAGTTGCCTGACTCCGAAAAATATGCATTGATCACTCAGATTAGAAGGTCTGCCGAGAGTATTCCTGCGAACATTGCTGAAGGACATGGACGGTTTTATTTCCAAGAAAGTGTCCGGTTTGCCTACATTTCACGCGGATCACTTGAAGAAACACTCAGTCATTTGGTGTTTGCTCATGAAATGAAATACCTAACAGATGCTGATTATCAGGATGTTTATATTAAATATTCAGAATTGTTGAAGATGATCAACGGTTATATAAATTATCTCAAAAATTCTAGAATTGGAATTAAAGAACCAGGGTCAGAGTATGCTGTCACTAATGAGAATTTAATTTGACTGGTTTATAATCTTTCTAATCACTAATCACTAATCACTAATCACTAATCACTAATCACCAGCAACCCTTTTGGAGGTTCCCATGCACTACAGACGACTCGGACATTCAGGCTTGAAGATCAGTGAGATCTCACTCGGTTCGTGGGTGACTTTTGGCAACCAGATCGATGAGACGGTGGCCATTTCTTTGATCAAGGAAGCCTTCAGCCAGGGGATCAACTTCTTCGACAACGCGGACATGTACGCAGAGGGCCGCGCGGAAGTGGTGATGGGTAAGGCGATCAAACAGCTGCCGCGCGAGGAACTGGTCATTTCCAGCAAGGTGTTCTGGCCGACCTGGAAAGGCCCCAACGGCCGCGGACTCTCGCGCAAGCACATCACCGAATCCATTCACGCCAGTTTGAAGAGGCTGGGCACCGATTACGTGGACCTGTACTTCTGTCACCGCTACGACCCCGACACCCCCGTGGAAGAGGTGGTGCGCACCATGACCGACCTCATCCACCAGGGCAAGATCCTCTACTGGGGCACTTCCGAGTGGGAAGCCTCGCAGGTCATGCAAGCTTACGGGGTGGCGCGTGAATACGGCCTCATCCCGCCCACCATGGACCAGCCCCAGTACAATCTCTTCCACCGCAAACGCGTGGAAGACGAGCTCATGCCCGTCACCCGTGAACTGGGCGTCGGACTCACCACCTTCAGCCCGCTTTACTACGGCATCCTTTCCGGCAAATACAACGACGGCATCCCGCAAGGCAGCCGCGCCTCCATGGATGACTACTCATGGATCAAGGAGCGCATCACTCCCCAGCGCATTGAGATCGTGCGCCAGCTTACCCTGGTGGCCAACGACCTGGGTATCACCCCCGCCCAGCTTGCCATCGCCTGGGTACTGCGGCGTAAGGAAGTCTCCAGCGTGATCACCGGCGCCACCCGCCTCGAGCAGCTGGATGAGAACCTGGGCGCCTCGGAAGCCTATGAGCAGTTCACCGAACTCGACATCGACCGCATCTTTGCCTGTTTGGGCAATTATCAGGAGTAGGCATGAGCGTGAAACGAAAAGTCAAGGGCAAGATCAGGGTTGAACCCTGCGGCCCCTACGAAGTGGAAGGCAAGATCCCGCTCGTGCACAAGACCCAGATCGTCTCGGAATACGGCGAGCCGCTCAACTGGGAACTGGATGAGATCATCAAAGAGGAAGGCCCCTATTCGCTGTGCCGCTGCGGCAAGTCGCGCAATAAGCCCATCTGTGACGGCGCCCACTGCGATGTGGATTTTGAGGGCACCGAAACAGCCCCCACCGACACCTTCGTTGACCGTCAAAAGGTGCTTGAACGCGGCACGGGCATGGTGGTGAAAACCGATTACACCCTGTGCATGAATTCGGGGTTCTGCGGCAACCGCCTGACCAACTACCGCAAGATGCTCGCCGACACCGACGAACCGAAGATCCGCGCCGAGATCATGGCCATGATCGACCGCTGCCCCTCCGGCACCCTGACCTACGCCATGACCGCCGAGGACGAAGACGTGGAAGCCGACCTGCCCGTGCAGATCGCCGCCACCACCGAGATCACTTCATACGGACCCATCGAGGGTAGTTTGTGGGTCACCGGCTACATCCCCGTCGAGCGCGCGGACGGCCAGCCCTTCGAGACGCGCAACCGTGTCACCCTGTGCAACTGCGGGGAATCCAAGAAGAAACCGCTCTGCGACGGCACCCACCGCCTTGTGCAGGAAGAGGAATTGAAGCGATCCAAAGGTTCATGATCATAATTTTCGCAGTCGTTGTTCATCAATGACCTGAAAATGAACAAACCCGATCAGCCAGATCGGGTTTGTTTTACGGCAAATTAGCGTTCCGTAATGGTTTGACCTCCCAGCGGGTGATCAATTCATAATCCGTGGTGATCAAAATTCGGCTGTCGGGAGATATCGAAACGGTTGTGCCCAAAACCGGCAAAGTGCGGATCAAACCCCAATCCGAGGTGCGCCTGATGCGTACCAACGGGTCGTTGACGCCTGAGCCGGTGATCAGCAAGGACCCATCCGGCGAGAAAACCAGACCTTCAGCCAGGTCATCAAACCGCTGCAGGATTGTCCAATCAGTGGTGCGCCAGACAACGGCGCCGCCTTCAGAACAACCATTGATGGCCGTCTTGCTGCAAAAAGAGGAAGCCAGCAGGCTGCCATCCGGTGAGAGCGCCAGCTGGTTGGCCTGGATTCCGGGTGACATCATGCTGGTGGCACTGCCCTCTGCAAGCGACCACAAGCGGATGCGCCCGTCAGTGCCGCTTGAGATGAGATGATCGTTTTCTGGTGTGAAGACGAGCGCCAGCACGTTTTGACCGGGAGCGGCCAATTCCTGTTTTACAATCCAGGTGTTGGTATCGTAGATCAGGATCGTCCCTTGCATCGCGCTGTCAGCTCCGCCGACGGCCATTAATCTTCCGTCCCGTGAAAAGGCAATGCTGTTCGTATAATGGGGCCCGTTCAAGATCACCAGCAGCGTGTCGTTCTCCAGATCCCAAATGCGGATGTGCTGTTGGTTGGCGTCATTCGCCGCCGTGGCGATAAAATTTCCGTCGGGTGAATACGCAAGATCTCACACGATGCCGGTAAAACCCAGCAGTGTTTTCTGCAGGCTTCCATCCCCGCTTTGCCAGACATGAACGCCATAATCATTGTCGTTTCCCTCGGCGGTGGCATAGTTTTTACTATCAGGTGAAAAGACCACCCTGCGCACCAGTGCGGTTTGCATCTCACCCGTTTTTACGATCTGGCCTGCATTCTGAACGTCGATGACCGGAGGGGCGATGGTTGAGGAAGGCGGTAGTGTGGCAATTGGTAAGAGCATTTCGGTCGCCAGCGGCTCGGCGGTGAAGGTGGGTTCGGCGCCTGGTTTGAATAATCCGGCCAATTTGGTGGAATTCGAGCAAGCCAGCCCGAGCAGGACGAGGACAACGATCATCTTTTTCATTGCTTCACTCCTTCACTCCTCTTAAGGTCCAAATAACTCCCAGGATTCTACCAATCGATTTTGATGATTTAATTATCTGAATGGTTTTCATTAACATTAATGATTGTATCATTCAGGTATTCAGGTTGAGGATGCGCTTTTGCCAGGTATAAGAGGTCTTCTCTGGACCCCATTTCCATGATGGCTAAGATACGAACTCCCCCGGTGAAAGATTCTTGGCAAAAGGTTGGCTAACTGGCTTGATCCAGATTATGTGCCAAGGAATTGGCGATGGACAAACATGCCGCCACGGCTTCTGGTTCGATGGCGTCCACCGTATCCCGCATGGTGTGATAGACCAGCCCATCCCGCACCAGATCGGTGGACATAGCGATCAGGGTGGTCGCCTTGACGCCGGCCCTGGCCAGCTCGGCCGCGTCCGTGGCGCCCCCGCCGAACTTCATCAGCGCTGGTTTCGCAGGGAATCCCAGACGACGCGCGATCACGATGCATTTTTGCGCAAGGTCTTGGTCCAGTTTCAGGTGGTTGTTCAGGTCGCTGGTCAGGAATTGCAGGTCGGCCAGATGGTAGACGCTGTCAATGTTCAGCGCAAAGGTCGGCAGGTCGGTCAGTTCTTGGCGGTGGGCTTTGACCCAGGCGCGCGAACCGCGCAGGCCGGCCTCTTCGGCATCGAAACTGACAAAGAGCAAACGGGTGTGTTCCAAAGTTGAGCAAGTTGACTGCCCTTCAGCTTTAAAGCGCGCTGCCAGGTCCACCAGCATGGACGAGGCGATCAGGTTGTCTCCCGCGCCGGGGACGGCTTCCTTGCTGAACAGGAAGAACTTGCTGAAAACTATGATAAATCCGAAGACCAGCAGAATGCGCGCGTAGGGCATGAAAATGGGCGCGTGACCTGTTATAAGCTGCCAGAATACCCAGCACCAGGCCGTGACCATGGCCAGCATGCGGGTGGCGTCCGGCAGCAGGATCTTTAATCCATACAGCCGCTGGTTGCCCTTTAAAAACTTCAGTTCCTGCGCGGAGTCGTGGTGCCCCGAAAAGATCAACTGTTGCCTGACCTCGCCTTGCGGTTCAAGCGTGGCTGTGATGTTCTGACAGGTTTTCAAAGGATACAGGCGGTCATAGAACTCCCTGTAATAGCCGAATTGCTGCCCGGCGCCGAAGATCATAAAGCTGGTCACCAGCGCGGCGGCCAGCGGCTGGTTGAGCCACAACAAAACCACCCCCGCCGCGTAAAGGAGGATGTCGATGCGGTAGAATTTTGTGAACGCGTCGGGGTGTGTTTGAAACGTCTCAACGTTGGCAGAAAGTCCGAGGGCTGAAAGATCTGCCCGGATGGCCTCGGCTGTCGCGCGGCAGGCCGGACTGCCTGCCAGACGTCCGCCGAATTTATCGATCCAATTGGCGGTACGTGAAAGCGCACTATTGGCTTTCTCAAATATGTTTACTTTGCTCGATGCTGTATTCATAGATTATCCCGATGAGGTTCGCGAAGGTTTCCCCGTCTTGAGGTCACCGGCGATTATAACATTTCATAAAAGTATCAGTTTTTCAAAAAATGCACGAAACCGAGAATTACGGTTGGACATTATTGCTTTATCTCCGTTTCATCCCCGGTTTGGCAGGGAGGGCACGGAGGGGACGTAATGAAAAAGCCGCCTTGATCAGGCGGCTCTTGTTTTCACTCATCGCGAATCACTAATCACTAATCACTAATCACTAACTTCTCAACTTCGCCTGCAGCTCGT
>CAZNAF010000094.1:5288-6364 GCA_964570925.1 uncultured Anaerolinea sp.
AATCACTAATCACTAATCACTAATCACTAACTTCTCAACTTCGCCTGCAGCTCGTACTCCATGCGTTTGATGATCTTGTTGCGTAGGGCGGCCACTTCGGCGGTCTCGAGCGTGCGGTCGGGGGCGATGTAGGTAAGTTTATACGCCAGGCTCTTTTTGCCCTCGCCGATCTGCGCGCTGCGGAACACGTCAAAGAGGGTCACGTCGTGCAGCAATTTGCCGCCCGTCTGGCGGATGAGGGTTTCAGCCTTTACAGCCGGCACGTCCTCCTCCAGGATGAAGGCCAGGTCTTCGATCACGGGCGGGAAGACGGGCACATCGACGGTCTGGTAGAGCGGAGGCACCAGGTCGAGCAACAGGTCGAGATCGAAATCGGCCGCCAGCACCGGCGCCTTGAAGGTGGCGGGCCACTCGTACTGCGCCCGTACCCTCGGGTGCAGCTCGCCCATCACGCCCACCTGCTTCTCACCCACCAGCACGCGCGCGCACTTGCCAGGGTGGAAGCTGGGATGTTCGGCGGACTCGTAGGCGAGGTTTGGCAGCCTCAGCCCCGCCAGCAGGCCTTCCACCACGCCCTTGAGGTCGTAGAAATCCATGGCGGAGGTGTCGGCGGGCTGCCAGCCGGCCACACTGCGTTCCCCGGCCAGCACCACGGCCAGGCGTTTCAGTTCGTCCGGCAGGCCGGAGGGGTCTTCGGATTGCAGGAAGATCGGGCCGATCTCGAAGAAGGCCAGCCGCTCGTGGTGGCGGGCATTGCGCTCGACCACGTCCAGCACGCTGGCGAGCACGGAATGGCGCAGGAAGGCCTTTTCGTAGGCCAGCGGGTTGGCGATCTTGACGTAAGGTTTGTCGTCCTTTTCGGCGTCCGGCGAGAGGCGGCGACTCTCGCGCTCCGGCGTGGACCAGCGGTAGCTGATGGCTTCCTGCAGGCCCAGCGAGACCAGCAGGTCGCGCACGCGTTCCTCTTTCACCAGCACGGGGTTGCCGATCTGCTGCGGCAGCACGTCGGCCATGCGCGCTTCGGGGATGTTCTCGTAGCCGTACACGCGCGCGATCTCTTCCACCAGGTCGGCGCG
>CAZNAF010000095.1:0-2321 GCA_964570925.1 uncultured Anaerolinea sp.
CCCACTCAAACCAGCAAAACGGATCAACTCCTGGCTGATTATCTGGCCGGCGAAGAGGTGGATACCAGCGTTCTCAACCCGGCAGATTTTTCTGAGTTCAGCAGAAAATTGGCAAAAAAATTGAACGCGGAGAGAGGGATCAATCCGGTTGTCTATAACAACGAAGCCTATATCAGCCCGGATAACTTCATGATGATGAACTACGACGGCCATCCGGATCAAAACGAGACGATCACGATGTTCCATCCTATTGAAGGGTTCGATGCCGACGGCAATTTGCAGGTCAATATGAACGGCATAGTGACTACAATTGAGAATTCGGCGGACGTAGATTGGAACCAGAGAGTTACCGATCCCAAGGATCCCAACTTCAATTGGCCAAAGACAGATGTTTATTCTGGCGGGTACACGGAAGCACAGGGGAGGGTCGAAAAAGGATTCGAAATTTTTCCGGCAATTTTAATAAGCAAAGACTCGGGCATCGTTTATCTGGAAGAATTTGGGGAGAAATCACTCTACCCGTTCTTAACCATCATTTCAGATTCGACCGGTAAGCCAATCCTGGCCAGGGAGTTTTTGGCATTCGCCGGACCAAAATTTTATTTACAGGAAGAAGGCTCCTCATTTACAACAGTTTCCAGTATCAGCATAGAACAAACCTATTTGGATTTTTACAAAAACCTTTCTGAAAATACTGTTTATTACATAGGCGGACTGGCTGATCAGGAATATTTTTATGATGCATTACAACTCCATCTGAACGGGTATTCAGGAATTGTAGATGTCGGCGATGTCTATCCTGTTTTGGATCAGAAGAAAACAAACAATAAAGACATGCTTCTCTTAATGAACACCTTACTAATCAAGAGAACTGAACAAGAGGCAAATCACTCAAAATGAAAAAAATGACCCTCCTTCTCACCTTGCTCGCGCTGATGTTGAGCGCATGCGCTTCATTGAACAACACATCTGACGGCAGTACGCAAGAAGCTGAACGAATAGCTACCGCAATGTCTGCGCCCGCGGCCACTGAGGCAGATAGTCTGGTTGACCAATTACTCTCCAGCTATCTCGCCGGCGAAGTGGTGGATACCAGTGCTCTGAGCCCGGCTGAATTTACTGAGTTCAGCAGCAGGTTGGCTGAGAAATTGAACGTGGATAGAGGTATCAATCCGGTTATCTACAACAACGAATCCTACATCAACCCGGACAACTACATGATGATGAACTACGACGGTCATCCTGACATTGATGAAACCATCACAATGTTCCATCCCATCGAAGGGTTCGATGATGCGGGAAATCTGCAAGTCAATGTCAACGCCAAGATCCTCACCATTTCCGACTCTGCGGGAATGGATTGGTCCATGCGGATCACCGACCCAAGCGACACAAGGATTGACTGGCCCACAACAGGAATTAACAAGGATAATTTAACCAATCTTCAATATCGAATCAAGGATAATAATGGTTTATTACTGCCTGTAATTCTGTCCAATAAGGAGTTTGGACAAGTCTATATCAACAGCGAAAAACAGCAAATGATGGCCTCCTCATTGAGTCTTTTAATCATTGAAACAGATGTCACCGGCAAGCCCATACTGGCGAGACAATTAATTGTAATTAGCGGACCAACCATCCGCTTGCTTGAAGAAGGTTCCCCCGTGGAAATTGGAGATGGACCGGTGATGAACAAAGAAAAGAGTTTTTACAAAGCTTTAGACAACAATGAAATTTATTATCTTTGCATCCCCACGGATCAAAATCGTGTTTACGAAGAAATGTTATTTGCATCTCCGCAAAACTACAAGGGTATTGTGTCAGGCAATGAAGCATTTGCCGTACTAGACGGAAAAAATAACAATCGAGAGGATATGCTATTGCTGGCAATATCAGTACTCGTTAAGAAGAAATGAATCCTCCCGGCAGCAAGCTGCAGGGTATCGATTTTTTACTTCCACCTCACCCCTGTTCCCTTTTCCATCAATGGATAGAGATGGGCAGGAAGCGAAGTTTAAAATGAACTTATTGTTTTCGCAGCAAGATGTCGGGAAATGCCTTCAATGGATTAAAAATAAAGAGAAAAATCCTCAATTGTGGTGAAGAGAGACCAGGTTCTGAAAGCAAAAATTTCTGTCATTCAGATTCTTTTCAAGCAATTCCTGAATTCCCGTGGGAATCGGATAAAATAGAACTCGGAGAATTCACTGACGACAGGTCTTTATGAAAATACTGGTAATTTCTGACATTCATGCCAACCTGACCGCCCTGGAGGCCGTGCTGGCTGCCGCCGGTGAGGTGGACGCCACCTGGTGCCTGGG
>CAZNAF010000095.1:2421-6343 GCA_964570925.1 uncultured Anaerolinea sp.
ATGTGGGAATACCTGGTGGAACCCTTCGTGGCACTGATGAATTTCGCGCACTTCAACACGCAGCTGGCCTTCGTAGGCCACAGCCACCTGCCAATCTCTTTTCATATGGAAGCGCACGGCGACAAGGTCATCCGCACCATCGCGGAAGGTAACCTGGAACTGCCCATCCCTGGGCGGGCGATCCTCAACCCCGGGTCGGTCGGACAGCCGCGCGACAGGGACCCGCGCGCCTCTTACGGCATCTTCGACCCTGAAGAATCAATCTGGCGCATTTTCCGCGTGGAATACGACATCCGCGCCGTGCAACAGCGTATTTACGAGGCAGGCCTGCCAGAAAGGGAAGCCCTGCGACTGGCAGACGGCTGGTAGAGGGGAACTTTTTTATTTTTAACACGTCTTATCCTTGAAGAAAGTCATATAATTAAAAATAACGGTTTTTCGAAGGAGGAGATCATGAAAATCAAAGGAACCCTGATCGCAATCATTGTCCTCGCCCTGGCTCTCAGCGGATGCGCCAAGGCTGCAGAATTGCCAATGGCAGCCAGCGAAGCCCCTTACTATGAAGGTGAGAGAGGGTTGGATGGTGGTAATTATGAAGCCATGGACATGGCCGTGATGGAAGAAGCCCCAGCAGCTCCGGAAGCCGCCCCCAAGGCGACCTACGATGAAAGCGGCACCCCCATCAAGCAGATGATCATCAAGAACGCCGACCTGACCATCGCGGTGGATGACCCTGCCGAAACGATGAGCGACATCAGCGATATGGCCAACGGGATGGGCGGGTTCGTGGTCTCATCTTATATCTACAAATCCTACACCTATGACGGCGTGGAAGTACCGGAAGCCACCATTACCGTGCGCGTGCCGGCTGATAAACTTGACCAGGTACTGCAGCAGATCAAGAACATGACCGGTGACCCGGGCAAGTACACCATCGACGAAAGCGTCAGCGGACAGGACGTAACCCAGGAATACACAGACCTGAGTTCCCGCCTCAAGAACCTGGAAGAAGCGGACGCGAAGTTGAGCGAACTGTATGACAAGGCCGAAAAGACGGAAGACGCCCTGGCGGTCTACAACCAGAAGATGCAGATCACCGAACAGATCGAAGTGATCAAAGGCCAGATGAAATACTACGAGCAATCCGCGGATATGTCGGCCATCAGCGTGCGCGTGGTCGCCAAGGCTACCATCGCCCCCATCACCATCGCGGGCTGGGAACCTCAGGGCGTGATGCGCGACGCGGCGCAAGCGCTGATCAATTTTGGTAAAGGCCTAGTGGAATTCTTGATCTGGTTGATCATCCTGGTAGTGCCGGTGGTGGCCGTGATCGGCCTGCCGATCTTCTTCCTGGTGCGCTGGCTGGTACGCCGCGGCCGCCGCAAAGCGGCTGAACGGCTGGAGGTGATGAAAAAGGCCATGGCCGAGCAGAAACCACCTGAAATGAAGTAGATATTATTCGCAACTTGCCGCTGCCAAGATTTATAATCTTGGCAGCGATTTTTTTAAGAAACTTAGATCAATCTTGACAAGGGTATCCAAAACCATGTCAAGGTTGATCGAACTGAGAACGGTTTGGAACCGTCCCCTACAGGCACACAAAGAATTTCCAGCCGCGGGGCGGTTTGGAACCGCCCCCTACAGAACAAAAAATTAGATCAACCCTGACAAGGTTATTAATAACCTTGTCAGGGTTTTAATAATTTAACCTTGGTCAGATAGAATCTAATCAACCGGGGAGGTTCATGAACCTCCCCTACCGGTATTATAAGAATTCGATCAAGATTTTTGCGAAGCCGTCAACATCAACGGGGATAGAGAGGACGCCTTCCTGGTCGGGATGAAGCTCACTAGTCGTGCCGTTGACGGAAACCGAAGGAGCCGAACCGGGCACCCAAACCCTGATCATTCCATCCGCCTTGCGCGGCAGGCGCAGGGTAGCCGCCACGCCTTGGCTTGTGATTTTCCATTCGGCCACCTCGATGCCCTGGGAGATATGAAGGTCTCCGCCGAGATAGACGGGCTGTCCAGTTGGCTGCCGGCGCCAGGCTGTGACCACGCAGCCGTGAGCCGGGACGGCGGGAAAGACCACAGATTCTTCCTCCTCCAGGCGGATGACCTTTGCGCCCCAAAACTCACTCACCCAATATGTACCTTCGTGTAATTGATACTGCGCCGCAGAAAGCTTCAGGTCTGCCGCCTGATCCTGCCAATTGAAGGCGGCCAGCACGTGCCACTCGCCGGTCTCGTTCAACAAGTCCAGTCGCAAACGGGCAGGCATGCCGGCATCGAACCAGTCCACCACGCGGGCACGCTGGCCGATCACGGGCAGCAGGGACGCTGCGACGCGCAAACGCTCCGCGGGAAGGGCGGGCAGGTCGTCAGAAAGCAGCAGCGATCCGCCGGTGAGGGTGATGGCGCTCGCCAGGGACTGTACCTCGGCCAGACTCAGGCTTGTATCCGGACGGATGAGCAGGCAGTCGGGGTCATTGATCCACCAGTGGTTGTGCAGGCTGGCGCGGGTGAGGATGTTGCGCATGGAGTTACGCGCGCAGGGCATGGCGGGTTCGTCATGAAAGAAGGCGCCGATACCGGCAAAGCGAGGTGTCCAGTTGGCGCTGACGTCCGCGCCGATGCGCATGGCCTCCACCAGGCCAAGCATGCTGCCCAGCGGGGCACCGCAGCCCAGCAGGGTGACCTCCGGTCCCACCGCCTCACGGATGGCCTGCATGCCGCGGCGCAGCACTTGGGCACGCGTGAGCGTGCGGTCGCGGTACTGACAATCCACAGCGGCGGCGTAGAGAAAATCGAGTTTGAGGTACGGGTAGCCCCACTTTTGTGAGGCGGTCTTGACCACGCGGCAGGCGTAATCCAGCGCTTCGGGCACGGTCAGGTCCAGGGCGGTGGTGAGGGAGCCCCACACGTAGCCGGCGTTCACCTTTTTGCTGTTCGCCTTGCGCAGCAGCCAGTCAGGGTGTTCTTTGATGATCTCAGCCCTGGGATGGAGGATGAAGGGCGCCAGCCACAAGCCAGGCAGCAGGCCTTCTTTGTGGATCTCGGCCGCCAGAGGCGCCACGCCCTGCGGAAATTCAGGTTTAAAGGTGAACCAGTCACCGATCTGACTTTCGAAGCCGTCATCCACCTGGACGAGTTGGAGAGGAAGTGTCTCCTGCCCTGCCACAATGCTCTGCAGGTTCTCGCGGATGATCGGTTCGGAAATTTTGGTGTAAAAGTGATACCAAGAGCACCAACCGGTAGGAGATTCGGCTGGCACCCTGATGTGATTCTCACGCGCCACGGCCTCGAGATATTGCTCCAACGGTTCGCGGTGGTCGAGCAGGATGGGAGAGAAGACCGCCCAGTCTGTGCTCATGCAGGCGCCGGGGTCGAGCCGGGCTTTGTCGCCATTCGCCCACATGGAGAGAGCCGTTTGGCCGTTGAAATCCGCAGAGATGGAGGTGAAATGGTTCAATTGAGAGAGGCTGCCAATCACGAACCCGCTGCGGGCGACGCGGTCCCCCAGCACGGCGAAGAAATCGCTGCTGAAGCTGCCCTTCGCTTTGGGCAGGGGCGTGCCGGGATTTTTTATCATGGGCAGCTGCAATCCACCCAGGCGGCTGACCTGCATACGGTCGTCGGCGGCATACCAGCGCGAAGGGGACCATGACTGCCAGCCGTTGGAATAAAAGCCGAGTTCCTTTTGGCTTTGCGCTGTCGGCCAGGCCACCCTGCCGCCCCTCTGTGGATCAAGTTCCAGAAGATGAATGGCCTCGATTTCAACGGGCGCGGAGCCCTGGTGGGTGAGTTCCACCTTCCAGATCACAAGGGGATGCTCCTGCACGATACCGAGCAAAAGGCGGCAGGCCAGCCCGCATTCATCCGCGGCCAGGTCGAGGGTGAGTATTTCCGTCTCGCCGTGTTC
>CAZNAF010000096.1:0-4116 GCA_964570925.1 uncultured Anaerolinea sp.
AACCAATACCAGCCTGCTGCGGCAGGCATGCAGTTCGAGGTGAACCTGCCCTGGTTCTCTCTGGGGAAAAGCACCATCGGTTTTCACATGGGCGTGGATGGCATCAGCATCCTGATGGTTTTGCTGACCACCTTCCTGACTCCCCTCGCGATCCTCTCCACCTGGAACGCGGTGCAGGAGAAGGTGAAAGGTTTCATGGCCTTCTTCCTGCTGCTCGAAACGGGCATGCTGGGCGTGTTCCTTGCGCTGGACATGGTGCTTTTCTATGTCTTTTGGGAATTTACCCTCATCCCGATGTACTTCCTGATCGGTTTGTGGGGAGGTGAACGCCGCGTATACGCTGCGGTCAAGTTCTTCCTCTATACCATGGCCGGATCGGTACTCATGCTGGCCGGCATCCTGTGGATCGGCCTGCAATTTGGGAGTTTTGACCTGACTCAATTAAGCGGAGGCGGTCTGATCCCACTGGCGGCACAGCTCTGGCTTTTTGGGGCGTTCGGGCTGGCTTTTGCCATCAAAGTGCCGATGTTCCCGCTGCACTCCTGGCTGCCAGACGCCCACACCGAGGCTCCAACAGCCGGTTCGGTTATTTTGGCAGGCGTGCTGTTGAAAATGGGCGCCTACGGTTTTATTCGCTTCAACCTGCCGCTCTTCCCCGACGCCACCATCAAAATGGCCCCCTGGATGGCCGCTCTGGCCGTCATCGGCATTCTGTATGGAGCCCTGGTGGCTTACCGGCAAAAAGACGTAAAAAAACTGGTGGCTTACTCTTCCATCAGCCATCTTGGTTTTGTTGTGCTGGGAATTTTTGCTCTGAATTCCCAGGGACTGCAGGGCGCGATCCTGCAAATGGTAAATCACGGACTATCCACCGGGGCGTTGTTCCTGGTGGTGGGTATGTTGTATGAAAGGCGGCATACACGCCTGTTGGAAAAATTTGGCGGTCTTTGGAAGGTCGTACCCATAATGGGAACCCTGGCATTGGTAACCGTGCTCTCTTCGGTTGGTTTGCCCGGTTTGAACGGCTTTGTGGGTGAATTCACCATCCTGCTTGGCGCCTTCGGCTCGGAGGCTATCGGGTCGCCCTGGTTTGCCGGTGTGGCAACGTTGGGAGTGATCCTGGCTGCAGTTTATCTTTTTCACATGTTCCAGAAACTCTTTCTCGGGCCTGTTTCTCAGGAAGAAAACAAGAACCTGAAGGACGTTTCGATGAGAGAAGTGCTCATCCTGGCACCGATCCTCATCATGGCTTTCTGGATCGGCTTATACCCCAAACCATTCTTTGCCTTAATGGCTCCTGCAGTTGACCAACTTGCCTCACTCATTCAAACTGCTGCGCTGATGGCGCACTAACGGAAGGTGAATTTATGACATTGACCGATTTATATTCCATACTTCCGCCTGTGGTCTTGATCGTTTGGGCATTGGTGCTCTTGCTGGCAGACCTGTGGTTTTCAAAACGACTTCCGGCGGCAACACCCGTATTGGCAGCAGCCGGACTGGTGGCTTCTCTGGTTGCTTCGGTTGTATTTACGACACAGACAACAGGTGGTTTTGGCGGTTTCGTGCTGGTGGATGGATTCAGTTGCTTTTTGATCCCACTTTTTGCCATTAGCGGAGTATTTGCGATTGCCCTCTCCTACAACTATCTCACACGTACCGGAATTGCCCGCGGCGAGTATTATGTGCTGTTGCTGATCAGTGTCAGCGGTATGATGCTGATGGCATTGGCCGGTGATCTGATCCTGGTTTTCCTTTCGTTGGAACTCCTTTCCATACCGTTGTATATCCTTTCCGGTTTTGCATCCCCGAGAGCCCATTCAGAAGAAGCCGCTCTCAAGTATTTTCTGTTGGGCACCTTTTCCTCGGCCTTCTTGTTGTTTGGGGTGGCAATGGTTTTTGGAGCTACACAAACGACCAGCCTGACGGCCATCCTCGCCTCCATTGCCGCGGAAGAAGCCAACCCGGTGTTCCTATTGATCGGATGCGGTCTGCTGTTGGCCGGTTTCGGCTTCAAAGTGGCGGCTGTTCCCTTTCACGGCTGGACGCCGGATGTTTATCACGGTTCACCCGCTCCGGTGACAGCTTTTATGTCAGTGGGTGTCAAAGCTGCCGCGTTTGCCGCCCTCATTCGCGTGTTTTCCATGATCTTCCCGCAGATGTCAGATAGCCTGACTCCCGTTTTTTGGGTATTGGCGGCTTTGACCATGCTGGTGGGGAATGTAGTGGCCGTGGCGCAAACGAACCTTAAACGCATGCTGGCCTATTCAAGCATTGCCCATGCCGGATATCTCTTGATGGCCTTTGTTCCATTTGGTGACGCCGTGACACGCGCTTCTTCTATTGCTTCGGCATTGTTTTATTTGACCGCCTACGCACTGGGTTCGCTGGGAGCCTGGGCGTTGGTGACCAGTATGGAAAAGGAAGATAATCAGGGCAGTGAGATCAATGATCTGGCCGGACTGGGAAAACAGGCGCCGCTTTTGGCAGCTGCCATGACGGTTTTCATGCTTTCGTTTACCGGTATTCCCCTGACACTGGGATTCTGGGGCAAGTTTTACCTCTTCCGTACCGCCATCGAGGGAGGTTTCATTGGATTGGCTGTGATCGGCCTGCTCACCTCTCTGATTTCTGCCTTCTACTACCTGCGTGTGGTGGTGAAGATGTATTTTCAAGAGGGCACCTTGCAGCTCCATCGGAACTTCTGGACGGCCGCCGTGGCGGTGCTGTGTGCACTGGTGCTCCTGGTCGTCAGTTTTATACCGGGAGAACTTTTTGCTTTGGCAGTAAACTCCGTGTTGGTGGGCATGTAAACGACAGGGTTTTATATAAAAAAAACAGGCTGGCATTTTTTGCCAGCCTGTTTTCATACAGGATTCAAATCATCATTCAGGTAACGGGCGGTTGAGCATGAGCCAATACATGCCCAGCGTACGCATGGCCTCAACAAATTTTGCAAAATCCACCGGTTTGACAATGTAACTGTTCACACCCATGGAGTAGGTATCCACGATGTCTCTTTCTTCGTTGGAGGAAGTTAGCACGACCACGGGAATGGTTTTTGTGGCAGGATTGCTCTTTAGGGTTCGCAAAACTTCCATTCCGTCGACCTTCGGAAGTTTAAGATCCAACAGGACCACTTTCGGCCCGGGAATCGTTTTGCTGGCATCGCTCCTGTTTTCGGCGAAAAAGAAATTTAGGGCTTCTTCGCCATCGCGAACGACGTGGATCTTGTTGGTAAGATGGCTTTTCTTAAGCGCGTGCAGGGTTAATTCCACATCGTTGGGGTTGTCTTCCACCAGTAAGATCTCTACTTTATCATTTTCCATTCTCACGTTCTCCCAATGTAAAGTAAAAAGTTGCGCCCTGATCGATCGCGGCTTCAGCCCACACCCTACCTCCGTGCTTTTCCACGATGCGATGAACGATGGCCAGCCCAACACCCGTTCCCTCGTAATCTTCGGCACGGTGTAATCGTTGGAATACTCCAAATAGTTTATCATAAAACTTCATGTCAAATCCTACGCCGTTATCTTTGATGTAATAACACGAAACCTCATCCTGGCCTCGTTTGTAATGAGGAAGATATCCGATCTCGATCTGCGGGTTGGCTGCCTGGTCAGTAAATTTTACCGCGTTGGAAATGAGATTCATAAAGACCTGTCTCAGTAAGGCTGGGTCCGCCTCACAGTCAGGCAAGTCACCCATTTGCACTTGTATTTTCTTAAGGAGCAGTTCTGGCTGAAGGAAGTCGATGACTTCCTGCACAACTTTGGAAGTATTAACGGATTTACGACTGATGGATTGTCTTCCAAGCCGCGAAAAATTGAGCAGATCGTCCACCAGAGTGCCCATCATCGAAGCGTTCTTGCGAATAAGATTAAAATATCGCAGTAGGTCCGGATCGAGCTTGTCGTTGTATTCTTCAGTGACGATCTGGGCAAAACCGTTGATCGAGCGCAGGGGGGCGCGCAGGTCGTGTGAAACCGAATAAGAGAATGACTCCAGCTCACGGTTGGCTGTTTCCAACTCTTCGGTACGTTCCTTTACTTTTTTCTCAAGATTAACGTTAAAGTTCTGAATTTGGATCTCATAATTTTTTCTGCTTGTTATATC
>CAZNAF010000096.1:4216-6257 GCA_964570925.1 uncultured Anaerolinea sp.
TGGGTAATATTTTCAAAGAGATTTCGATAGCTTTGTTCGCTTTTTCTCAGGGCTTCTTCAATTTCCTTTTGGTCTTCAATAACACTCAAAAGGGCTTTGCGACTGTCATCGGCCGTTTGAAGCAGGTCCATTAATTTCTGTTGGGCTTTTCTGGCGTTTTCTTCAGCCAGTTTTCGGTCAGAAATATTGCGTACGATCTTCTGAACCCTGCCATCAGGCAATAATTGGGTCAATATCTCAAGATCGATCAACTCTCCTGTGCGGGTTGTTATTTTTTGTTCTGAAAGATAGCTTCGCCCGACCTGCAAGGTTTGTTTTAAGTGGTCATTTTTATAATATTCCTTGGCATCTGAAAATAAGGTTTGAAAATTTTCTTTAATTTCATCACAACTATAACCGAGCATGGCGCAACCGCTGTCATTAACGTCCTGTAATTCGCCTGCCTGATTGGAAATAAAGATCCCGTCCGCGGACTGGTTAAATAAGAAGCGGTAATTTTCTTCACTGTGACGCAGTGCCAGTGCTGCCTTTTTTGATTCCTCGGTTTTCCACACCATTTCCATCAGCAGGCTTAATTGCGCCGCGTCAAACTCGTCGTAATCGGTCGCCTTGTTTGCCATGCCTACCACGGCCACAATTTTGTTCTCGCTGAAAATCGGGACTTCAAGAAGGTTCTCAATATCAGGGTGCCCCTCGGGAAACCCTTTCTTTAAGGGATTTTGAGCTTTGAACTGATTCAAGATGAGTGTTTTTCTTTGCCTGACAGGTTCACCCCAGACACCTGTTTTTTCAAGTTCATAAACAAGTTGGGGGGCGGGTATTTTGCACAACTCCATCGCGGTTTTCGACCAGGAACTGACAGTAAACTTTTGGCTGTCTTCGTCGTAATAAAAAATAAAACCCATTTTACTTTCAGTAAGTTTTACCGCTTCTTCCATGGCGAAATCGATAAAGGACTGCGGTTCATTTTCGGCATACTGCGTGACTTTGATCATGCTGGCAAGCCGTTCACGGCTTTTTCTGTTTTCTTCGATGACGTTTTCACGGCGCAGGCGGTTGGTCATCAACAACCCCAGCAACAAGCTCACCGCGGGATAAATGAGTATAATGGGCACGCTGATGGTCTGTAGTAGTGGCCATGAGACGTAGGCAGGTTGAGTCAGCATGAGCAACAGCATCACCACGTGGACCAATAAACCAAAGAGGTAAAGCTGCCACCACTTGATCTTGATTAGAGGTTTTTTTTCCTTGGTTTTCAGCCTGAGATGGCGCCATCCAATTCCGAGCAGTCCTGTGGCGAAGATCACGGAGATACCCGTGACGTAAGCGCCGCCCAATGAAAACCTGTATAGGGCGGTCATGAGAATGGCGATCATGGTGGGAACTGCACCGAAGAACAAACCTGACAGGCTCAACAAGATCGAGCGGGTATCAAAGATCAAACCCTGTCCATAGATCCAGGGTGTGTTCATTACGAAGATGCCAATGAACCCAACAATCACACCCAGGACGAGTTTCATCCAAAGAGTTTGGCTTGATTTCCAAATTCTTGAAGTCGTGTCAAAAACCAGAGCCAGGGCCAGTAGCAAGGAAGCGTTTTGGATCAATGCCAGATAAGATGAGTCAATCAATTTATTACATCCTCAACACTTTGATATTGGGGGGGTAGACCAAGTTGTTTTCTCAATTCATTGATCTCTGATTTCAATTCCCTGATGCGGTTCTCTCTTCCCAGGGTGGCGAGGTTCCACCTGCGCAATTCGTCCAGCTGGGCGGTCAATTGTTGCTGGGTTTCGCGCAGTTCAGATATATCCAGGTTCAAGATGATGGAACCTTCCAGATTCCCTTTTTCATCCAAAATTGGGGTGGAGTAGTTGAGAATGGTTTTCGTCTTTCCATCATAGGCATCGATCTCGATCATCTCGTCTCTGATCGTGACGCCCTCTTTGATCGTGTGGTAGGAGGCCCAGTCATCAGGCTTGATCTCCTGCATGGAAGGCAGCCTTCGTCCGTGGAAGACCTCTAACTCATCCAGTTCCAC
>CAZNAF010000097.1:0-6219 GCA_964570925.1 uncultured Anaerolinea sp.
AAAAATTCCTGATAATTGACATGAGTCCATTAGCCAAATTCTTTTTGAGGTTAAACTTAGAAATTCAATTTTAATGACGAAAGAGGAGAGGGATATGAGTGATTTATTATCAAAATCAGAGTATTTGATACGGCGCCAGGGATTGGCGATCAGTGGAAAGTATAAGGTTTTTGAAAAAGAAGGCAAACAAGCATTGTTATTTATCGAAGAAAAAACCAAGTGGTTTCCCCCTTCTACAGTGATCCATTTCTATACTGATGAAAAGAAAAAACAGGAATTTATTACCCTTAAGGATCGTCCCCAAGGAAAAACCGATGAGTTTGATATCTTTGATGCGGCGAATGGGGGAAAAATTGGCGCCTTTGTGGTTGACGTAAATAATGTTTCTGAGATTTTTAAGGATGTCTGGGTTTTACTGGATGAACAGGATCGACCAATCGGTAAAGTATGTGAGCGTAAACTCCTGCAATCTTTGGCGCGTACATTAATCACCCACGCTATCCCTCAGAACATGGAAATTATGATGGGTGAAATCGTTGTTGCTGAATTGCATCAAACTGTGAAACCTGCCAGTTATGAATTGGTCCTTGATTTCAACAAGGATGTGTCTAATCTATTGGATCATCGTCTGGGTATAGCGGCGGGGATTTTAGTTGCGTTGCACCAGGGTCGGGAAACTGACTAGTAAACGATTTGATTAAAGAATAGCTACCCCTGCCAGGGGTCAGAGACTTCCAGACCAAGGCCCGCGAACACATCACGGTTGAAGGTGATCAACACCAGGCCTTTTGCGCGCACGGTGGCTGCGATCAACGCATCCACCACGGATAACGCTTTCCCGGATTCTTCCTTCATGGCGTTGATCTTTCCCCATTCGATGAAGGTCGCAAGGTCAGGCTCGATGATGCGCCCGTGAAAGCGAACCAGCAGTTCCTCATGAAGCCAGTCGTAAAGTGCCTGTCTTCGGTTTGGGTCTGACTCCGTTTCGATGTTTTGAACCACTTCTCCAACGGTGATCGCGCTGAGATAAATTTCATCCTCATTGAAAGCGTCCACCCAGCGCGCCGACCAGTCCTCCGCGTGTGCGCGTAATAATTCCGCCAGCAAGGGGGTATCGAGCAGAAACTTCAAAGTGTTGTCCCTTCTTCAGGAGCATGCGCACTGCGGCCAAGGAAGGAGCCCGATAGCGGCGACTCGCGAAAGAACTCGGAGAGCCTGCCCTGCGCTTTGCACAACTTTTCATAATCCTGATAAGAAAGGAGCACGGCGGTCTTTTCTCCACGCCTCGTGATCAACTGCGGCCCCTCTGTTAAAGCCAGATTGATCACCTCGCTCAGCTTGTTTTTCGCCTCTTGTAATTGCCATTCCTTTTCCATTTTTTCCTCTATCCTAATCTGTCTAGACAGTCTAGATTATAACATGATTCTACTCAAACCCGTCAAGCGAGAACAGAGAATACTCCGCATTGGGGGTTTCGTCAATTGATTTGAGTTTGTGGGATAGTACCTGACGCCAAAAGACCTTATTCGCGTTCACCCGAGAATTCTGGCAGGTACCACTCTTCCTCTTCCATCAGCCCGGAGGTTACCTGGTCTAACGGGGTGAGCGGATCGTCCATGCGCACCTGCAGGCTGATGCCTGCCGTGCGTACGCCGTTGGCGGTCATCACGCGCCGCACACGGTAACGCAAAAAGTAACGCTGCACCAGTTCGTGGTTAAGCACGTCTTTTACCGTGCGCACGGAAACCGCGGCTTTTTCAGCGATTTCCCCCATTTCCGTTTCGACCACGTTGCGTAGTTCCCCGGTGAGTGGGTTCCAGTAACACATGGAACGTGCCGCGAGGATGACGGTAAACGCGGAATGCCCGAGCAGGGGCAGCCAGTTGGTGAAAAAGTAGCCGGTGAGGAACATGCCGCGTTCAGGCTGGATAAGGCGCGCCCGTTCGCTGCCGTAAGCGCGCTGCAGCATGAACTTTCGTGAACGTGGGTCGGCGGGGGCTTCGCCTTCATCCGCTGGAGAAGTCTGGTTTTCGATTTTCAACGACTCAGGTGAATGGGTTTCATTGCTGAGAATTTCAGGTTCTTTAATATGAATTTCTGGATTCACCACCGGCTTGATCACTGTTTGATCATCAACACCTTTATAGAATCCGTTTTGCACCACCACTTTAAAAGCGACCGGTTTATTGTAAAGGCCTTCAAGGATGCGTGAGATCTGGGCACCCAGCCTCTCTTCGATCCAGGCCTTGCCATAGGTGTTATAGGCCCCCACCGTAAAGACGTTGTTTTGGTAACCGACCAGGCGTAAGGGCTGCACCCAGGTCTCGAAGAGAGCGCGCGACATCTCATGTCGCAGCTCCCCGAGTACCATTTCCCAGGCTTCCCGATGCCCGGGCAGGTTTACGCCCAATGATTGATTTTGCAGCGGTCGGTCCATTCAGACCCTTTCCTCTAATCGGAGAACTTTCACCCGTTCTCCGCGATCCACCCGGTCTAACTGATCTACACTTGAAGATATTCCAGTACTTTTCATCCTTCGCGTTTATTACCCTGTATTGCTCTTGTATTTTTTTCTTCCAAAAACTACCTTATTTTTTGGAAGAAAATATTCATTAATCGCCAACCAGTTTTTCCACAAACATCGAAAGGACTTGCGCGTCCAGTTCCTCACCCAGGTTCGACAGGCGCGCGGAACAGATGCGCGTTAAAATGCCAACTGTCTCACCCACCGAAACCTTGCGTCCCATGATGCGTGAGAAGCGGTCCTGCCAGCGCTCCAGTTCACTGATCTCGCCCTGTGAAAGGGTAAGTCCGACCTTGCGGCGGGGGATCATCCCCGGCGGTCGGCCCGGTGAACGGCTCTCGGGCTCACTGGGTACGCTGCGTGCTTCATAAAGCTGTACCCAGGCGCTCTTGCTGGAGTTTGTGTTTGTGGCCATAATCACTTCACCTTCCGAGCGATCTCAACACTGATCATGGTTTCGTCACTCTGCAGCAAATGGTCCATCGATAGGGCGCACAGACGGATGATTTCCCGCGGCACCCCCTGACTTTTTTCGTACAACACTTCGAAAGCGTCGTCGTTGATCAACGGTTCAGACCGGCCGGCCACCCTTAACCTGAACACCACCATTTGCAGGGCACTGCTAAGGGTGAGGGGCGGCAGCGCTAATCTAACAAAAACGCGCGCGTTAACCGATTTATTGAGTTCAAAAACAGCCGACATTTCAGATTGCCCAAACGCCAGCACCTGAACCACCTTGGCGTCGTAATCAAAGTTGTAAAGGCGGTGCAAGACCTCGAGTGCTTCGGCTTCCATTAATTGCGCGTCATCCAGCAGTACAATTACGTTGTGATTCGACGCGTAGGCATCGGCCATAAATTTTTCCAGGCCGTCCATTTGGCGCTGGAACGAACGCTGCGGAGGAACCCCCAGGGTGAGGGAGATCTGCCGGGCGGCATCCATGGCGGACTTAAAAGCCGCGGTATGGATGTAGCAGATGTCAATATTCTCTTCGGAGGCATACACGTCGTAAAGCCTCCTGGCCAGAGAACTCTTGCCCATGCCCATGTCACCGGAAATGAGCGCCAGTCCGCGCCTGCGAGAGATCACCCCCTGCGCTTGGCGATAGACCGCCAAATGCTCAGGACCCAGATAGAGGTAACGCGGGTCAGCCGAGAGCTTGAACGGGTCCTCTTTCAACCCCAGACGCTCCAGCCGAACCACGCGCCATTCGTTATCATTCATGGTGTCGAACATGTGTACTTCCTCCTGCACAACATGCATTATCGCACGAAAAACCCTCGAAATCAATAGAATTATGCTAATTTTACTTTTTTATTCAAAACTTAACGTAATTTGTTGAAGTATCCATTTTTTTGTGCTAATATGAAAACGGAAGTTAAAAAAAGGGTTAAAATTTAGTTAGATATCTATTTTTACGAAAAGAAGGGTGTGAAAGAGCATGGCCATCACGATCACGATCGCAAACGAAAAAGGAGGGGTCGGCAAAACCACCACAGCGGTCAATCTGGCCGCCGGCCTTGCGTTAAGACTGGCGGACAGGAACGGACCAGCCGGCCGCGTCTTACTGGTGGATATGGACCCGCAGGGGCATGCCTTGCTGGCCACGGCCTTCACCGGAGGTCAGCAAAATCAAACCGCGTCCCTGGCGGCGTTGCTAACCGAAACCCCTCCCCCTTCCGCTCAAAGGTTGATCCAAAAAAGCGACCATCACCCCAACTTGTTTTTCATCCCTTCTGATCACACGGAAATGATCAAAGCCGCCCGTGAACTCCCGGCCTTGATGGCCAACGAAACTCGCTTGCAACGCGCCCTGGCAGCCCTGCAAAATGATTTCGCCTATATCATCATTGACACGCCGCCGACAACAGGCGACCTGCTGATCAACGCCCTGGTGGCCGCCGACCAGGTGCTGATCCCCGTGGAAACGAGTTATCTGGGTGTTTCGGGTTTGATCGAACTACAGCGCACCATTGACCAGGTCAAAGCCCACTTCCGCACAGACCTCAAGATCCTGGGATATCTACCCACCCTGTGCGAAGAGCAGCGCGCCGAAGCACAGGAGATCCTTGCCGACCTCGAGCGGCGTTACTCCCGGCTGGTGCTCCCGCCCATCCACAAGGCCTCCGATCTGGCCTACGCCCATTCCAGCCACATGGATGTCTTCACCTACCGGCCTCCCCGGGCGCGCTCCAGCGAAAACATTGCCTCCAGTTCACGCGCCACTCACGAATACGCGGACCTGGTGGATCTGGTATTGAAAAAGACGCAGCGCTAACCCAAGGCTGAAAAAGGAAGAGCCCGAATGCCTCCAAGAAAACGATTCAGTGCTTTTGAAGACCTCTCATCATCCTCCTCCGAAAAGGACAAGATCACGGTTCCCCGGGTTAGCGAACCTGCCTCGAATACCCCCGCCGTGGAACGCATTGAACGCCTGACCCCCAGCCAGATGATGCCGGATCGATTTCAACCGCGCCGGCTGCTGCCCCCTTCACTGCGCGTTGATTTTTTCAACGGACACATGAACTGCTATCAAGCCGCCATGGAATGGCTGGCCCTCGCCAGGGCCGATCAGGGCACAGCCGCGGAAGTCGAAAAATTGCTGAACATGGGCTCCTCCTTTGAGGAACACGGGCAGATCAAGTCCATCACCGGAAAGTGGGTCAGTGGAGCCAGCGGTGAATATGTTTTTCAAATCGAGACCGGAGAACGCCGCTTCTGGGCTGCCTGCCTGCAATACACCTCCTCGGGCGCCGAAGCAGAACCACAGCTGCGCGTTGAAGTGGTGGACCACCCCACCCGCCAGCGCCAGGTGCTGGAAAACCGGCACGCCGAACCCCCCTCGGCAGTGGAACAAGCCTGTGAGGTCGCCGCATTGATCCTGGCCGAGCTGGGCATCGAGCCTGACCCTCAGGACGGGGATGATTTCGATTATTTTCGCCAGGCGCGCAACTCACGCATGCCCGCCGGTTTATGGGAAAAACTGACCCCCCTCATGCAATTAACCCGTCCGCGCATGGTGCAACTACTCAACATCCTGCAACTTCCCACCCCTCAGCTCGACCTGGCGGACCGCTACCGACTTCCCGAGCGTGTGCTGCGCGAAATTCTCTCCGCGCCGCGCGAACAGTGGGAACGCATGATCCGCCTGAGCATCCAAAACCAGCTTACCTCGGATGAAGTCTCTGAGATCGCTAATTTACCCCCTGCCGCTGGCAAAGGCGCTCAGACGCCCTACAAACCGGTTCTGCCCGAACCCGGTCGTCAGGCGGCCAAATCGCTCAGGCGCTTTGTGCTCACCCTGAAGGAACTGGACCGCCTGAGCCGCGATGAGGCCCTGGACGAAATTGCCGATACCTTGGTGGTAAAAGGCAACGGCAAAGAGTCGCTTGTCTTGCTGGAAGAGCTGGCAAGACTCATCCGCGCCAGGCTGGATAGAAAATAACACCCACCCGATCACCTGGAAAACACCCACTATCCCGCAGAGGTCTGCGGGATTTTTGTAACCGCGGTTACACTTTTTCTTGACGGTTATTGTTAATAAAGCGAGGACAAAAATCTTATAAACCCGCGGTAAGATGAAACTTGGAGGGTTCTTATGAAAAACAAACCAGGTAAACTGAAAATGATGATCCAACTCTTGCTGGTCTTGCTGATCATCCCGCTGTCACCCATGCTGATCAGCTGGCGTTGGA
>CAZNAF010000098.1:0-6177 GCA_964570925.1 uncultured Anaerolinea sp.
CGGTTGATATTGCCATAATCACCATAAAACGCATTTTCGTGCCCGTAATGGTGATCTATCCAATTGCGGCTACGCTTTTGGGTATGTTGATGCTTAATCGCTTGCGACGTGAAAAAGATGCCGAAGACCTTCATCGTAATCAGGCCCGGTTGATGACCATGGTGGACATTCTTCAATACCCAACCGAATCGATCCAGACGTTTGTTGATTTTGCCATGGAAGAGGCAATTAAATTAACTGAAAGTAAACTCGGTTTCATTTTCTATTATTCCGAAGAGACGAAAATATTTACTTTAAGCGCATGGTCGAAAGACGCCATGGAAGCCTGCAAAATACTAGAGCCGCAAACCAAGTATGAACTTGATAAAACCGGCTTATGGGGAGAACCCGTCAGGCAGCGAAAGGCGATCATCATTAATGATTTTCAAGCGCCCAACCCATTAAAGAAAGGTTATCCTGAAGGACATCCGCAACTCACCCGTTTATTGGAGGTCCCGGTTTTTATCGAAAATCAGATCGTGGCGGTGGTCGGTGTTGCCGATAAAAACTCGGAGTATACAGATATTGATACCGTTGAATTAAATTTACTAATGGAAATGGTTTGGAAAACCACAGAACGTAAGAGAGCCATCGAGGCTTTGAAAGTGAGTGAAGAAAATTATCGGGCTTTATTTGACCAATCGGCTGACGGAATTTTAATCTTTGATCAGGAAAATGATTACCTTGAAATAAATGCCAGTGCCTGTCGAATACTTGGTTTTACACATAACGAATTGCAGCATGAATTTAGGAAGTTTCTCGTCGATAGCAATGGAACGTTCAATCCTGAGAATGAAATTGGTCAGTTGAAAACCGGCAAAACAATACTGACTGAACATAAATTAAAAAATAAACAAGGCGACAATGTAGATCTTGAAATATTAACCCAATTATTACCGGATGGACGGGTTCAAAAGATCTTTCGGGATATAAGTGAGCGAAAGAGGGCTGAAGAAAAAATCCTTCAAACACAAACAGAATTGCAACGGTTGTTGACATTGTCAGATGATTCGCGCAAGGCTTTATTAAGCGTTATTGAAGATCAAAAAGAAATTGAAGAAGCCCTCAGAAAAAGTGAAAAAAGTTACCGTAACCTGTTTGAAAATATTACCCAGGGATTTGGCCTGCACAAAATGATATTGGATGACAATGGCAGACCGATGGATTATCAATTTCTCGCTGCAAATCCTGCTTTTGAAGAGTTGTCTGGTCTGAACATTGATGAAATCCTGGGCAAAACAGCCAGGGAGGTACTGCCAAACCTCGAGCAAAGCTGGATTGATCTTTATGGTGAAGTGGCAATGACCGGAGAACCAAAGCGGTTTGAGAATTATACGGCCACATTAAATAAATATTTTGATGTAACGGCCTTTTGCCCTGAACCGGGATATTTCGCGGTGATCATTTCTGATGTCACTGAACGAAAAAAATATGAACAGGAGATCCAGAAACTTAACCTCGAACTTGAAGAAAGGGTCAAACAAAGGACGGCGGAACTGGAAAATGCCAATAAGGAATTGGAATCGTTTTCCTATTCCGTTTCACACGACTTGCGCGCCCCGCTCCGGTCCATTCATGGTTTCTCGCAGATCATCCTGGATGAATATGCATCCAATTTTGCTCCCGATGTCTCACATTATTTCGACTTAATTCGAAAAAATGCCACCATGATGGGCAACCTGGTGGATGACCTATTGAATTTTTCCCGTTTGGGAAGGCAATCCTTAACCATGGTGACCATCAATCCTGAAAAAACCATCCGTGAAGTGATCGAACTCATGCAAACAGATATTTCACAATACCATGTGGACATCAAAATAAATCCCATGCCTGATTGTAAGGCTGATGCTTCATTGATTAAACAAGTTTATGTGAACCTCATCTCCAATGCGATCAAATTCTCCAAAGAAAAACCCACACCATGCATTGAAATGGGATTCCTTGAACAATCGGATGATCAAAAAAATGGGTCAGCATGTTATTATGTAAAAGACAACGGGGTGGGATTTGATATGAAATTTTATGATAAACTATTTGGAGTATTCCAACGCTTGCATCGCGCCGAAGACTACGAGGGAACGGGCGTGGGATTGGCAATTGTTCAAAGAATCATCAAGAAACACGGCGGATCAATCTGGGCTGATTCTATCGTTGGAGAAGGAACCACTTTTTATTTCACCATGGGAGAACCCAAAAATGGATGAAGATAAAGTCGAACTCTTACTCGTTGAAGACAATCCGAACGACGTTGAATTGACACTGCATGCCCTGAAAAAAAGCCATCTCACCAACAAAATTCAAGTTGTCCGCGACGGCGAAGAGGCGTTAAATTTCCTGTTTGGGGATAAAGACAAAGGTTCGGGTGGCCGCGTCAATAGTCCGCGGGTCATCCTGTTGGATCTCAAACTTCCAAAGGTCGACGGCATGGAAGTGCTAAAGCGATTGAAAAATGATCCCACGACAAAATCCATCCCCGTGGTGGTGCTGACTTCCTCCAATGAAGAGCGGGACATCCTTGAAACCTACGCCCTTGGAGTGAACAGTTATATCGTCAAGCCAGTGGACTTCGCCAAGTTTGTTGAAGCCATGCGCACCCTGGGCATGTACTGGCTGATGCTGAACCGGCCTCTTCAAGACTAATAAATAAACACTGTAAAATAAAAGAATCCGGTGATTGTTTCACCGGATTCTTTGTATACTAGCGAAATCGCTTTTATGAACCGATCAGGAGGGATGTCACCGCCAGGTTCAACAGGTTTCCGGGGATGAAACTGAACACCACCAGTACCAGCGCTGAAAAGATGGCGATCGCGGAGGTCCAGAAGTTCCAGTGAATTTCGGGTGTGCCTTCCTGGAAATACATCTTCACCACCACCCGCAGGTAATAGAAAGCGGAGGCCAATGAGGTGAGCAGACCGATCACGGCCAGGCTGATGAATCCGCCTTCGATGGCCGTGCGGAAGAGATAGAACTTGCCCCAGAACCCAAGGGTCAGCGGAATGCCGGTGAATGAAAGCATGAAAACGGTCATGGCGGCCGCCAACAGCGGTGCGCGTTTGCCCAATCCCGCCAGGTCGTTGATCTCGGTGCCCTGATTGTCATTCTTTTCCATGCTGATCACAACCGACCAGGCTCCGAGCGAGGCGACTGCGTAGATCATCAGGTAGAACAATGCTGCGGCGATGGAATTGGTGCGGGTGGCGGCGTCACCGAACGGCACAAACGCCATCAGCAGGTAACCGGCGTGCGCGATGCTCGAGTAGGCCAGCATGCGTTTCAGGTTGGTCTGGGCGATGGCCACCACATTGCCTACCAGCATGGTCAATGCCGCCAGCGTCCAAAAGACGGGAGTCAATTCCGTCGCCAGGGAGGGGAAAATCATCGAGAAGACTCTGATCAGGGCGGCAAAACCGGCCGCTTTTGCGCCGACCGACATGAAGGCGGATACCGGCGCGGGGGATCCCTGGTAAACATCGGGCGTCCAGCTGTGGAAAGGCACAATTGCGACCTTGAACCCAAATCCGACCAGCAGCAGTCCGCTGCCGATGATCAAGAAAGCCAGATCGAAACTTCCGGAGCTGACCGACGCAACGATCTCGGTCAGGTTGGTGGTCTTGGTTGCGCCGAAGATGAAGGCGGTGCCAAAAAGAAAGAAGGCAGAGGCGAAAGTGCCCAGCAGGAAGTATTTCAGGGCGGATTCTTCAGACTCGGCTTTAGGAGCCGCGAATCCGGAAAGGATGTAGAGAGGAATGGAAAGCAATTCCAGAGCCAGAAAGACGATGATCAAGTCACCCGCGCATGACATCAACATCATGCCGCTGATGCTGAAGAGCAGCAGTGAATAATACTCACCGCGCTGGATGCCGGTGCGTTTGAGGAAAGCCACTGCCAGTCCGATGCCGAAGATGCCGGTTATCGCGAAGAGCGGAATGAGAAACTGGCTGAAGCCGTCCACCAGGATGAAGCCGTTGAAACCACTGATGGAATGACCCGAATAGAAGATCGACGCCGCAAGAGCTGCCAGCAATCCCACCACGGCAAGGATGGGTGTCACCACCGGTTTGTGCTTCGAGAAGTACAGGTCGGCCAACAGCAGGATCAGCGCCCAGGCGACCAGGATCGCAGCCGGAAGAATGGAAACCAAATCGTTCAGTGTCATGAATTCACCTTCCGTTAATGCGCCAACAGCGCGGCAGATTGGATGATGGCGGTGAGTTTTTCAACCGCAGGCGCCATCAGCATGAAGAACGGTTTTGGATACAAGCCGATCCAAAAAGCCATAATCAGAATTGGAGCCAGAATCAGCACTTCTCTCACCGAAACATCTTTCAGTTTTTGATTTTCTTCGTGCGTTACCGGTCCGAGGAAGAGTTTCTGGAACATGAAGAAAAGATAGACGGCCGCCAGGATCACGCCCAGGGTTGCCACACCGGCAAACCAGGGGGATCCGATGGCTTCTGAACTGAAAGCGCCCAATAGGATGTTAAACTCACCCACAAAGCCGTTCAGACCGGGCAACCCCACCGAAGAGAGCATGGTCACCAGCGCCAGCGCTCCCATCACCGGAAGGACCTTCCACAAACCGCCGAAATTCTCGAGCAGGCGGGTGTGCCGGCGTTCATAGAGCATTCCCACCAGCAGGAAGAGCGCGCCTGTTGAAAGACCGTGGTTGACCATCTGAAGAATGGCGCCTTGCAATCCCTGCTGGTTGAGGGCAAAGATGCCGAGCACGACAAATCCCAGATGGCTGATGGAGGAATACGCCACCAGTTTCTTGACGTCCTTCTGGCGGTAAGCCACCAGCGCGCCGTAGATGATGCCGATCACTGCCAGCGCGGCCATCCACGGAGCCAGCTTGAGCGTGGCTTCGGGGAAGAGCGGCAGGTTGAAGCGCAGAAAGCCGTAAGCGCCCATTTTCAACAAGACACCGGCCAGGATGACCGACCCGGCGGTGGGGGCTTCGGTGTGGGCGTCGGGCAGCCATGAATGTAACGGGAACATGGGCACCTTGATGGCAAAGGCCAGTCCGAAGGCGCCGAAAAGCCACAACTGCGCCGCCACAGGGATCATCCCCTGGCTGGCAAGTTGCGCAAGATCAAAACTGCCATACTGCAGACCGATCCATAAAATACCGGCCAGCATGAGGACCGAACCTGCCATGGTGTAGAGGAAGAACTTGACCGCAGAGTAAACACGGCGTTCGCCGCCCCACAACCCGATCAGGAAGTACATCGGGATGAGGGTGAACTCCCAGAACACGTAAAAGAGCACCATGTCGAGCGACAGGAAAACGCCCAGCAGACCCGTCTCCAGGAGCAGGAAAAAGGTCATGAAACCCTTGACCTTCTCTTCGACGGCTTTCCAGGTGGAGAGAAGCGCCAGCGGCGTCAAAAAGGTGGTCAGCAAGACCATCAAAATACTAATGCCGTCCACGCCGATGTGGAACCCGATCGGATTGCTGCCAAGCGCGAACCAGGGCAGGTTTACTTCAAACTGCATTTCCGCATTCGCGGCGTCGAACTGGCTGAGCATCCACAGGGAAAGACCAAAAGTAACCAGCGAGGTGACCAGGGCGATCCAGCGGATGGCGTTCTTCCATTTCGGTTTCAGCAGCAAAATCACCACCACCCCCACGAGGGGGAAAGCGGTTGTCAGCAGGAGAGGATTTTGACCCATGTTCATTGTCTGTCCTTTAGCGCAAGAATAACCAGGTCATGATGGCGGCAAGCCCGAGCAGCATCAGCAGTCCATACGTGCGGATGTAGCCGTTTTCGAGTTTACGGATGCCCTCCGCCAGGGCGCGGGTTCCGGCGGCCAAACCGCCGCCGATGCGGTCGATCAAGCCCAGGTCAACCGGTTCGGCCATGAATTGTGCGAAGGCTTTGTACGGGTTGAGGATCACCGCTGCATACAACTCATCGATCCACCACTTGTTTTCCATACCCGTGAAGAGGGGTCCGAGCGATTTCTTGAGCGGATCGACAAAGGGTTTTTCTGATTTCTTCGAATAGATCAGCCACCCGAGACCGAGACCCAGCAGGGCGAGCACCAGCGAAATGCCGGCCACCAGCCACACGAAATGCGCCGGTTCGCCTTCTCCGAGCGTGTGTGCGAGCCATTTTTCTAGCGTGTGCAAAC
>CAZNAF010000099.1:0-6063 GCA_964570925.1 uncultured Anaerolinea sp.
CCATCTCGGGTTTGCCGATACCCTTCCACCAGGCCGGGAAAAAGGTCTTGGGGTTATACCACAACGTACCGCTGGCCATGCTAAGCACCACGCACACCAGCACCGCCCACCAGTTGATCGAAAAAAGAGTCATTTTTACCTCGATTGAATAGACAGACAAAATAAGATAAATATTGTCCAAATTGTATCATCATTAAAGGACAATTTCAATGAGGCAGCTCAAACAGGGAAAAAATCTATACTTCAGCCCACTGGACCTGTGTTTTCCGGGCAATCTTTTCCGGTGTCACCTTAATTTCTCATACGAAAAAATTTTCCCTCTGCTGGTCTAATAAAAATGAAATTCAGAGTCAACTGTTCATTTTGAGTTGTTCTTCTCCTGCCAGATAATCGGTTCCGTGGACATGTCGGTCGCCGCTTTTACAGCTTCTTCAACACTGCCATGATCCATATCATTTTCTACATGCCACTCTTTATCACAGGAGAACTTGTAATATTGTCTTTCCTCTTTGTATTGGCAAATCGCAAAACCATGAATTGGAATAGACATCGTTCCATCACGGGATTCCATGATGAAAAAAGGTTTTTCGGGATTGAACGCCCATAAAACAACTTCCGCCCCGTCGAGTTCATCGGGAGGTTCGAAGGGTTTGCGGCTTTGCTTGGTTATCATCGGATTTTTTTCTTATTGGTCTAATTTATAAAACCCTGAAGGATTATACATGACAGAGGAGAATGATTCCATCTGCCGAACATGGCTTGTAAAGGACGCATGGTGAGTCCTTTGTGGGCCCACGAATAATTTACGCTGGATTTATCATGACGAGCGTTCTTTTACTTTCTTGACCACTACCTTCACGCCCTCCGTGCCGATTACTTCCACGCGCTCACCGGATAAACAACTCTTTGCAATTATTCTATGATATTTGATTTTCTGTGATCAAGCTCTACCTCTTTTTGGATGTGTAATGCATGCGGGACATGTACAATTACGATTGATTAACTGCTTGTGAACTAATCCATGAACAACGCCATCGCTCATGTCAAAACGAGACTCGATTACATTGAAGTAAGTGAGATCGTTTGCGTTATATCGCCGGAAAACTGAATAGGCAATGTGATCGGCCAATTGAACGTTACGGCATGCTCTTGAATCTACAAATAATGGGATTTCACCGATCCTTCTGAGTTGATTTCCCCATCGGTTTCCGCTTTGCCTGATGGAACTGGCAAGACTTTGCAGGCCGGCTTCATACGAAGTATTGTCTAATATCATTAATCCTCGTTGTCCGGATTCTTCTGGGGATACTCGTTGAATAAAGTAGTCAAAACGGCTGCTTATATCTTCAAACGCCATTATGACAGGATCATCAGATGGAAAAGACTTTTTATGGATAGCACAAGCAAAAACAACAATACTCGAATAGGATTTGATAAGGACTCCTAAAACATCAGTTAGTATCTTCTTTCGTTGTTCACGGTCTTTGTAAAAATTCCAAGGAGAGCTTTTACCACTGAAAATCTCGGATGCATGAAATTCAATTTGTTGCGGGTCCACGGATGTTTGTGTACTGATGCGTTGAGCCAGTTTTTCGAGCTCAAATGAAAGCCATCTCAAACTGTTTTCAGGAACGGCAACTCCACCTAGAACAAAGTAATCTTCGGTTTGATTAGGCGCTGATCCGGCATCGTCTAAATAGAGAAGATACATAATTTCACCCCTTAAAACGGATGCAGCCAGGCAGGGTTTTCCCTGACGAATCGCTCAATGCAACTCTCCTGACCGCACCTATATTCTACAATAAATACCACTTAAGTCAACTATCAATTTAGTTAAATTAGATGACGTAAGATTAATTACCCTTTCCTCACCACCACCTTCACGCCCTCCGTGCCGACCACCTCCACGCGTTCCCCCGCTTCCACCGCTTCCGCCCCTTCCGCCAGCTTCGCGGACCACTGTTCGCCCGCCACCTGCGCGATGCCGGCCGGGTTGATCTCGGTGACGGCCGTGCCCGTGAGCCCGGCCAAAGATTCCCTTCCGGTGTGAACTGGAGTCTTCATGGCTCTGACCGCGATCATCACCACAACGAAGAAGGTGGCGCCCAGAAAGACGCCCATGCCCACCACCAGCGGCACCGATACGTTAGTGTAGAACGGCACACTGGAGGAATTGAACAAGATCAGTGCCCCGGCAATGAAAGATCCCGTGCCGGCGATGGTCAGCGCGCCGTGCGTGGGTGCTTTAATATCCAGAATGAACAGCACCAATGCAATGACCATGAACACCAGCCCGAACAGGTTGACCGGCAGGATGCCCAGCCCGTAAACGGCCAGCGCCAGCATAATGGCGCCGAAGAATCCCGCCACCCACCCCCCGGGGCTGGAAAGCTCGATCAAGACCGCCTGCACGCCCAGAGAAAGTAAAATGAACACGATATTGGGGTCGGTCAACATGCCGAGCACTTTTTCAATGAATTTGGCCTGCACGGTTTCGATTCGCGCCCCGGCCGTCTTGAGCTGAATCTCCTGCCCATCCATCATCACTTCATGTTCGTGCAGTTGATCCAGCAGGTCGTCAAGGTCTCTGGCGATGTAATCCACCAGGTTAGCCGCGAGGGCTTCCTGGGCGCTGGCCGCCCGGGCGTCGTCTATGGCCTCTTCGGCGAGGGTCACGGCTTCTTCACCGCGGCGCTCTGCCATGGCGCGCACGCTGGCCTTGAGGATCTCCTTGGTCTTCAGGGCTTCCGTGGTCGCGATCTCTTCCCCCTGCAAACCCACCGGGCTGGCCGCCCCGATGGCCGATCCGGGGCTCATGGCCGCGATGTCACCGGCCAGCACCAGCAGGGTGCCCGCGGAGGCCGCCAGCGCGCCTTCCGGGGCGACAAAAACCGCCACCGGCACCGGGCTGGCCAGGATCTGCTGCACGAGTTCATTCATCAAGGTGACCGAACCGCCGGGCGTGTTAAGTTGGATCACGATCAGTTCCGCGTCCTGGTTCACCGCCTGTTCGATCCCGCGCTCCAAATAAGTTCTCCACACCGGGGTGAGCGCCCCATTGAGGGTCATGCTCACCACCACCGGCTGGTCGGTTTGCGCGCGAACCGGACTTGTGCCCGCGGAAAGCAGCGAAAAGACAAGTATCAATAAAAGCAGCAAGGCCTGGAATTGTTTTTTCTTCATAGTTACCTCATGAGCATTATAGCATCTGGGTGTTAGAGATTTATTGGCGAACTTTGTCATACCCCCTTGCATGGCGGAATGGATGACCAGGTACCTTGTTTGTCGGGGATACTTGTTTTGGATGAACCCTCCCCTCCGATGAAAATCCTATATTTTGTTGACATTCTTTTAATACTCAGCGGGTATAGTAGGACTACTTTAATGGAATTATTCCCGCGATTAATGGAGGTATAAAATGTCAAAAATTATCGGGATCGACCTTGGAACAACAAACTCGGTGGTGTCTGTCATGCAGGGCGGGGACCCGGTGGTGATCACCACCGCCGAAGGAAGCCGCTTGTGTCCATCCGTGGTCGGTTTTACAAAAAATGGGGAGCGCCTGGTGGGGCAGACCGCCAAACGCCAGGCGGTGATCAACCCCGAAAACACCGTTTATTCCATCAAGCGCTTCATGGGACGGCGCTTTGAAGAGGTCGCCACCGAACGCAAGATGGTACCCTTCGAGGTCATCGCCGGTCCCGCCAAAGACGCCCAGGTACGCATCCCGGCCACCGGCAAGGATTATTCGCCGCAGGAGATCTCGGCCATGATCCTGGCCAAACTCAAGGCGGACGCCGAAGCCTTTTTGGGTGAGAAGGTCACCCAGGCCGTCATCACCGTGCCGGCTTACTTTAATGACAGCCAGCGCCAGGCTACCAAAGACGCCGGCAAGATCGCCGGACTGGAAGTGCTGCGTATCATCAACGAACCCACCGCATCCGCCCTGGCTTACGGATTGGACAAGAAAAAGAACGAAAAGATCCTCGTTTTTGACCTCGGCGGCGGCACCTTTGACGTCTCCGTCCTTGAGGTTGGCGAAGGTGTCTTCGAGGTCAAATCGACCAGCGGCGACACCCACCTGGGCGGTGACGATTGGGACGAAGTGGTCGTCCATTGGGCGGCTGACGAATTCAAAAAAGACCAGGGCATTGACCTGCGCAGTGACCGCCAGGCCTTGCAGCGCCTGCGTGAAGCCGCCGAAAAGGCCAAGATCGAACTTTCCACTGTGATGGAGACGGAGATCAACCTGCCCTACGTTACCGCAGACGCCAGCGGGCCGAAACACCTTATGCTCAAGCTCAGCCGCGCCAAATTCGAACAAATGACGGCCTCCCTGCTGGAGCGTTGCAAGAAACCCTTTGAGAACGCTTTGAAAGACGCCGGGCTGAAAGCCTCGGAGATCGATGAATTGGTGCTGGTGGGCGGTTCCACCCGCATGCCCCAGGTCGTGGACCTGGTGCGCAAACTGATCAACAAGGAACCCAACAAGGGCGTCAACCCGGATGAGGTGGTGGCCATCGGCGCAGCCATCCAGGGCGGCGTGTTGGGCGGCGAGGTAAAAGACATCCTCCTGCTGGATGTGACCCCCCTCTCTCTGGGTGTGGAGACCATGGGCGCCGTGATGACCCCCGTGATCGAACGCAACACCACCATTCCCATCCGCAAGTCACAGATCTTCTCGACCGCTGATGACAACCAGACTGCCGTGGATATCCATGTGCTGCAGGGCGAACGCCCCATGGCCGCGGATAACATGACCCTCGGGCGCTTCCGTTTGGAGGGCATTCCCAACGCCCCGCGCGGCACCCCGCAGATCGAGGTCACCTTTGATATCGACGCCAACGGCATTCTCAATGTCACCGCGCAGGATAAGGCCACCGGCCGCGAACAGAAGGTTACCATTACCGCGTCCACCAACCTGCAGAAGAGCGACATTGAACGCATGGTGCAAGAAGCCAAGTCCCACGAATCCGAAGACCAGAAACGCAAGGAACTTGCTGAAGTGCGCAACATGGCTGACAACGCTGCCTACCAGGTGGAAAAAGCCGTCAAAGAAGCCGGCGACAAGGTCCCCGCAGATCAAAAGTCCTCGGTGGAGGCCAAAGTGCAGGAACTGCGCCAGGCTATGGCGGGTGAAGACACCGCCCGCATCAAGAGCCTGACCGAGGAATTGCAACAGGAATACAGCAAGGTCATGGCAGCCAATCCCCAAGCTCAACAAGCTCCGGGTGGCGAGGAGCCTCCCGCCTCAGCTGCACCGAAATCTGACGGTGACGTGATCGACGGCGAGTTCACCGAACAGTGATCTGTTTCATGTGTAAAACGAATGGGGCTGTCTATAAAGGTAAATAATCTGCCTTGCCACTATTTATAGTGAGTTTGGCATCGTAAGCAACACAAGCAAGGGCGATTCATCATCAGTCGCCCTTACTTTTAGAACGACAACTTTTTTTGAATCATTCGATTCTTCTGAAAGTGCTATACTTGTTTCAACGTTGCAAAACCTGTTCATGGAAGGAGTGTTTATATGGGAGAAAGTGGTGGCAAGGCCGATAAAGGAAAAAAGGAACAGAAGAAAAAACCGAAACTGACCCAAAAGGAAAAGAAAAAATTAAAGAACGAGGAAAAAAAGAAATCTGATTAATCCAATTCACAAACCGTAAACGGGCGAAAAGATTCGTCCGTTTTTTAAATCTCACTTTGGAATGAAATTTCAGATGAACCGAACCATGCCGCGCAAGACTTATTTGGTACTCAATTTGCTGATTTTGTTGGCCAGTCTGTTGGCTTTGCTGGTCTACGGCTGGTGGAAAAGATCCCTTCAGGATTATGTGGTGGGCGAAGTTCTATCCTCGTCTGAAACCCGTTCCTACCACTTGTATGTACCCGATTCTTACGACCCTCAGACATCCGCTCCCCTGGTGATCAGCATCCATGGATACGCGGAGTGGCCTGCCCACCAGGCGCACACAAGCCGCTGGAACGAACTGGCTGACGAGCAGGGTTTTCTGGTGGTCTATCCCTCCGGCACGGACTTTCCCAAGCGTTGGCGCACCACAG
>CAZNAF010000100.1:0-2262 GCA_964570925.1 uncultured Anaerolinea sp.
AGAATACCGAACCCTAAAAATATCCCCGCAAAAGTGATATTCTGACTGTGCATTGAAACCGTTTCTTTAAGTGTGACCTGAAGGGCTGAACCCAAACCTAAGCCTGTATTTTGTTTGAACAACTGAATCGTCACGATGATGATCGTTATTGCCATGTATATGCCCGGAATGATGAGCAATAATGAGAGTAATAAAAAAGCAGTCGCTGGTCGATGAAGCCATCCGAGCAGGGAATAAGAATAGATCGTCCTTAGGATATTCATCTTCGAACTTCGACCTTTTTTCTTGGCTTTGGCCACCTTTTCGTTTTCCCATTGCAGGGTTGCCGGAATTTCGTGGATGCGAAAACCCATGTTGGAGGCTTTGACCAGGATCTCGATCTGCAGATCCATCCCGTCCGAGGTCAGGATCAACGAATCCAGCACTTCACGTTGGTAAGCTCTTACCACACAGGTGCTGGTGGATATCTTTTGCCCGGTAATGCGCCCAAGGTAGATATTGCTTGACCTTGAAAGCACAAATCGATGAAGGGGAACGTTCTTCACTGATCCACCCTTCATGTATGCCGAGGCTAGCACGATATCGGCTTTTGTGGCAAACAAGGTGTCGTAAAGTTTGTAGATATTGTCGGTGTGATAACTCAGGTCCGCGTCGAGGGTGATGATCACCTCTCCGCGGCATACATCGAATCCATTTCGCAAAGCGCGGCCTTGACCAAAGTTACGGCGGTGATGGATCGTATGGATGCGCGAGTCAGTTTTGGCTGCTTTTTTAATTAACTCCCCTGTATTATCAAGGCTCCCATCATCCACGCAGATCAATTCCCAACGGATCTCTGGTCTGGAATTAAGTTCGTTCACGATACGTTCTATATTTTTTTCAATGACCGACGCTTCATTATAGGCAGCCACGATCACAGAAAGATGCATGGGGGAGGGTGGAACCATCTTATCAATCCTTTTGGTTCATAGGTTATAAACAAGAAAAATCACACCAAACTATTAAAGCTACATGAAGGAGTGACTATTACGCATTACCAACAAAATCGGGATGATTTAAAAATTTTAACACGAAAATGATCTTTAGCGGCAACTTGATCTTGTATGACCCCTAAACAGTCACCGGATGTCTGTTCCGATCCATATTTCAAGCCAAAAGAATGTCTGCAATTTTCTCAGCAGTGTGACCATCTCCATAGAGAATTGGTCGGTCTTTTGGGGGAAACCAGTGAAAATAAGCATCTAGTATCGATTGGGTATCGGAGCCTGCCAGGTAGTTCCAGCCGGCTTGGACAGTTTCGGTCCATTCAGTCTCTTCGCGTAAGGTGATACACCGTACGCCAGCCCAGTAGGCCTCTTTCTGGATCCCGCCTGAATCGGTAAGAATCGTTGCGGCTTGTGATTCAAGCATCAGCATATCCAGGTAGCCAACTGGTTGAATGATGTGAATATTCTCTCCCATGGGCAATTCAGTCCTTTTCAATACAGCCTGAGTTCTGGGATGAAGAGGAAGGATGACGGGAACATCCAGCAAAGCCAGAGCTGCCAATATCGATTTTAATTTTTCGGGGTTATCAGTATTACCGGCCCGATGAATCGTTGCCAAGACATATGCCCTGGGTGCAAGTTTGTTTTTTTGAAGTATCCTGGATTTCTCGAATGCGATGGGTTGAAAGACCCTGACAGCATCTGCCATAATGTCTCCGACAACGGAGACACCTTGGGTAATCCCTTCATTTTTTAGATGATGGGCAGCCTGGTTTGAGGGGCAAAATAGAAGTGTTGACAATTGATCACAAACGATCCGGTTAATTTCTTCTGGCATGCTTCGGTTGAAAGAACGCATGCCAGCCTCGACATGGGCTAAAGGAAGCGATGCCTTTGCCGCGGTAACGGCCCCCGCAAGTGTCGAATTGGTATCCCCATAAACTAAAACGAGATTTGGGCGATGTTGTTCAATTGCCTTTTCGATCCCGACCATCATTTTTCCCGTTTGATCCGCGTGACTGCCACTTCCAACATTTAGGTTTATATCGATCGGCGGGAGGCCTAATTCATTCCAAAAAATTTCTGATAAGGATTCAGAATAATGTTGGCCGGTATGCAACACGATTTCAATACAGCGGTTGCTTAATGCTTTCGAAAGCATCGCTGTTTTAATAAATTGAGGCCGCGCGCCAATTACCGTAAGAATTTTTAACATAATTGTTGAATAGGAGTGAAATTCTTAGATATTATCTCATCATTCTACTTGGTTTGGAAA
>CAZNAF010000100.1:2362-5917 GCA_964570925.1 uncultured Anaerolinea sp.
CGCAAGAATCTGGCGCCGGGGGCAACAGGCAGAACCGTTTTTCTCAATTCTTCCTCCAACATGGGACTGCCATCGAACATGCTGCCGATCAAAGTCAGGTCAAAGTCAAGGCCTTCGAAAGCGAGCTGTTGGATCACGCACAGGGCCAGTTCTCCAAGCTCACGCCCCGCCGTACGGATGAGGTCAATGGCCACGGCGTCGCCTGTTTCTGCCACCTGAAACACCAGACGAGCGTCTTCCGGGTTAAACGTGATCTTCCCTGTCAGCAGATCCTGGAGCAGTTCTCCCAGATCATGTAACCCGTAGACCTCAAGGAATTTATCAACCAGCGCGGTTTGAGGTCCGCGGCCTGTCCACGCGTGCGACAGGGCGCGGACGGTCATGTGCAGTAGTTCCACGGCACCGGCCAGTTCTCCAAACTCATATCCTCCGCCGGTCACCCTGCCGAAACGGGAGTGGGTTTGATCCCATCCGCGGCAATTGCAGCCTGTGCCTGAAACTACAGTCACCCCCCAGCCGTTGGGTGATCCTGCCAACAAGCCCAGGTCAGTGTCGTTGACAAGCTCCACGGCACCTCCAAGCCCGAGTGATCGGATCACCTGCAAAATGGGTTCACGTTGAGACGGCCAGTCATAACCCGCGACCCCAAAACCAGCAGCGGTGATATTTGCGGCACTCAAATTAGCTTTCTTTAACGCCTGGTCTACAACATCGGACAAACTGACTTTTAAGGCTTCAAAACCGATGACTTCATGGTTGCCCGGACCTCCTTCCACAAAGGCAAGACAAAGACCAGTTTCGTCAGTGATTATGATATGGGTTTTGGTGGCGCCCAAATCAGCGCCTAAGAAGAAATGTTTCATGAGCGTCTCAAGAATTGAAGAATTGGGGAAGCCATTTCCGATTTGTCTCCAACAGGTCTTGCATGACCTGTTCTGTCTGACCTGCTGGCGGTCCCAGGGGATGCGCGAGCAGGGCTTGATAAAGCAGGTTGCGATCACCGCTTATGGCAGCGTTCACCGTAAGCAGTTCGCATGTCTTCACTTGTGCTAGCAATCCGAAACAAACCTCGGGCAGCGGCAGGGTCTGGATTGCCTGAATGCCATCACGTTTTACCCGGCAGGGTAATTCCAACACCCAATCGTCTGGCCATCCTGAAACGGCGCCGTGATTGGGTACGTTGGCAACGTGGATCTGACCCAGGTCATTGTAGTGTGAGTTGATCAATTGAGTGGCTGCGGTCGAGTAAAAGGCTCCTCCCCGTTGCATCAATCCTTCAGGGGGTGTGTTCCGCGCGGGGTCGGCGTATTCACGCAAAAGGTCTTTTTCAAGTTCCAGAACCTCTTCTGCTCGCGAGGGAGGCCAATTGAGCTGCTCAGCCAGTTTTAACCTGGTTTCATAGTAATAATTCAGATAATAACTGGGGATCATTTGTAAAGTCTCGATCAATTTCGGGGGGAACTCAGGTGATCCAGCCGTTTTCAACTCTTCAATGTATTCTTTCAGTATCTCAGGCCAGAAGTCCTGACCCTCAATGGTAAAGCCACGGTGCCAGGTCAGATGGTTTAACCCCAATGTATCCAGTTGCGCCTGATCGGGATCGATCTTTGAGCCCATTTTTTTTTGCAGGCTCTCAAGGATGCGCATCTTGACCCCGATGGCCACGTTACAGACCCCCACGACAGGCATTTGAGGAGCCGCCATTGACACGGCCTGAGTGATCAGGCCTGACGGATTGGAAAAATTAGCCAGCAATGCCCCCGGTGAAAGCTCCTGCATGTCACGCACAAGGTCAAGGATCACGGGGATGGTTCGCAGAGCCTTGGCAATCCCACCGATACCGGTTGTCTCCTGGCCGATGAGATTGTGGCGTTTCGCGAGATATTCGTCTTCCCGGCGGGCGGACATTTGTCCCACGCGCAGCTGTGTGATCACGTATGCCGCGCTTTTAACGGATTCCCGTTGATCCGTGCTTAGCATTACCCGAAAAGGAGCTCCCTGGGCCTCGACCATGCGTCTGGCAAAGCCGCCCACCGTTTTTAGTCTGGCTTCATCCACATCCATGAGCCATAATTCGCTCAGGTTCAGCTCTTGCGCGAATTTCAGGAATCCGTTAATTAGTTCCGGTGTATAGGTTGACCCGCCACCAATTACTGCGATCTTCATTTCCAACACTCCAATTCATTGTTCTTCAAGTATATTCCTGGTGCTTGGAGGACGACAGGTATATTCACTTCAGGAAATATGTTATCAAAGTGAAAAATCGACGGGAGCCCTTCGTTTTTATATCATGAGAATAAAAATTGTTGTAATTCTTCAAGACGATGGAACGTGTCGTTCAATAACGCGGATCATGTGAACAATGGTTTGATTGACCGGTGTCGGGATGTTAAATTTTTTACCGAGTTCAACCACCTTTTCACCGAACACATCCACTTCGGTTGGCCGGCCTGCTTCGACGTCCTGCAACATGGAAGTTTTTCCTTCAGGGGAAAGCGTGTGCAAAACCGGGTACCAGTTCTCAACATCCTGCAACGTCAGGTTAATGTCTGAGGCTTGAGCGAGAGCAACCACCTCCTTCATTAATGATTCCATGAGGGCCTGAGCGTCTTTATCCTTATGAAATATACCGTAAGGAGCACGCAGGACGGCGGAAGCCTGATTGACACCCACGTTGACCATGAATTTCCACCACAGCATACGCAGCATGTCTTCAGGCGTTTCATATTGGATACCAGCTTTGTTTAAGGCCTTTTGAACGCGTAAGACTTTTTGACTGAGGGTAAGGTTCTTAGTCTCGCCAAAGATGTGTTTTCCTGCTTTCGTGTAGGTAATACAGTTACCTTCTCTAACCGCATCGATCCCCACAGAAATGGCGTAGAGGATTTTGTCGGATCCAAATTGTGAAGCCAGGATGCTCTCACTTTCCAATCCGTTCATAACCGAAAGGAATATCGTGTCGTAGCCCACTAGGGGTGCCAGGTTGGAGATGGCCGCGGTTAGTTGGTGGTGTTTCAGGGCGACCAGGATCATGTCAACGGGAGCAGGGGATTTGGTTGGTTCAACAACTGTAATGAAATAACTCTTTCCGTTAACCACCAATCCGTTTTTGCGTAAAATTTCTGCCCTGTCTCCTTCGGCGATCAGGCAGGTCACGAAATCAGGCTGGTCGGCAAAGCGAGAAGCAAAAAATGCTCCCATTGCGCCGGCACCCAGTATTGCAACTTTTGTTATATCATCCATTTCGTTGGCTGCTTTCCTTTCCATGCAGGAGGGTGATGTTTGATTTTTTCAATCATTATAAGTAATAAAATGAGTTTTTTATGTCAAATGATTGTATACTTGTTTAAATCTGAATGGTTTTAATTTTATATTTAGGAGATGAAAATGACAGAACAATCAGAATTAACGCCTGTTCCAGAACCTGAAGTTACTAGTGACGACCGTCTTTGGGTGGTGTTATGCTTTCTTTTTACTCCCTTGTTTCCGATCATTACCCTTTTCATGGATGATAAAAAGAACAGGCCTTTTGTGAAATATCACAGCACCCCGGCG
>CAZNAF010000101.1:0-5772 GCA_964570925.1 uncultured Anaerolinea sp.
GCGGACTGGTACGGAGCCTATCCATCCGGCACGGTCAGCAACCCGACCGGCCCGACCTCAGGGGAGTATCGCGTGCTGCGGGGCGGAGCCTTTTACGGCAGTAAGTCCAGCATCCGCTCCGCGGATCGGCTGAAGATCCATCCCAACCACTCGGACCTCAACATCGGCTTCCGCTGCTCCCTCACGCAAGACTGAATCCGGTTTTCTGAAAAGGAGGCACATCGGAGCTAGATGGGGTAATTAGAAAAAGCCCCCGAAGACTGACTTTAGAAAAAATATTCCAAAGAAATAATATATAATGATGAATAACTCCCATTTCCAAGGCTAGAGGGTGAAAAAATGAGCCATGATGTTTTCATAAGCTATTCCAGCAAGGATAAAACCATTGCTGACGCGGTTTGTGCGAAATTGGAGGAAAAGCAAATTCGTGTATGGATCGCCCCCCGGGATGTATTGGCCGGTGCAAATTTTGCGGATTCGATAATAAATGCAATTAATAAGTGCAAGATTTTTGTTCTCATTTGGTCACAGGATTCGAATACCTCGGAACACATTCTCAATGAACTAAACCAGGCTTTTGAGCAAGGGATCCTGATCATTCCATTTCGCATCCAGGAGGTGCAGCCGACCAATGCGATGCGATATTATATTGGCCGCACTCATTGGCTGGATGCGCTTACCCCCCCTCTAAAAAATCATATTAGCAAATTAGCTGAGACCATTTTAATAAATCTTGAAATTAGAACACAGACAAAATTGCCCGGTGAAGTTCAAAAACCAGATGCAAAAGGAAATGGAATTAATGACTTAGAAAAGCACAAAGAAATTATTTCAGAAATCAAGGATTATTCTGAAAAGGAAAGTACTGTACACGAAACGGAAGATCTGGTGGGGGGGGGAGAGAAACGAACGAATCTACTTAAGACTATTCGAAAATCCCGTGTATCCAAGGGCGATCATGCTGCTAATGAAATTGGTTTAATTTCGCGAAATATAAGAACCGTCCATGAATTTTTTATCCGTATTTTTAACAAGATAAAGAGTTTTGCGAAAATACACAAAAAGACCATTCTTATTTTGTCTCTCGCCTTGATCATTGTTTCAGCCTTTTTAATAACTGGAACTTATTTGAGAAAAAACTTCCCGGAATTTATAAGTTCTTTGTTCCAGCCAAGACCAATGGTGACCGAAGCCGCAACGATTACACCTGGTCTGATTATTTCTGCAACCCCAACTCAGATGCCACCGACTTCGACACCGACTGTGACACCAAAACCTTTTAGTATTGGTTCCGTGTTGAGTTCACCTATAGACGGCATGACATTGGTTTACGTGCCCGCCGGGGAATTCGCCATGGGGTCTCGGGATGGATACGGAAACGATGACGAACACCCTCAGCATCAAGTTTATCTGGATGAATATTGGATCGACCAAACAGAGGTAACAAACGCCATGTATGAGATGTGTGTAGCGGATAATGGGTGTACACCTCCGCATAATTTTATTTCAAATAAAAGCGAGGCATATTTTAAAAATGCGCAATTCGACGACTTCCCCGTGATCTATGTGGATTGGTATCAAGCTGATGCATATTGTACATGGGCAGGTCGTGAACTACCCACAGAGGCTCAGTGGGAAATGGCTGCGCGAGGCCCTGAAAGTTTTAATTATCCATGGGGCAATGGTTCTGTCAGTTCAAACCTGGCAAATTACGATAGAATAGATAATGATATTTATACCGGGGATACTATTAAAGTAGGCAGTAAACCAGAAGGCGCCAGTCCTTTCGGAGCGCTGGATATGGCAGGTAACGTTGAAGAGTGGACAGCGGATTGGTGGGGAGAATATTCATCGGAACCTGAGACTAATCCCACCGGACCTTCGAGTGGTGAAGAACGAATAGTAAGGGGTGGAAGTTTTACCAGCCATAGTTATGATCTTTATAGTTCTAACCGTTGGAATGTTATGGAGTCAACAATTAATTCGAATAGAATTGGGTTTCGTTGTGCTTTAAGTGCGAGCAAATTATTATCTTTACCTACAACATCAATCCAACCAACAAAAACGCCAAACCAATTCAGTATTGGTTCTACTCAGGTATCCCAGATTGATGGTATGACATTAAACTACGTACCCGAAGGCTATTTCATTATGGGATCACCAGATAGCAAGGGTAATTTGGATGAACACCCTCAGCATCAGATATTCCTGGACGCCTACTGGATCGACCAGACCGAGGTGACCAATGCCATGTATGCGAAATGTGTAGACGATGGTGTATGCACCTTACCACATAGTCTCAATTCCAACAAACGTAATTCATATTTTGGAAATACTCAATTTGATAATTGTCCGGTGATTTACGTGGACTGGAATCAAGCCAATGAATATTGTAATTGGGCTAGACGTCAGTTACCCACAGAAGCGCAATGGGAGAAAGCCGCGCGGGGGCCAGAGGGTTACACCTACCCATGGGGAGACTCTTCACCGACCAGTGATCAGGCCAATTTCACAAATAGTATTGGAGATACTACAATAGTAGGTAGTTTTCCACAGGGTAACAGCCCCTATGGTGCAATGGATATGGCCGGCAATGTCAGGGAGTGGACAGCGGATTGGTATAAGTCAAGTTTATTATATGTTCCTGAGCCCAACCCGATTGGACCATCTACCGGACAATATCGAGTTGTTCGCGGTGGAGCGTGGAACGATATTGACTACAACCTTCGAAGTGCGTATCGCTTCTATAACAATCCTACATATAATTACCATAATGTGGGTTTTCGTTGTATCTCACCTGTTCAATAGCGAGGGTGGATTCAAGTTACGAACCCACCCTCCTTAACAGATTATTTGTATTCGTAAGAAAAGCTTGGTAATTAACAATACTCCCCGCCTCGCCGATCGAAAGATCACCCGCCTGCCCACAGCAATTAATTATTACTATCGCTAATTATACAAAAAAAGACGCCCAATGCTTTCCCTGAGCGCCAATCACTAATCACTAATCACCAATCACTGCTCTTATCCGATCAACATCCCCACGCCCAGCAGCACGGGCGTGATCAGGTTCAGCAGCACGTTCTGCCCCATGGAAGGCCCCAGCTTCTGCAGGTTGTCGGCGTTCTTCAGCGCCCCCAGCGCGGCGGGGATGGCGAACACCAGCGTGACCAGGCTGATCAGCGTCCAGGCGGGGATCAGGCCGCTGGCCACGCCGATCACGATCACCATGTAGGTGAAGAGCTCAAAGAGCGCGAAGATGACCGCGCTGGCCTTGCGCCCGATCATAATGGGCAGGTGCTTGCGCCCCACGGACTGGTCCGGCTCGACGTCGGGGAACTGGTTGAGCAGCAGCAGGTTGCTGACCAAAAAGAAGGGCACAAAAGAAAGCAGCAGCGCCGTCCACGAGAAGCTGCCGGTCAGGCAGAAATAAACGCCCATCACCATCAGCGTGCCGAAGCCAAACCCGGGGGCCACCAGGCACAGTACGGGCACCTTGTTCAGCCAGGGGGTGTACACCACGATCACGAACAGTCCCACCGCGCCGAGCAGCAGGATCTGCCAGCCCTGGGTGAAGGCGAAATACACGCCGATGCCGGCGCTGATGGCGCTGCACACGATGCCCGTCCACAAGGCCAGGTTCACTTTTTCGGGCACGGGCACGATCGTGCCGCTGCCGCCGCTGAAGGGCGTGCGTTGGGTTTTGAAGTCCAGCCCGCTCTTGATGTCTTCATATTCATTAAAGGCGTTCACCGCGCCGTGCACCAGCACGCCGCCCACAAAGCACAGTACGGCGTCAAGCACATTGATCGCATAGCCCGCCCAAATGGCGGCAGCCATTCCAAGAAAGACGCACGAGACCGCCAGTAGTAAAAAATTGGGACGCATCACTCCGATCACATACTTCATCGTTCACTCCAAATAGTTTTTATCTTGCATCGTTTTTAACCCGTGAAAGCGCGCCGGGTTATGCCTCTTTTTGCGCTCCGGTTGCCCCGCCGCCTTCGAGTAAGAAACGGACCGCGGTTTCTTCGTCCTCGCCCTGGTAAAGCCGCGCATCGGTCACCTTGCGCAGGTGATGTTCAAACACGATGTAAGCGCCGTTGCGCAGCACCAGCCAGCGTCTGCCGTTGACCAGCATCAGGTTTTCCTTTGCCAGAGCTTCCATGATCTTCATGTCTGACTCCTGTAATTAGATCTCCTTTGCGTCCTTTGCGGCTTGGCGAGAGAGATTTTGTTGCATGGTCAATCAATCATTCCAGCCACTTGGCCGCCGCGCGCGGCAGATCGACCACCGAGCCCACCTTGGTGGTGCAGACCGGCAGGCTCTCGATGAACTGTCGTCCGTATTTCTTGGTCAGCACGCGTTTGTCAAGGATCACCACCACGCCGCGGTCAGACTGCGTGCGGATCAGGCGTCCGAAGCCCTGGCGGAACTTGAGGATGGCTTCTGGCAGGTTGTATTCGTTGAAGGCGTCGTCAAAGGTCTCGGCGCGCGCGGCGATGACCGGGTCGGAGGGCACGTCAAAGGGCAGCTTGACGATCACCAGCACCGAGAGCGCCTCCCCGGGGATATCGACGCCCTCCCAGAAGGCGCGCGTGCCCAGCAGCACCGCCCGCGGTGACTCGCGGAAGGTCTCGAGCAGCATGTTGGTCGAAGCCCCTTCGCCCTGCTCAAAGACCTGGATGTCATCATCCGCCAGGGCGGCGGAAATGTTTTGCGAGGTGCGTTTCAGTTGCGCGTAGCTGGTGAAGAGCGCCAGCATGCGTCCGCCGGTGGCCTTGGCCAGGCGGATGAGCGCGGATTCGACCTCGCGCTGGTAGGCGTTGGCGTCGGCCGGTTCGGCGATGTCGTTGGCCAGGTAGAGCAGGGTGGAGCTTTCAAAATCAAAGGGCGAACCCAGCACGATCTCTTCGGCTTCATCGGCGTTGAGGCGGCTGCGCAGGTAGTCAAATCCGCCGCTGGTGGTGAGCGTGGCCGAGGTGAGCACGATGGCCGATTTCTCGTGCCACAGGTATTCTTCCATCATCGGGCCGATATTGAGCGGCGCGGCCTGCAGCACCAGCCTGTAGGTGTTGGCCTGCACTTCCACCCAATACACGTAGCGGCTGTCCGGTTCCATGACCAGTTTGTTCATCATGTCCACCGCCTCGGAAAGGCGCCGGTTGACGCTGGCCAGGGAGCCCAGGGTGTCTTCGATGTCTTCGGCAGGCTGGTCGAGGGCGTCGCTGACGGCCTTGTGAAAATCGGCCACCAGGGCGAGCGAGGCCTGCGCGCTGCCATGGGTGTTGTCCCAGGCGATCTCCACCTCAGACCAGGCGGGCAGGGTGCGCGTGGCCGGCTGGATGCGCGCCTGCTGGCCGTAATTGCTCACCGGCTGGCCTTCGCGCAGGTCTTCCATGAAGAGCGCCAGGGTTTTGACGAAATCCGAAAAATCGTTTTCCAGTCTGAAGAGCAGGTCGGCGATCTTGTGCCCGGCCATGTTCAGGGCGGCCAGGTCGGCGGGCGGCAGGGAGTGCGAGAGCAGTCCAAGCAGGCGGCCGGTCATGCCGCTTGATGTGGAGCCGATCTCGCGCAGCATGCGCACGAAATCCATCTGTGTGATGCGGAAGGAAAGCGCGTTGGTTGAGGCGGATTCCAAATGGTGCGCCTCGTCCACGATCAGGTAGTTGTATTCGGGCAGCACGCGGCTGCCGGTGATGATATCGGCCAGCAGCAGGGCGTGGTTGACCACCAAAATATGCGCCGACTGCGCGGCCATGTGCGTTTTA
>CAZNAF010000102.1:0-5765 GCA_964570925.1 uncultured Anaerolinea sp.
CAGATTGGGGGGTGACTTAAGATTGGGTTTCCCCCGCCAATTTTTAAGGTTTTTTATCCCAGGGTTCTGCCGTCACGCTGTGGTAGGGGCGATTCACGCGATCTACCTGCCCCCACAGGCGTATGGTTTTGCGACTAGGGGGTGCGTCCCCGAGCGATTTTTGCGAGAGGGACGAATTGTCCCTTGCGGTTTTTTATCTCTCGCAAAGGCGCTAAGTTCGCAGAGAAAACCATTATTAATTACCGTGGGTCCGATTCACGAATCGCCCCCACAAACAATCATCACGTTTCTTTGTTGGGCGTACGGTCGCGGTGTTTGCACACCTGAGCGAAGCGAATGGTGCTGTACGCCTGCGTTCTCTCCATCACATAACCTATCCATAAACCATCATCCCGTTTCTTGGTTGGGCGAGGCGCGCCTCGCCCGCGTATGCTTCGGATCACCCATTTCGCCATACACACCTGCCATGCGGCCTCGGTATAATAAATGGTATAAAATAAGGCACAAGAGACAAACGCAACCGGGGAGGAAGCATGCCAGCGCCTGAATCCATCAAACAACTCGTGGATAAGTTCAAAGAGAATCGTGAAGCCTACCGCTCGGGCAAGTATAACGAGGCGCAGTTAAGGCAGCAGTTCCTCGATCCCTTCTTTGAAGCCCTCGGTTGGGACATCTACAACCGCGCCGGTGTCTCCCCTGAATACCAGGATGTCAAGATCGAAGACTCGTTACGCATTGACGGGGCATCCAAGGCGCCTGATTACACCTTCAGGATCGGCAAGGAACGCAAATTTTACGTGGAAGCCAAGAAACCTGCCGTGGATATCCAGTACGACATCCACCCGGCCTACCAACTCAAACGCTACGCCTGGAATGCCCACCTCCCCTTGAGTATCCTCACGGATTTTGAGGAATTTGCCGTCTACAACTGCAAGAACAAACCCAACCCCTCTGACAGCGCCGCCACCGGGCGGGACCTTTTTTACAAGTACACCGATTACGTGGAGAAGTGGGACGAGATCGCCGCCATTTTCTCGCGTGAGGCGGTCTGGAAAGGATCCTTCGACCGCTATGCCGAAACGTCAAAGGGCAAAAAGGGAACCACAGAGGTGGATGACGCCATCCTCGAAAGCATCGAAAGCTGGCGCAAGCTGTTGGCGCTCAACATCGCCCTGCGCAACGAGCAGGTTAGGGAGGAAGGGCAGTTGAACTTCGCCGTGCAGATGACCATCGACCGCATCCTCTTTTTGCGCATCTGCGAAGATCGCGGCATCGAACCCGAAGAGCAGTTCAAGAGCATGCTTGAAAAACCGGGTATTTACGCGCAGATGGTGGAACTCTTCAAACGTGCCGACATGAAATACAACTCCGGGCTCTTCCACTTCACGGAAGAAAAAGGCACCAGCGCCGCGGACACTTTCACACCCGGCCTCACCATCGACGACAAGGTCTTGAAGGAGATCGTCAAGGATATTTATTATCCCTGCCCCTACATCTTTAAGGAGATCCCTGTGGAGATTTTGGGACAGGTGTATGAGCAGTTTCTGGGCAGGGTGATCCATCTGACGGCCGGTCACCAGGCGCGTATTGAAGAAAAGCCCGAGGTGCGCAAGGCTGGCGGAGTGTATTACACGCCCAAATACATCGTGGATTACATTGTGGCCAACACGGTCGGCAAACTATTGGAAGGCAAGACCCCCAACGATGCCGCGGAACTGAAGATCGTAGACCCGGCTTGCGGCAGCGGTTCCTTCCTGCTGGGGGCGTATCAATACCTGCTGGACTGGCATTTGAAGTGGTATCTTGCCGACGGCGCGGAGAAGTGGTCCAAGGGCAAAGCCCCCGCCTTGATCGCTTCTGAGAAAGGGTCTTTCAAGCTGACCACGGCCAGGAAGAAAGAAATATTGGTCAACAGTATCCACGGCGTTGATATCGACGCGCAGGCGGTGGAAGTGACCAAGCTCAGCCTGCTCCTCAAGGTGCTGGAGGAGGAAACCGGCCAGCTCTCGCTGGGGCTGGAGCGCGCCCTGCCCGACCTGGGGCGCAACATCCAGTGCGGTAACTCCCTCATCGGCCAGGACTATTTCGCTGGTCAGTTGATCGTTGACGAAAACGAACGCCGGCGTGTAAACCCCTTCGATTGGGAAAGTGCGTTTCCGGCGGTGTTTGCGAGCGGAGCGAAGGGCGGATTTGATGCCGTCATAGGAAATCCACCTTGGGGTTACGAGTTTTGTAGAAAAGATGAAAATTATCTACGAAATCATTACATAGTTGCAAAAACGCCATCACTTGATTCGTATGCTATTTTTATTGAAATTGCATATAAAATCTTAGGCATTAATTGCATCTTGGGTTTTATTACTCCCGATACATTTTTACGAAAGAATGAATTGTTGCCGATTCGTTCATTTCTACTGAACGAAACTTCAATTAGTGAATTAATTGAAACAGGCCCTGTTTTTTCTCAAGTTCGAGATACCTGGTGTCTAGTTTTTTTTGTTAGAAAACCATATAGTGAAGATAATAAAATTATTCATCGGCAATTAAGTAGGTATATTACTTCATCAGAAGATCGACTAAATTTATTTGGACAAGGAAATTGGTCAAAAGTCAGTACTGTTGCTCAAAAAGTTTGGATAAATAATCCAGACATGATTATTGGTTATTTGCCTGACGAAATAGCTCAAGGGATAGTAAAAAAGATGGAAGGTTGGCCTTCCTTAGGAACTTTAACCAATATATATAAAATTTCAAGGGGAGAAGAAGGAAGTAAATTTGCATTAAAAATTGATGAAACTGGTGAAAGTTTAATGGTTATTCCAAAAGATGTTGAACGATATCACGTTGATGATGGCTTACGAGTATGTACAAAAAGTCTAACATCTACAAAGAATATTTCCTTTTATACACATCCAAAAATTTGGATAATTAGAATTCAAAAAATGAGGTGGAAACAAAGAATTGTGTGTTCATATGATGAACGTAGAAATTCTGCAGGAATGAAGACTTTACAAGTAATTGTATCTGTAAATGATAATCCTATTTATTTAAAATTTTTATTATCAATTATTGCCTCAAAACTTATTAATTTTTGGTGTGTCAATTATTTAGCTGATGATATGAATCAATCTTACTTATCAAGAATACCGATTCGCACAATCGACTTCTCCAAACCTGCTGAGGTCAAGCAGCACGACCGCATGGTGGCGCTGGTCGAGCGCATGCTCGATCTGCACAAGCGCACCCCAACAACTCCGCAAGAGCAAGAGCGCCTGACCCGCGAGATCGATTCCACCGATCGTGAGATCGACCGGCTGGTCTACGAGCTATATGGCCTGACCGACGACGAAATCAAAATTGTCGAATCCACCTCGTAGGGGCGTCCGGCGGACGCCCATTTCCGGGGTTCGCCCAAAGTCTGGTTATCGCCCTGTATATCCAGGGATCGTCCAAAAAATGATAATGGTTAACCATGTCTGAGCAATACAAATTTAATCGCCGGTCCATTCGCCTCCCCGGATACGATTATTCATCCGCGGGTGCTTATTTCATCACCATCGTCACCCATGAACGAGAATCTCTTTTTGGTGAAATCAATGACGCTCAAATGCACGTGAACGCCCTGGGTCGCATCGTCGAAACCGAATGGCTACGTTCACCGCAAATCCGCAAAGAAATTGAATTGGATGAATTCGTGGTCATGCCCAATCATTTCCACGCCATTTTCATCATCAACCCTGTTACGGGCGTCCGGCCGGACGCCCCTACCCACCTTTCTGGACCACCGTCGAAATCGGTGGGGTCCTTTATGGCGGGTTTCAAATCCTCTGTTACGAAACAAATTAATCTTTTACGAAATTCTCCCGGCTTCCCTGTTTGGCAGCGTAACTACTACGAACACATCATCACCACCGAACTGGAATACAACAACATCGCCGAATATATTGTCACCAACCCTCAAAACTGGCTAACTGATACCGAAAACTTCTAAGGGTTTTCTATTGTGGATTTTCTTCTGTTTTAATTCCTGTATAATGAAATTACCAGTGATGAAATTCGGCTTCACGCCGTGTGATTTCCGGCATTGCTTGGGGAATCCTATATCTCTGGTTTTTGTTTAAATATTTCCCCCTTGACAAAATAGAACATTAGTGCTATTTTAACCGCGGGGTCACTCCCGCCTGCACAGCCCTCCTTCCCAAATGATACTTTTCAAGTGATTGGTTCACGTTTCATTACCAGAAAGGCCATACCCATGCCCCTCCACCACCCCTTGGATGAATTTGACGACTGCTCGGATGAATTCGATGAAGACTCCTTCGACTCGGATACCTTCCCAGGTCAGGTCCCCATCGAAAAGATCCTCGAAATGTACCCGCCTCCCGAAGAAAACCCCCCGCCCGCTGTCCCGCACATCATTACCGTCCAGCCCCTGCCTTCTCAGGAACCCCCTGCCGCTCAAGTCACCAAAAAGAAACGCGGCGCCCCGCCCGGCAACCTCAACGCCCTCAAACACGGACTCTACGTCCAAGGCAATGCCATTTACAACACCTCCCCCCTCGAACGCGCCCAGCTTTTTGACCTCAACACCGCCGTCATTCAATACAAAGACTTCATCAATAAGACCTACGAGAACGGCATCAAACAAACAGAGATGGATACGATCAACGAGACCATGCGCAACCTCTCCCTGGCTGCCATCGCCCTCACGCGCCTCCTCAACGCCTACGAACAAGGCCGCACCAGCATGCTCCCCTTTCACCGCAACGCCCGCACCAGCCGCTCCATGCAAAAGATCATCGAGTATTTCAACAACCAGATCGATTCCTTCATGGGCAAATCAGACACCCTGACAGAAGATTCTTCCGAGGAATAAACCGCGAATTGTTTTTTTGTTTTCGATATTTTTCAAAAACAAATACGCCGCAAATCACGTCTGAACCTTAACAACCGAACATACACGCCCCACGTAGGGGCGGGTCCTCGCGCGATATTTACACGTAGGGGCAATTCATGAATTGCCCCTACCAGAATATTTGTCGATTTTTAAGCATGGGGTTACGATTATTTCCTGTCCACAGAACATCATCGTGTTTCTTGTAGGGGCGTACGGCCGTACGCCCGCGTTATATCCATCATGCACACTGTCCACAAGCCATCATCGCGTTTCTTGTAGAGGCGAACGGTCGCGGTGTACCTGCCCCCAAAAGCGCATGGTTCTGCGCTTTGGGGTTGCACACCTGAGTAAAGCGAATGGTGCCGTTCACCCTTACCAGAGCGACCTTTGCGTCTTTGCGAGAGATAGATGGACAGGGTCCAGCCCCACCCTTACAAGATTTTCTCTGCGTACACCTGCCCTAACAGACGAGCGTTCTGTGCGAGGCTAAAGGGTTGCGCCTTGAGCGCTCTTTGCGAATCCTGGGTGATTTTCCAGGGTTGCGAGAGAAAAAAATGCCACTTATCACCAATCACGAATTGACGCCCTCCGGTGCAAAGATCTCCAGCACCTCGCCGCGGTCGCGGGCCAGCAAGTCGGCGGGGGAGCGCAGCAAAGCCCACACCATCCACAGGTCGCCGGCCGCGCCGCTGGTGTTCAATACCAGCATCCAGAACAGTGCGCGCGTCCAGCCCGCGGGCAGGGCGAACATCAGTGCCGTGAACAGGGCGGTGATGCCGACCAGGGGGGCCAGGCCGGTGATCAGGTACTGCTCCCTGGGCAGGTACCAGTCCGGGGCGGCGGCGTAGGCGTAAAACCCCTTAAAGGC
>CAZNAF010000103.1:0-5724 GCA_964570925.1 uncultured Anaerolinea sp.
TCTGTTGGTGGTGTCCAACTTTTGGGGTGCAGTTCAATCGGATGGGCACTTTTTTCATTGGAAGGGATGATTCAGTAGTGATCAAGAAGCGTCATAAATGCGAGAGATATAAGAAAAATTTCAACGATTTAAAAGGAATTGTAACGCTCTCCCGCTTGACAACCCGGATCAGAGATTGTTAAGATGATTCAGGAGAAAATTTTTCTGTTGAACTAAATTGTTTTGTGTGAGGGAAAAAATATGAATACTATTTTGCTTTACCTTGGCGCATTGTTCACAACCCTGTGGGGAGTTGCACATCTCATCCCAACGAAATCAGTTGTGAAAGGGTTTGGAGAAATCAGTAATGACAACCGTCATATCATTACGATGGAATGGATCGTTGAAGGAGTTTCATTGATCTTCATCGGTGTACTCGTTGGCACGGTTTCAATCATCGATCCCGTATCTATTATTTCAAAGGCGGTGTATTCCATTGCTGCTGTCGGATTAATCGTCTTGGCTATTGTTTCTCTGTTGACAGGGTTTAAAGTAAAGATGCTCCCGTTTAAACTGTGTCCCATTATTTTTACTGCTTCTGCCCTGTTGATCTTGATTGGAGGAGTCTTCTAAGCGGCAGAGGGCATGATCGGATCCGAGAAGAAGACCTGCCAGCCAGCACGGTAATTTGTGAATAGCAATTGGTAATCAGCAAGCGTCTGTTCGATGGAAGGGATAAAAATCCAATCCATTCCCTCTTATTTACACTCCACGATCCCTGATAAACCTTCGCGATCGGTTAAAACGAATTCGGTGCGGGTGACTTTGATGAAATTTTTGTCTGCGAAACGGTAGAGCACCCGGCAAACCATTTCGCGGGTGGTTCCGATCCTTGCCGCCATATCGTCGAGGGTCAGGGAGCGTTCCATGCTCTCTTCGCCGTTGTTGGAGAAGTTTTCCAGAAGCAGGTGGGCAAGCCTTGAGGACACCGAAAGGAACGCCAGATCATTGACGATGGCGCTGGCACGCTGCATGCGCAGCATCATCATCTGACACAACTTCCAACTTAACTCGCCGTTTTGTTTGAAAACCGGCTCGATTCGTTTCCTTGACCAGAGCAGCACGACCGTGGGAGCGTTGGCCTGGAGCGTGGCCAGCTGCGGCGCATCGTCTTGAAAGAACGAGGACCCCCAAAAAACATCCCCTTTTCGAAAAGTGGTGATGACCAGGTTTCGTCCTTCGATGGATTCCTTCAACGCGACCAGTTCACCATCCAGAACCAGAAAAAAGTAAGGCCAGTTATCCCCTTGCAGGACCAGTGCCTCCCCCTTCTCCATTTTCTTATTCACCGCCTGTCGGGAAAGCAAGCCAAGTTCCGATTCCTTTAGTGTGTTAAAAATATCAAATTGCTGCAGGATTTCTTGTACAGTTTCCATCTTAATCATTATAGCAGGGCTCCATTTGCCTTAAAGCAAAGTTTTGGCAGTTCTTGTGTGCTACTTTTTATAAGTCAGGAACAAATTTAAATCGCTGGTGAAATTTTCCCGGTTGTGACAATCGGGACTTTTTCTCGGGAGTTTCCTTGAAGAAATCAGGAAACCCTCCTGTGATTTGTATTGGACCAGCACGAATCAACCTGAAAAAATTCATTCAAATCAAAAAGGAGAAGAAGCATGAAGAAGAATCAAATCCTGGGAGGAATTCTTGCCTCAATTTCCGCATTGATCGGCATCATCGGTCACATGGTGTTATTCATGAATTGGTACGAAATCGGAATGCACACTCAATCCGCCGAGCCGGGCTGTGAAATCCTGCTCAAATACATCCATCCCTTGTTGTGCGACGTGGGTGTTTTGGCCGGTGTGCTCTTCGCGGTGAGCGCATATGGATATTTCACCGGTAAAAAATGGGCGTTTTTCGTGACCCAAATCGCGCTCGTTTTAGCCCTCCTGGCGAGCTGGTTCATTAATGTGCCTTACATGGCCGCGGATTTGCCGCCCGTATACATTCCGCTTTTTGTACCGTATCTGTTTCTTTATTTCCTGTTCCTCAAACTCGTTGGCAAGATCTCATGGATGCAGACCTTTTTATCATTGGCCACCGGTGTCGCTTACATTTTCTGCTGGATGAACGGCGTCTCGAGCACCAGCCGAATGATCACCCACGGCGATCCGATCTTCTATATGGTTGAACGTCTGCATTGGGTGGCGATGATCGGATGGGCCATCATCACCGTCGGGATCATTTTCAAATCAAAGGAATGGATGCGCGTGGTCGGGATCATTTCTGCAGTCACCGAGCTGGTGGTCGGCATTCCATTGACGATTGCCACGGCCACGGAATTGGGCCGCTTCTCCATGTTCGCACTGGGTCCTATCGCCTGTTTGGGTCTGCTGGTCGTCCTTTTATGGCCGGGATTGTGGGCAAAATGGACGAGGATGGAACCTGAAAAACTGGTTGGGTAATGGTGACAGAAGCTCACAGGGCAAGAAACACTCAACCTGTGAGCTTTTTTCAAAGTAACGCTCTTTTTTACAAAAGGGCATCCCTTTGGGTATGCCCGGGTTCGCGGTAGGAAGTTCTGCGTTTCATTATAAAAAAGAGAAACACCCATGTGGACAACGGTAAAAGATCGATTTCGAAATTACACAAAATTAATTAAAAGCCTGCAGACAGGATTGTTGCTTTTCACAGGCCTGGCGGGATACATGAGCGCACGCTGTCCGGTAATGCACTGGTATTCATTCATCGAACTTACCGTCAGTCTGTTCCTGGCCATTTCGGGCAGCACTGTGTTGAACATGTGGTTCGACCGGGATATCGATGCCGCCATGGACAGAACCTGCAACCGTCCGCTGGTAAAAGCAGATCTATCACCCAGGGAGGCTTTGCGGTTGGGTCTGGTCCTTTCCATATTGGGGGTCGGCCTTGCGGCGGTTCTGGATCCGCTTTACAGCCTGGTCGTGACTTGCGGTTTGTTCACCGATGTGGTGATCTACACGATCTGGTTGAAACGGCGGACGTGTTGGAGCGTGGTCTGGGGCGGAATTTCGGGAGGCATGCCCATCCTGGCCGGCCGCGTTTTCGGATTGGGGCAGATCGACGGGTTGGGGATATTGTTAAGTCTGGCCATCTTTTTTTGGATCCCCACCCACATTTTAACCTTCTCCATCCGCTATGCAGCCGATTATCAAAAAGCCGGGATTCCCACCTTCCCGGCGGCTTACGGGTTAAAGTCCACTCGGATCGTGATCGCAGTCTCAAGTGTACTGGCGGCTTTGTGCATTGGTGCAGCAGGTGTGTTCACCGGGGTCCAATGGGGTTTCATCCGGTTGTTGTCTGTGCTTTCAATCGGATTGCTTTTACTGGCATTGTGGAGCGTTTTCAGGCCGAATGAACGCGTCAATTTTGGCCTGTTCAAGTATGCCTCGGTCTATATGTTCAGTGCAATGATGTTACTCTCATTCGGGGCGGGATAGGCCGCGTTCTACTGCGAGTGTAAAGCGGGAACCTTTCGAAGCAATCTCCAGCGTGCGTATAGAGATTGCTTCGAAGGCTGAGCCGCGGATCAATTGATTCCGCCCAAAAAATTCATCAACATTTCAACAAACCGTTCAGGTTGTTCGTAACTGGGGACATGGCCGGTGGATTCGATGATGGTTTTTCGTGCCTTGGGAATCCGATTGGCCATTTCATCGGCAGCGCGCAAGACCTCGGAGTGATCAAGCGCTCCGGCGACAATCCATGCGGGGCAGGCTACCGATTCCAACCGGGTAATGGCGGGTGGATCAAGCGGGCTGTCTGGCTGCATGTCGGAGATAAAGAAGGTATTTTGGGTAACCGGAATACGATTCATCTCCAGAGCAAATTTTCGTAGAACCGGGTCAACCTGGTCAGGTTCACGATGTTGGCCGTCCAGCCAGATGCGGATTTGAAGTTCGTTGGCGAGATTAAAATCACCACTTTGCGCAGCTGCGAACATTTCCATTAGGTAGCGGGGAGGTTCTCCGTGTAATGCAAATCCACTGGGGGTTGACCCCACCAGGGTTAAAGATTTGACGCGCTGAGGTTGTTCAAGCGCCAGGTCGAGGCTGATCTGTCCGCCATTGGAACAACCAACCAGATGGGCTTGATTTACGTCCAGGTGCGTCAACAGGCGGTCCAGATCGTTACGGCGGCAAAGCGGACCCGTTGCCGGGCTGGACTTTCCGAAGCCGCGCATGTCGTATCGAATCACGCGGAACTGCTCTGCGAGAGGTTCCCAGATGGTATCGAACATTCTGCCGTCCAGGAAGGCGGCGTGCGACAGCACAAGGGGTGTCCCCTTGCCCGCAGTCTCATAATAAATTTGCCCATCCCCCAAATCAAAATAGCCTTTTGTTGTTTTACTCATTTCGTTTTTCCTTTTGATTTCTGAATTATTCTGATGATACAATCCATTGGGTGACATCTTATGTCACCCAAGAGCGAGGAAAACCGCCATGCGAGCAGACCGTTTGTTGTCCATCATTCTTTTGCTGCAAACGCGCGGCAAAATGACCGCCAAAGCGTTGGCGCAGGAATTGGAGGTCTCACGCCGGACGATCCTGCGTGATATCAATGCCTTGTCGTTTTCGGGCGTACCTGTTTATTCAGAGGGCGGGCACGGAGGTGGGATTACGCTCGCCGAGGAATATCGCACCACCCTGACCGGCCTGAATACCCTGGAAGTGCAAAGCCTGTTCATCGCTCAAAACAATGAGGTCTTGCGGGATGTGGGGTTGGGCGATGCCGGCGAACGTCTCATCCTTAAGTTGTTGGCGGCTCTGCCGAAGACCCATCATTCCACCGCGGACCATATTCGCCAGCGCCTGCTGATCGATCCGGCGTGGTGGTGGCGTGAGACTTCGATCTCGCCTTTTTGGGAGGAGATTCAGCGGGCTGTGTATGAAGACAGAATGATTACAGTAAAGTATGAGAATTATGAAGGCATCATTGCCGAGCGTACGCTTGCCCCGTATAGTCTGGTTTGCAAGTCGAGCGTGTGGTATTTACTCGCTGAACGCGACGGGGAAATGCGTACCTATCGCGTTAATCGTTTTCATTCAGTGCTACTGCTCGTCGGATCGTTTACACGCCGTCCCGATTTTGACCTTCCGACTTACTGGCGCGCGCACACGCAGAACCTTGAAAGTTTTTCATCAGGCTACCATTGCACTTTAATGGTCCACCCTGACCGGATTTTGTTTGTCAAAGCGCTTTTTCCCGGGCGCTGGGAAATGACATCCGATGCGGAAAATGGGGGGTGGAAGACCATATCCCTTTCCATGGAGTCTGAATTGCAGGCGAAAATGCTCATCTTCGGTCTGTCTGGTTTTGTGGAAATTTTGGAGCCTGGTGGGTTGAAAGAGGCGGTTGCAGCACAGGCACGTAACCTTTTGGAACAACTCGCCCTGTAGATAAAAAAACACCTTTTGCACATAAAGTGTGTCGTAATAATGAAGAGTTAAAATAGGCGGGTTCGTTGTCAAATCCACAATTCCAAAATGGCAGCAAAAAATCCAGGAAATCAGTAGATGGTATTGATCTGAAAAATCTCTGACTGGTGACTATTTTTCGCTTGTTGAATCCGATCATCGATAATTAGAACGCCTTCCAGTGATGGAGGGCGTTTTTCTATGTCAGAAATACGAGATTTGCTATAATTATTTGCGGTGGGAGGAAACAGAACTTGTTTTTTCCAGATGTGCTCAATCAAATTACATG
>CAZNAF010000104.1:0-5600 GCA_964570925.1 uncultured Anaerolinea sp.
GCCGCAAGCATGTTTTCCCCGGCGTTCTTGATGGCATTGCCGATGATCACCTGGCTGCGGCTGCCGCCGGCAGGTCCGCCGTCGGGTACCTTGGCCGTGTCGTTCAATTCCAGGCGGATCTGGTCAGGCTTGATGCCCATGGGGCGCAAGGCTTCGTGGGCGCAGCCCAGCGCGCCGGCGTCCGCGCCCTGGCCGTGATCGCTCCAGGTCGTGGAGCAGAGTACGGAACCATCTGGCAGCAATTCCAGCCAGGCTTCCGCCGTGTCAGGGCCGTCTCCCCCCGCGCCGTAAATGCCGATGCTGACACCCACGCCCTTCTTCACCTCAGGGGTGGAGGCTTTGGCGGCTTTTTCCCGGGCGGCTTTATATTTCGGCCTCATGATGTCGATCATGGCTTCCAGGCTGAACGTCTCGGGGGTTTGGCCGGTGGGGGTGGTGGCTCCGGGACGGTAAACGTTCTTGTAACGGAATTCAAGGGGATCCATGCCAAGCTTTTCGGCCAGCTCATCCATCAGGCATTCCGAGGCAAATTCACTTTCGGGAGCGCCATAGCCGCGGTAGGGGGCACCCCAGGCATGATTGGTGCAGACTGTTCTTCCGGTGCCGCGAATGCTGGGAATGTCGTAACCCGCGCCGATGAACTGGGCGCCCTTGTGTGTCAGCAGGTCCCCGAATTCAGAGTAGGCGCCGTGATCGACGATCCAGTCGGTTTCCATGGCGAGCAGCTTGCCTGAGGCATCCGCGCCCATTTTCACCGTGGTAAAGAAAGGAGAACGCTTTCCGGTGTAGGTGACAAATTGTTGATAATCGTATTCCAGGTAAACCGGCCGGTTGGTGGCCATGCAGGCCACACCCAGCAGCGCTTCACTGGTGGGGCAGAATTTGTATCCGAAGGTGCCGCCGGCGGTGTTCTGTACCATGCGTATATTGGCAGAGTCAATACCGAGGCCGTCAGCGATCATCAGCGCGTGCAGATAGAGGGCGATACTCTTGGAATGGATGGTCAGACGACCTTCCTCATCGAAATAAGCGCAGCCCATATCCGGTTCGATGGTCAGGTGAGGCTGGCGCTGGGTATAGTAGCTTTGTTCCAGCACCTGGGCGGCACCTTCCAAAAGGGGCTTCGTATCAGGGCCTTTTACCACGCCCTGGGTATAGTAAACATTGGGAGTGCCGGGATGGATCTCGATGGCGTCATCCGCCATGGCAGCGGGGGCGCTCATGTAGGCAGGCAATTCTTCAAGGTCAACTTTAACTTTTTCGGCCGCGGCCAAAGCCTGTTCCTTTGTATCGGCGCAGACAATGGCGATGGCGTCACCATATTGAAAGACCTTGGTGTCGCAGAGAATGGGGCGGTCCCAGCCGTCGCACTTGTTGGTCGGGAAGGTCACCAGCCCGTTGATGCGGTTGTTGCCTTTCACGTCTTTGTGCGTGACCACTTTAAAGACGCCGGGCATCTTCTCGGCCTCGGAGGTATCGATGCCGAGGATGTTGGCATGGCTGACCTTGGCCTGCACCAGAGCGAGCTGCAGCGTATCCGGCGGCATCTTGAGTCCCAGGTCGGCGCCGTAATCAGCCGTGCCTGTGACCTTGGCCACAGCGGAGGGGCGGGGGTATTTTCCGCCGTAAATACGGCCGTCGGCGGGGAGTTTGTAATCCAGCGAATCTGCCGGCTGGTCTCCACGCATAACGGCAGCAGCATCCATGACGGCGTCCACGATGGGTTTGTAGCCCGTGCAGCGGCAGGCATTGAGATTCTTCTGGAACCAGGTGCGCACGTCTTCACGAGACGGAGATGTATTCTGTTCCAGCAACGCTTTGGCAGAGACCACGAAGCCGGGCATGCAGAATCCACATTGCGGGGCGCCGTGCAGGATCAATGCCTTTTGAATTGGGTCGAGTTTTTCAGAGGTGCCGATGCCTTCAATGGTGGTGATGCAGGCCCAATCTGGTACCTTGTTCATTTTTACAATACAGGACCGAACCAGTTTGCCGTCCATGATGACTGAACAGGCGCCGCAGTGGCCTTCATTACAACCAACCTTGGTACCGGTGAGGCCGAGTTGGTTCCTGATGACCTCTGCAAGGGTCGCATCCGGTTTGGTAACGAGAATGCGCGGAACACCGTTGATCATGACGCTCTTTTTTAACATACTTTCCTCCTGGTGGAAAAGTGGCTGGCGTATTTTTTTGGGGTTATTGGAATTTTTTGATTAATCTCTTGTAAAATTATACAAAACACTTGTCCGATTAGCAATCATTTTTAAGTTAAATTGTCGAAAATCTCGAAGGATGACAAAATATATGTATGAATCGGAAAAAAAGAAAAGAATTATTTGCCAATTTTTCCTAACAAAAACGGGTGCTTCATGATGAATGCACCCGTTTTTATCTACAATACGTGCAAACTACTTTTTAAGCGCTTCCAAGACCTTTTCAGGATAAGCCGGCAGGTGGCGGATGCGCACACCGGTAGCGTTGGCAATGGCGTTGATCACCGAAACATGCGGTGAGGTGAGTGGAAGTTCGCCCACGCCTGACGCGCCAAAGGGGCCGTCAGGACGCACGTTCTCGAAGTAATGCAGTTCGATTTCATCCGGGATGTCGTTGGCATAAGGAATGCCGGCGCCACGCATGTTATCGTGTTTGGTAATGTCTTCGATGTCTTCAGAGAGCGCCAGCCCGATGCCCTGGGCAATGCCGCCGTACATCTGGCCGTCCACCACCAGCTTGTTGTTGATCTTGCCGATGTCGGCCATAACGGTTACCTTGTCGACTTTGGTTTTGCCGGTCTTGGTATCCACGGTCACTTCAGACATGAACACACCATACATATAGTTGGAGAAGGGTTTGCCCTGACCGTTGGCGTCACAGTTGGAAGCCATGGTGGCCGTCCAGGTGCCGGAGTAGCGTAGGGCGATCTTCTCAGCCACCATCTCATCGTAAGAACGGTAGCTGCCATCCGGTTTTTTCATCGCGGCTAAAAGCAACTCACAACCCGCCTTGATGGCATTGCCCGTCACCACTTGTTGACGACTGCCGCCAGAAGGTCCGCTGTTGGGGGTGACGGCCGTGTCGTTCATCACCAGTTTGATCTGTTTGGGGTCAAGTTTCAACGGCATGAGGGCCATGTGAGCAGTACCCAGCACACCCATGTCGGCTCCCTGTCCGTGATCCTCCCAACTGGTGTAAAGGGTGACGCCCGTGGGGGTCAGTTCCACGGCGATCTCGGAGGAATCCGTGCCGTCCAGGCCGCAGCCATAGATACCGAGCGAGATCCCGACACCCTTTTTGAGTTCGGGGGTGGATTCTTTTTTGGCTTTTTCCTTGGCCGCCAGGTATTTCGGTTTCAAGGCATCAAACATCTCCACGAAGCTGAAGACCTCGGGCACCTGACCTGTGGGCGTGGTCGCGCCCGGGCGGTAGACATTTTTATATCTCAATTCAAAAGGATCCATGCCCATCTTTTCAGCCAGTTCATCCATCAAGCTTTCAGAAGCCAGAAAGCTTTGCGGAGAACCATACGCTCTAAAGGCGGAACCCCAGATATGGTTGGTGGCTACGGTTCGGCCGACATTGCGGATGCTGGGAATGTCGTATCCCGCGCCGACGTATTGGTTACCGCGCAGGGTGAGCAGGTCACCAAACTCGGAGTACGGCCCGTGATCTACCGACCAATCCCCTTCCATGGCCAGCAGTTTGCCATCCTTGTCGGCGGCCATTTTTAATTTCAACCAGAAGGGTGAACGTTTGCCGGTGTAGGTCATGTGTTGATGATAGTTATAGCGCAAGAAGACCGGTCTGCCGGTGGCCATGCAAGCCGCACCCAACAGGGCTTCCATGGTGGGGCTGAACTTGTATCCAAATGTGGCACCGGCCGGGTTTTGCACCAGGCGCAGTTTTTCGGGTTCGATGCCCAACCCGGGGGCGATCATGGCGTGATGCAGGTGGATGCCGATCGATTTGGAGTGGATGGTCAGTCGGCCTTCCTCATCAAAATAGGCAAAACCGACATCCGGTTCCACGGTAAGGTGGGGTTGCCGCTGCAAGTAGTATTCGCCTGCTGCGGTGAAGGCCGCGCTTGCCATAATGGGCGCCGTGTCTGGCCCCTTAACCGTTTTCTGTTCGAAATATACGTTGGGCGTGCCGGGGTGGATCTGGATGGCGTCATCCGCCATGGCTGCCGGGGCGCTCATATAAGCGGGCAGCACCTCCAGGCTCACTTTTACCTTCTTGGCGGCTTCTTCGGCGTGAGCTTTCGTGTCCGCGCAAACGATGGCAATCGCGTCACCATATTGGAAGACTTTCTTGTCGTTGAGGATCGGCCTATCCCACCCATCGCCTAAATTTGTCGGGAAGGTGATCAAGCCGGTGATACGATTCTTGCCCTTCACGTCTTTATGTGTGACCACTTTTACGACGCCGGGCATCTTTTCGGCCTCGGATGTATCAATGCCCAGGATGTTGGCGTGGCTGACCTCGGCTTGCACCAAGGCAAGTTGCAAGGTGTCCGGAGGCATTTTCAACCCCAGGTCGCCACCATAATCCAACGTGCCTGTGACCTTGGCTTCCGCGGACGGGCGGGGATATTTGCTTCCCCAGATCTTGCCATCCGCGGGCATTTTGAAGGTGATGTCAGCCATTTTCTTTTCACCGCGCAGCACCGCCGCGGCGTCCATCACAGCGTCCACGAAGGGAATGTAACCGTTGCAGCGGCAGACATTGTGATGTTTGGTGAACCAGTCACGGATTTGCTGTCGGGTTGGATTGGGGTTTTCATCCAGCAAGGCTTTCGATGAAACCACAAACCCGGGCGTGCAAATGCCGCACTGAGCCACACCGTGAAAGATGAAGGCTTGCTGGATCGGATGCAGGGCACCTGGCCGGCCGATCCCTTCCGTGGTTAGAACGGTTGATTCATCTGGCACCTTTGCCATTTTTACCAGGCATGAAAGTGTCAGCTTTCCATTCAAGATGACTGAGCAAGCGCCGCAATGTCCTTCATCACAACCGTTTTTTACGTCGGTCAGAAGAAGATGTTCTCGAAGCACAGTCATCAGGGTGGAATTGGGATCAGCGATCACCATACGCTTGACCCCGTTGATGCATAACGTCTTTTTTTCCATACCCCTCCTTTACTGTAGGTGAACAGGGAAAAGGTCATCGTTCAATGACCTTTTAACGATATCTCTATGATAGCGGGAGAATCGGGGGGATTCAATTACTCAATAAATGAATAAACAAGAATTTTACGCCTGGGTGTCCTTGGACAATTGCCAGAATTATTAAAAACTTATTGACCAAATCCAAGGATTTGGTCAATATCTAATTTCATAACCTGAGAAGCCAAACAGTCACCCGTTTACTTCTGGTTTATCCTAATTCAAATTCATCAAGTTTCCCAAATGGTTTGAAGTAATTTCAACTGTTCGGTCCGCTGGAAGTTCTCGCCGCCTTCGTGATTGTTATAGGTGTACACCTTGATCTCTTTAGGTCCATGATAATGGTTATAGGCTGCGAACACGGTGGAAGGCGGACAGATGGTATCCATCAAGCCGGTCGAGAAAAGCGCCCTGGCGTTCGCGCGAACGGCAAAATTT